>NZ_JBFWIQ010000005.1:0-302599 GCF_050255915.1 Alcaligenes sp.
AAAATGTAAACTACGCGCTGTAATTTTTGCGATTTGTTTACGTGCTCATTTGAAGTGGTACCAAAGTCATCAGGATAGTTGGGAGCTATGACACTGTTTACATATATTTGTTGTGCACAACCGTTCTAAAACCTACTAAGCCAAAGTTCAAAGGCCCTTGCCAGTACCGTGCTGGCAGGGGCTTTTTTGTGGGGTTTCGACACAAGCACATTGGCTGCCAATAATGGCCTGTCGCTTGAGGGACTCAGGCCGTGGCTTAGAACGCTCCTTGGGTTGAGTGTCGTAGGGTGAGCAAACCTACCCCAGTCAAAATCGCAAAAAGTGCGCCAGCGGCAAAGGTGCCTTGGAAGCCAATGGTGTCCCAGAGCATACCGGCAATAACACTGGCCAGCAGCAAGGCGATGCCGATTAGCAGATGGAACAGGCCAAAGGCGGTGCCACGCAGTTCGGCGGGGGCGCTGTCGGCAATCAGGACGCTGAACAGGCCTTGGGTAAAGCCCATATGCAGGCCCCACAAAGCAACGCCCAGACCCAAACCCAGCAAGCCGGGGACAAAGGCCAGGAGCAGGTCGGCTGCAATCAGCAGGGTCACTCCGATCAGGAGCAGGTCGGTTTTACGCATGCGATCCGACAGCACACCTGCAGGGTAGGCAGACAGGGAAAAGGCCACTCCCATGACAACCAGGACGGCTGGAGCCCACATGGGTGGTAAGCCGCTGGCCTCTGCGCGCAAGAGAAGGAAGGCTTCGCTGAAACGGGCCAATGTAAAGGCCAGACCAATGGCGACAATCGACCAATAGCGGGAACCCAAACGGCTCAGGTCTTCCCGGTTCAGGGGTAGTTTGCGGGGGCGGGTGTTGGCGGGTAAGGTGGGCTCGCGCACAAAGAGCACCAGAACGGCGATCGAAGCAAAGGCAGGCAGCACGGCAACCCAGAAGATCAACTGGTAATTATTGGCTGTCCACCACATCCGCCCGATGGCCAGCAGGGGGCCGACAAAGGCGCCAACGGTATCGAGCGTTTGCCGCAAACCGTAGGCCGCCCCACGCGATTCGGGGCCAGTGACATCGGCGATCAGGGCGTCACGGGGGGCACCGCGTATGCCTTTGCCGATGCGGTCTACAAAGCGGGCGCCGACCAGCCAGTCCAGTGAGTTTGCCAGGGGAAAAATGGGTTTGGTCAGGGCTGCCAGCCCATAGCCAATGACGGCCAGCAGTTTACGCTTTCCAAAACGGTCGCTGACCGCGCCGGAAAACACTTTCATGATGGAGGCGGTGGCCTCGGCAATGCCTTCGATAACGCCTACTGCCAGTACCGAGGTACCCAGGACGGTAACCATGTAAATGGGCAGCAGAGCGTGGATCAGTTCTGAGGAAATGTCCATGAACATGGATACAAAGCCCAATGCCCAGACGCTGCGGTGAATGCTGGCCCTGGAGGGGGCGGCGGCCGGTGTCGGTGCAGGATCAGCAGTTTTCTTCATGAGCGTCATAGACCATCTGGGCATACGCATCCAGCCGTGCCTGACACGCTTGCAGACGCTCTTGGGCAAGCGGTGCCAGGGGGGCGCCATAAAAATCCAGCTTCCGGATTTTCTCGTACCAGTTTTCCAGTTTCTTAAGGTCAGTTTCTTCTTCGTCCAGTTCGGCATAGGTGAATTTCTGAATCGAAATTTCCTTGTCGATCTCGGCCTCGAAGTCTTTGCACCGGCCCAGCAGCTCCTGATACTGATCGTTGCGCTCGTCCGTGAAACGGGCGATGACCTTGTTTTCCTGGGCCTTGTCCAGTGCAATGGTTTCCAGCAAGACGCATTCGCCTTGCATGGTGGCGATGTCGTTTTCCAGCACCTTTAGGCGGCGTACATGCTCGTCGGTTTTGGGCAGCACGCACACCCCGTTTTGCAGATACACCGCGCCCAGGCTTTTCAAACGTCGCCATAGTGCCAGGCGTTTGGCACTAGGCTCAGAGGGGACTTTATAGGTCAGAAGTAGCCATCTCATTGATGTCATAACAATCAAGAAGTAGTAACGACCGTTTCATATTAATCGATGTTGTCGTTTTTTTATGAAAGGAGGCGATAAATAAAAAACATATCAATACTGGCTTGAGACAGGCCGTTGATAGCGTCGAACCTGTATCCAAGTGTTTGAGCTTGTATCTCTGCTTGAGAAGGGCGATAGCCGTTTTTATTGGGGAAAACCAGTAGCAAATTTCGTGCTTAGCCCGCATGGATGGTGATTTTGAGCGGCTTTCATACGGCCTGATTTTCAGTTTTTTATTGCTCAAAGACCTAGTTTCCTGCAACTGGAGGCGGCTGTTTTGCGCTTTCCAAGCCAAGGGGCAATCGCTACCATGAAAGGCACCTATTCACTTTGTTCAGTTTCTTGCGCGACCGGTTTGGATCACCAGCAGCGTGCAGACTTCAAGCCCAGGTTTAGGTAAAGCGCTTGTCCTTAGGGCAAGCACTTGTTGGTTATGGAGTCCGTGTGTTCGTTTCCGGTTGTTGCACGATACAGTGCCGCGCTTTTGCGGTGGGAATCAATACGGAGGAATGCAATGAGTAAGCACAAAGCTGATAAACCCAGCCAAGGTCCTATCGATGTTGCTGCTATCCGCGCAGCTGCCAAGAAGTTTGTGGACGATGGTGCGGTGGCATCCGGCTACAAGGGCAATCGTGAAGAGATCATCCAAATGCTCAATGAGGCTCTGGCCACTGAGCTGGTCTGTGTGATGCGCTACAAGCGCCACTACTTTACTGCCACCGGTTTGAACAACGAGCCTATCAAAGCCGAGTTTCTGGAGCATGCCCAGCAAGAGGCCGAGCATGCCGACCGCATTGCCGAACGTATTGTGCAGTTGAACGGCGAGCCGGATTTCAATCCCAAAAACCTGGCCCAACGCAGCCATGCGGAATATGACGATAGCGGTGACATCAAATCCATGATTCGCGCCAACCTGATTGCCGAGCGTATTGCCATCGAGTCCTATCGCCAAATGATTGAACGCATTGGTGACACCGACCCGACCACTCGCCAGATGCTGGTCGAGATCATGGCCGTGGAAGAAGAGCACGCTGATGACATGGGTGATTTGCTGGACATTTAAGTTTTAGCTGCTCAGGCGCTCAGGAACCCCGGTATTTACCGGGGTTTTTTTTCGCCCACATCCTGAAAAGAGTACAGTAACGACTTTCCTACCTATCGGTAGGTAGTTTGGATTGAAATTGCTATGGACAGGGGTGTCAGTGTGTTTGGGTTTTTGTTTTTCCGTGCGACAGAGAGTGCAACATGAGTGATTTGTCACGTACCAGGAGCCTGGCTTGGTCATTGATCTTGTTGCTGGCCATGTTGACGGCATTGGACGCGATGGCAATCGATATGTATTTGCCGGGTATGCCTGCCATTGCGCAGGAGCTGGGAGTTTCCTCGGGACGGATTCAGCAAACGCTGTCTATCTTTCTGGCGGGCCTGGCTTTGGGGCAAGGTATTTATGGCCCTTTGCTGGACCGTTTCGGGCGCCGAGTTCCCTTGCTGCTGGGCGTTGTCATCTTTGTGATTGGTTCGATTCTTGGTGCTTTGGCCACATCGGTTGAGGCTTTGCTCCTTGCGCGTTTTATTCAGGCCTTGGGTGCGGCAGCAGGGCTCGTCACACCGCGCGCGATTGTGGCGGATTTGTGCGATATGAAAGAGTCGGCACGCATCTTTTCGTTATTGATGCAGGTGATGATGATCGCACCGATTGTGGCTCCTATTTGGGGCGCGTATTTATTGCGCCATGCAGATTGGCGGGCCATTTTTTGGATGTTGGCTTTTTTAGGGACGATGGGTTTGTTGTGGGGGCTCAAGACCATCCCGGACTCCTTGCCCGTGACGCAGCGTGTTCCTTTGAATCCCGGTCATATTGTTCGCGCCTATGGACGCGAGCTGGGCAATAAGCCATTCATGGCGTATACCGGTTCCGGTGGTTTTGCACTGGCTGCCTTATTTGTTTATATCAGTGGCTCGGCTTTTGTGTTCACGCAGCATTTTGCTTTGTCGCCCGCTGTGTTCAGTTATGTGTTTGCCGGTAACTCGGTGGCGTTGGTCCTGGGTGGGGTCGTCAGCAATTACGTGTTGAAGGCCGGGATGCCTACTTCTCGGGTGCTGGCCTTAGGGCTGATTGTCCATACGGCTTCGGCCTGGCTCTTGTATGTGGCGGTGCAAGCAGACGTGGCGGGCCTGATCCTATATGCCGCCTTGATCGCCATGTCGGTCGGTTCTTTAGGAATGGTTTTTGGTAACGTGACGGCCTTGACCATGAACGTGGCTGGCCCTCAGGCTGGTACCGCTGCGGCCTTGATGGGTATGTTCCATTATCTGATTTCGGCGGTGGTGGGCTACATCGTCAGTCTGGCGGTGCCTGGGCCGCACGTTGTGCCTTTGGCGATTGGTGGCTGCGGTCTGCTGTCGATTCTGTTGTATGTTCTGGCCGGCCGTTGCCGCACGGTAACAAGATCGGTCGGGGAGCTGGGGACTGTAAAATAAGCGTTTGCGGCGGGCCGTGATGGTGGCCTTGATGATGAGTCTTTGACTGAGAGCGTGTTGGACTGTGAGCAAAACCACGACTGAAAAACTGCAGGATGCCGCGTTGGCGCGCTTTGCTGTTCAGGGCTTTGATGCCACCACCATGAACGAGATTGCCGCGGATGTGGGCATTAAAAAGCCCTCTGTCTATGCCCATTTTCGCAACAAGGATGAGCTGTTTCTGAGCCTGATTCCAAAGATTGTGGATGATGAGCTGAACCATGCACGTCAGGTTCTGCAAGGGGGCGATGAGATCAAGCAGCAGTTGCGGGCCTATCTGGAAGGGATACAGGAGCGCTTTGAGCAATCGCATCAAGTACGTTTTTGGATTCGTACCTTATTTGCCCCGCCTGTGCATTTGTACGATGTGGTGATGGAACCCATGCACGTGTTTATGGAGGACCTGGAAAGCATCATCCATCAGGCCCTGGAGCTGTCTGCCCTGACTAAGTCCGAGACGGGTTTACGTGTGGATACCTTGGCCATGACTTACATGGCCTTGATCGACAGCCTGCAAAGCGAGTTGTTGTTTGGTGGCGCACACAAGTACCAACGGCGCCTGGCATCGGTTTGGATGGTCTTTGAGACCGCGTTAAGAGCGAGCCGCTCTGCTTGATCAGGTTTTCTCGCCGTTTTGGGCATCCTGATAGGCCTTGGCCGCATTGTGTACGTGCTGGGTCGCCAGCAGGTTGGCCAGATCGCTGTTACCGGCCACAACCGCGTTCAGGATTTGGGCGTGATCTTCCCAGTTCTGGCGGATGCGCTGCAGATTGCTGGGGGCAAAGAGCAGCGCGGTGCGATCACGTAAGGAGCGCATCAGCTCGGTCAGTACGATATTGCCCGACATGGTGGCCAGGGTTTCATGAAATTGCCGGTTCAGGGATTTGAGCAATTCCAGATTGCCGGCATCCATGGCTTCATGGCCCTGACTCAGAATGGTTTGCAGTTTTTCAATATTGGCCGGGTCCTGGCGTTGAGCGGCCAACTTGGCATTAAGCCCCTCAAGAGTGGCGCGCACTTCAGCCATGTTATAGGCAATCTCGGCCGACAATACGGCCACGGAGGCCCCCCGTCGTGGTTCGATAGTGACCAGGCCTTCGGAGGCCAGCTCGCGCAGGGCTTCCCGTACAGGAATACGTGAGACCCCCAGCTCGCTCGCCAGTTTGCCCTCCACCAGGCGGTCGCCAGGATGGAATTCACCGCTCAGAATACGTTCACGCAATTGGTCGCGTATTACCGCAAACAATGAGGCATGCTGATCACCCAAGCGGCGGTTATCCGCATCGACAAGGGAATTGGGAAGGTTGAAACTGGGGATATTCATGGTACGACCTGTGCAATCGGGCAAAAGGGCCAGACACGATTATACGGTGTAGGCGCACTTTTCTGAATATGGTATACAGTTTGGGGGCTAAGTATTCAGTGCCACAGCGTGCGTGCAATCAAGACCAGGGCGCTGATGGAACAAATACCCAATAGCAGCCTGCGCATTAATGGCAGGCTGACTTGATGGCGTAATTGTCCTGATAGAGCAAAACCCAGCAACATGAATGGGTAGAGCACAATGCTGAGCATGGCTTGTTGCAAGGAGAACAGGCCAACCAGCATCAGCAATACCAAAGACAGGCTCGCGCCTAGAAAGAGAATAAGGCCGAGTGACGCGCGTAGCTGTGCCGGCGCCAGATTCTGCATGGCAATTGCCAGGGCAGGGGCGCCGACCGAGGTTAGCGTGCCCATGATCCCCGATGCAATACCCGCCAGAATCATGTTGCGTGTGGAGGGTAGTATGCGCAGGCCCCAGGCGCTGAGAGCGACTGCGCCCAAGATGGCAAATGCAAAACCCAGGTTGACGGCGGCTATCGGTAGTTGCGTCATACCCAAGACAGCGATAAGCGAGCCCGTGGCCCGCCCGCCCAGCGCGCAGACCACGACATTAGGCACGATATGTTGACGTTCTCGCAGGGCCGCCAGTAAAGAGACGCTACCGCCCAAGGCCAACAGCGGCCCTGGTACTAGCTGTGGGAAGATCAGGGCGGCAATGGGCGCCACCAGCATGGCAAATCCAATCCCTCCCACTCCTTGTAAAAACGCGGCCAAAACCACCAGGCAGGCCATCAGCAGCCAGGACAGCGGGTCCACGAGGTCAATTAAAGCCGCCATAAACATCCTTTTATTTGTATAAGGTATTCAATCTAAGTGTTTCAAGCATGAGATTCTTAGAGTTTTCCCCAGTTTTTGATAGTTTTTTCTGATTTTGATCATTAATTGAAGATAGTATACCGTTTCAGGAATACTAAATATTCAGAAAAAAGAGAAGGAAAGGGGGATACATGCAAAGCGACGTGGTGCTCGGTGCGGCGCACTGGGCTTATTTGATCAGCGTCCTGGTGATCATCATTACGATGATTTTCCGGGCCAACGTAGTGGTGCCATCCGTCATCGGGACCTTGGCGGTAGTCACGGCCATAACGGGCAGCCCTATTCAGGGCTTAATCAGTATTTTTTCGGCCAGCTTCGTGGCGGCTCAGGAACTGTTCAACATCTTCCTGGTAATCACCTTCATGACAGCGTTGCTCAATTCCTTAAAGCGGCTGGAAGCCGATGTGAAGATGGTGGCCCCCTTTCGCAAGGTCATGGTCAATAGTGCCTCGTCCTTTTTGATGATTGCTGCAGCGACCTATTTTATTTCCCTGTTCTTCTGGCCCACGCCTGCAGTGCCTCTGGTGTCGGCCATTTTGCTGCCGGCGGCTATTGCGGCTGGTTTGCCACCATTGGTCGGTGCGATGGCGATCGCCATCTGTGGGCAGGGCATGGCGTTATCGTCGGACTACATCATTGGGGTTGCTCCGGGCATCAGCGCCAAGGCAGCCGGTGTCGGTGCTGATGTTGCCGTGCTGGCTGACCGCGCGCTGGTGTTGTCCTGGATTACGGGGGGTGTCGCGCTGACCTTGGCGTTCTTGTTGATGCGTCGCCATTTCAAGCCGGCAGACAGCCGTTTGCTGGACGCCTGGATGCGTCAGGCACCGGACAGCACGCTGGATGACGTGGAATCCCAAGGGACGTATGACAAGGCAGAGATGGCCCGTGGGACGGCGGGTAATGAACACACGGTGCACTCCGGCTTAAGTGCCAAGGAAGAACGTTATTCGCGCATTCTGGCCTGGATCACACCACTGGCGTTCCTGGCGGTGATTGGCATCATGCTGCTGCCCCGCTTTATCCCGTCCTTACCCGTTCTGCGTGGTGGAGATGCTGCCGGTTTGGTGGGGGGCGTCGCCTTTGTGTTGATGATGATTGCCACCTGTATGGCAGAAGGTCCACGGCGCATGCTGGACACCTGTCCGGATCATATGACCGATGGTTTTGTCTTCGCGTTTCGTGCCATGGGCTCGGTGTTGCCAATCGCTGGTTTCTTCTTCCTGGGCGCCAGTGAAGCGACCTCTGCCATTTTAGGCATTCCACTGGCACAAACACCTAGCCTCTTGTTCGAGTTGATTTCAGCCGGTCAGCATCTGATTCCGGACAATCATTTTCTGGTGGCGTTTGGTGTCCTGTTGGTGGGGATGATCTCGGGTATTGATGGGTCGGGCTTCTCGGGTCTGCCTCTGACGGGCACCCTGGCCTCGGCGTTGAGCCCTGTGTCGGGTCTGGACATCGAAACCTTGGCAGCGGTAGGACAGATCGGTGCGATCTGGACCGGTGGTGGCACCTTGATCGCTTGGTCGTCCCTGATTGCGGTGGCAGGTTTTGCTCGGGTGCATGTGCTCGATCTGGTGCGGGCCTTGACGGTACCGGTACTGACCGGGATGGCGATTTCGACAATCTGTGCCGTACTGGTGTTTGGATGATCGGTATGGGAACGACAGCCTATAGCGCAGGTGAAAAACAGGGTTTGGGGAAACAGTGGGCCGTGGCTGCCGGACACCCCTTGGCGGTTCGGGCCGCGCAGGCCATGCTGGAACTCAAGGGTAGTGCGGTGGATGCGGCCATTGCGGCTGATGCCGTCATGGGCGTCGTTGAACCGATGGCAACGGGGATAGGCGGCGACTTGCTGGCGATGGTTGCACCGCCGGACAGTAAGCCAGTGGCTTATAACGGTAGCGGAGCGGCGCCTTTGCGGTTGAAGGCAGAGCAGGTTCAGGCCTTGCCTGGGGGACGGATTCCCGAGCGCCATGTGCTGTCCATTACCACGCCCGGCCTAGTGCGAGGGTGGTGGGATATGCATCAGCGCTATGGCCGTCTGGATTGGGCCCGCTTGCTTCAGCCCGCCATCCAGGCAGCACAGGAAGGTTTTGCGGTGGCGTCGGTGGCGGCGCGTGAATGGCAAATCTTTGATTTTGTGCTGCATCGCGATCCCGAGTGTGCCGCTCTTTATAGGGCGGGCAAGCCGCCCAAGGCAGGAGAGCAGTACCTGAACCCGGAGCTGGCGGCTGTCTTGCAGGACATCGCCACGCAAGGACCCGATGCCTTCTATCTGGGGCGCCCCGCATGGCAGGCTGAACAGGCAATGGAACGGGTACAGGGGCTGTTGCGGGCGGAGGACTTTCGTCAGCATAAAGGATTTTTCTGTGAACCGGTCAGCGCATCGCTGGGTGAGTTCAGTCTGTATGAGTGTCCGCCCAACACACATGGGGTGGCCGTGCTGGACGCGGTCCAAAGCGCCTGGCACCGACCCTTGGATGATGATGAGGCGGAGTTGGCATTGATCCAGGCGACCGAAGGGGCAATGACTCATGCCGCTCAGGTCGTGTGTGATCCGGCAGGCAATACGGTTTGCACGGTTGTGGTTGACGAGGACGGATTGGCCGTCACGTTCATGTCCAGTATTTTCAAACGGTTTGGCTCCGGTTTCGCCGTGCCTGGCTGTGGGTTTGTGCTGCAAAACCGAGGCTTTGGCTTCTCCGAGCCTGGGCATGTGAATGGCCCCGGTCCGGGAAAACGTCCGTATCACACGGTTGTCCCGTCTCTGGCCTTGAAGACGGGCCAGTTCCATATGGGGCTGGGTGTGGTGGGCGGTTTGATGCAACCCCAGGGCCAGATACAGATATGGACCCGTGTCTTGCGCGATGGCTGGCCTTTGGAGCGAGCCTTGTTCGCACCGCGCTGGCGTCTGGAGGGGGCTGGGCGTCTGGCTCTGGAAGACGGCTTTGATGCGAGCCGCACGGCCTTCCTGCGTGAACACGGGTATGGGGCGCCCGACAAGGGAGTCGGCGAACTGGCAGGCCGTAGCGATTTTGGCGGTGCACAAGCGGTGGAGCGCTTGGCGGATGGCCGCCTGAAAGCCGTATCGGACCCGCGCAAAGATGGCTGCGTGGCGTTGGTTTGATAAACAGGCAGGGTTATTCCCTACTTTCTAAAATAGTAGACGGTATACAATATACTTAAATAGTCCAAACCTCATATTTCGTCGGCTGCTGTCAGGGCGACGTCTTTCAACAAGGAAACAGTCATGGAAAAACTGCTGAATCGCGATGAATTTCGCACCGCACTGGAAACCGCCATTAAAGGGAAAAGTGCCAATACTTCCCCTTTCAGTATTGCCTGGGCCAGCGGCAAGCTAAGCCGTGAGCATCTGGCTCGCTGGGCTGAAAACCACTATCACTATGTCGGCCCTTTTGCCGATTACCTGGGTTATCTGTATGCCCGCACTCCCGCTGAATACGTGGAAGCCAAAGACTTCTTGCTGGCCAATATGTACGAAGAGGAAATTGGCGGTGACCGCCACACAGATCTGCTGATCCGCTTTGGAGAAGCTTGCGGCACGACACGGGCACGTATTGAAGACCCCGACAACATGAATGCCACCACCCGCGCCTTGCAGGCCTGGTGTTATGCCATTGCCATGCGTGAAGACCCCGTCGTCGCCGTGGCGGGACTGGTGGTGGGCCTGGAGTCCCAAGTGCCATCCATTTACCGCAAGCAGACCCCAACCTTGCGCGAAAAATACGGCTTCACGGACGAAGAAGTGGAGTTTTTCGACCTGCACATTGTGTCGGACGAAATCCACGGCGAGCGTGGCTACCAGATCGTGCTTGAGCATGCGAACACGGTGGAACTGCAGCAGCGTTGCTTGCGTATCTGCGAAATTGGTGCCGAGATGCGTCTACTGTATACCACTTCCCTGTACAACGATTACGTCAAAGACGAGATCAGCTTGCAGGATCTGCAATTGGAAGCAGCGTAAGTCGGCCAGCCGGGCGGGCAGATAGGCTGCCCGCCGATTTAGAAACAAGGAAGTACAGCGGTGGACAATCTCAAGGACGTCGTTTTCGACAATTACATTAATGGGCAGTGGCAGCCCAGCCAGAGTGGGCGCACGAAGCCCAATTTGAATCCGGCCGATCGGGACGATGTCGTGGGGGCTTTCCCTCTGTCCACGGCTGAGGACGCACAGGCAGCCGTTGCTGCTGCTCAGGCTGCTTTTGCAGGATGGCGAGCAACACCGATTTCCACCCGGGCCCGTGTGCTGAATGCGGCGGCGGCCTGGCTGGATGCCAATGTTGATCGTATCGCTCAGGGTCTGACGCGAGAAGAGGGTAAAACGCTGGCGCAAAGCAAGATGGAAGTAGGGCGCTCGGCCCAGACCCTGCGTTTTTATGCGGTTGAAGGCCAAACCTATACCGGCGAGACCTTTCCGCAGGATGATGCGCAGCAACTGGTGTATACCCAGCGCGAACCCTTGGGTGTGGTGTCCGTAATTGCGCCCTGGAATTTCCCCATCTCCATCCCGGCACGCAAAATTGCGCCTGCCTTGATTACGGGCAATACCGTCGTTTTCAAACCTTCGTCGGAGACGCCGTTGACGGGTTATTACCTGTGCGAAGCCTTTGCACAAGCAGGGGTTCCGGCCGGTGTACTGAACCTGGTACATGGCAGGGCCAGTGAAGTGGGGCCCACGCTGGTGCAATCCCCTCAGGTACGCGCCATTTCGTTTACCGGCTCGACCCAGGCGGGTGAAGATATTTGTCGTCAAGCCCGCATGAGCACTCGCACCCAGATGGAGTTGGGTGGCAAAAACCCCCTGATTGTCATGGAAGACGCCGACCTGGATCTGGCCGTCAAGCTGGTGGTTCAAGGTGGGTTTTCCTTAAGTGGCCAGGCCTGCACGGGCACCAGCCGTGTGCTGGTGCATCGTCAGGTCAAAGAGGAGTTCACCCGGCGCTTGGTAGAGAAAGTCAGCGCCTTGACCGTGGGTAATGGTTTGAATGGCAACCCCGACCTGGGCCCCATTGCCACCGAAAGCCAACTGGCAAGCATTCTGGACTATGTGGCCATCGGCAAGCAGGAGGCCACCCATTTACTGGGCGGCGAACGTTTGACCGAAGGCGACTATGCACGTGGCTTGTTCATGCGTCCGGCTTTGTTTACAGACGTGACCCAGCAGATGCGTATTGCTCGCGAAGAAATCTTTGGTCCGGTGATTGCCTTGCTGGAAATTGATTCCTACGAGCAGGCGCTGGCCATGGCCAATGACACTGAATATGGCTTGTCGGCCGCCATTGTGACGCGCAGTGCCGACTATGCGCATCGCTTTGCCAATGACATTGAGGCCGGGACGGTCAAGATCAATCGCACAACAACCGGCAACTTGATCAATGCCCCTTTTGGTGGACTGAAACAGTCCAGCACATCCACTTTCCGCGAGTCGGGTCGGGCTGGTCTGGAGTTCTACACCCAGATCAAGACCGTGTATCGCGGCATCTGAATTTTATTAACCGGAAATACTGGGAAGACTTATGAAAAAAATCCTACGTCTCGAACAGCGCGAAGCGCGCTTGATGGTGGACGCGGCGATTGCCAAATCCAAAGAGATTGGCGTGCTGGAGACTGTTTGCGTGGTTGACGAAGGGGGCTATCCCATCGTGATGGAGCGCATGGATGGGGCACGTATCACTGGCGCACAAATTGCCTGGAACAAGGCGTTTACCGCTGCCGGCCACAAGCGCTCCACCCACTTGTTCACGCAAGCGCCCAATGGTCCGGCACTGCCTGGTAACGAGGCCTTCGGGATTCAGCTCAGCTTTGAGGGACGCTTTGCGGCCTTTGTGGGCGGCTACCCCATTGTGGTCAATGGGGAAGTAATCGGTGGTATTGGCCTGAGCGGCGGTAACGGCGAGCAGGACACGGCAGCCGGTGTGGCCGGCTTGCAGGCCTTGGCCGAGGCCTTGAAGGCAGAGGGTCTGGACGTGCTGGTTCAGGCGGACATCAAGAAATAGTGGCATCAGGAGGACGGGTCATGGCCCATCGTGTCGACATCAAGGAAACCGGCGAGCAGTTCTGGGTAGAGCCGCAAGAGACCCTCTTGCAGGCCGCTCAGCGGCAAGGCGTGCGCATTTATAGCGACTGTGAGTTTGGCGGTTGCGGTACCTGCCGCATTCAGGTTACCCGAGGGAAGGTTTGTTACGAGGACGACTGCCTGCCCATGAGTATTGCCGATGAGGAGCACGAGCAGGGCCATGCCGCCGCCTGTCAGGCTCGACTGGATGCGGATATTGAAATCAGTCTGGCCGCCCATCGTGATGAGCTGCCTGACACCCAGCAGGTCAGGGCGCAGGTGCATAGCGTGGAGCGGGCGTGCCAAGGAATCTGGCGCTTGACCTTGCAGTTACCCCAGGACGTACACGTGCAGTTCCGTCCTGGTCAGTATCTGAACATCTTGTTCGAGGACGGGCGTGCGCGCAGTTTTTCCATGGCCAATGCCGATGCGGCCCATGGGCGTATTGAACTGCATGTACGGGAAGTGGAAGGCGGCCGTTTTACCCAAGTGTGTTTGCCCGGCCTGAAGGCTGGAGACGAGCTGCTGCTGGAGATGCCTTTGGGGGTGTTCTATTGGCGCGAGCGCGACTGGCGACCCATGGTCATGGTGGCAACCGGTACGGGTATTGCACCGATCAAGGCGATTCTGGAGTCCTTGCTGGACAAGGACGACTGCCCACCTGTGAGCCTGTACTGGGGCATGAACCGACCCGAGGATTTGTATCTGGCCAAGGAGATCGAATCCTGGGCAGACCGCTTGTGCGAATTCCGTTTCGTGCCTGTGCTCTCGCATGCCGACGAGAGCTGGCAAGGCGCTCGGGGCTATGTGCAACAACAGGTATGCCAGGATGAACCTGACCTGTCTGAGCATGCCATTTACTTGTGTGGCTCACCCGTGATGATTGAGCAGGCCCGTGGCTTGTTCAAGGAGCATGGTGCCAATGAGCAGTTCATGTATGCCGATGCGTTCAACTTTCAGTCCGATAGCCGCTCGGCAGAGCCTTCTCTTGCTTAGGCGCTGTGTGGGAGCTGATCTTGGGCGACTTCGGGTTCGCGCTTTTTTCGGCTGCCAAACAGTTCAGTGAGTGAGGGCAGATTGATGAGCGGAATACGACGGCGCAGATGCTTGCGCTGAGCCAGATGTGGCAGCAACTGCTCGCCGACGGGACGCTGCAAGTAGCGAAGTTCGACGGGGGTTTTCATGGCAATCTCGTTTAGGGGTTGAATTGAATTAAGTATACCGCAATAGGGGTTTCTACTCAAATAGGCAGGAAACTGTATCTAAAACTAAAGAAATCTGTTGTGGGAAAAGTGCAATTTTTAACTTGGTATACCGTTCTTGTTTTTTTTCAGGCGGTCAGGGCTCGCAATCCGGTCGCATCATTGGCAGCAAGCAGGAGGTCTTATGCCAACCATTACTTTTCATAAAAACGGCCAGACACATGTGGGCGAGGTGCAGGAGAACACCAATTTGGTGGTCCGGGCAGGGATCAAGCAGTTTCCTTTTCCTTATCTGACCTATGGCTGTGGGATGGGCAAGTGCGCCAAATGTGCGTGTCGGGTGCTGGAGGGGGCTGAGCATCTGCCAGCGGCCAACTGGAAAGAGAAAAAGCAATTAGGCGAGCGGCTGGATCAGGGCTGGCGGCTGGCGTGCCAGTTGTGGATTAACCAGGACATCGTTCTGGAGCAGGCAGAGATACAGGAGGTGCAGTGATGTATGTGGTGCTAACGAGCAAGCCAGGCGAATACCGTACGGAGCCGGGTGTGGGCGTGGAAATGGTGGCGGCGTATGAATACCATTTTCAGGGTCGTTTCAAAGCGGTGTTTGCCATTGCGCGTATCCAGGACGGGTCGCGGGTTCGCATTGTGGAAGAGACGCCAAATGGCACGGTCAATGACATTCCTACTCGGCAAATGGAAAAATTTGCCACAGCCGAGCAGGCTTATGAAGAACTGGCCGGATTGACGCACTTTGGCAGCCTACAGGCCGAGTTGCGCCAATGTGAGCTTACGGGTCACAAAACAGGGACGCAGCCCCTGGTAAAGCAGCAATCCTGAGGTAGCAGAATATGGTTCAGATTACATTTGCGTCGAATAATGATTTGGTGGTGTCTGCCGCCGAGAACAGCAATTTGCTGCGGGTTTCGATTCGCGAGCGAGGCGGCATCCCGTTCAAGTGCGGGGGCGGTATCTGCGGTACCTGCAAGTGCCGAATTACGGAAGGGCTGAGCAATACGGATGAGGTCAAGGCCAAGGAACATAAACACTTGTCCGAGCAGGATCTGGCAGAGGGTTTTCGTATGGCGTGCCAGACTTTTGTGCGCGGTGACGTGACGGTGAGCTGGTAAAAGGAGCCGCCCATGCTGCATTTGACCGATAAGCAATTACACACACTGCTGGATGCGCCTGCGGTACAGCAGGTGCTGGAGCAGGCTTTTCTTGAGTTTGGACAGGGGCAGGCGGCGCAGCAACGTCGTGTGCGCACGCAGGTGGGCGATACGCGCTTATCTACCTTGGGGGCGGTTATCTCAGGCCAGCAAGTCGCTGGGGCCAAAATTTATACGACCGTACACGGCAGGTTCAACTTTGTGATTGTGCTGTTTGATGCGCGCAGTGGACAAACCTTGGCAACGCTGGATGCCGGTGCGATTACGCAGTGGCGTACTGCCGCGTGCTCGGTGCTGGCCGCACAGCGGGGGGCAAACCCCCAATCTCGAACCTTGGGAGTGCTGGGGCTCGGGGCTCAGGGCACCGCGCATGTCCAGCAGTTTTGCCAGGCTTTTGATTTGCGCCGTGTGCTGGTCTGGAGCCCGAATGTGGATCAGGAGCGTTGCCGCAAGCTGGAGCTGGACTGTGGCGTACCGGTACGCGCGGCACGCCCAGATGAGATCGTGGTCCAGGCAGATATTCTGGTTACCGCCAGTCGCAGCCGTGAGCCCTTGTTTGATGGGCGTACGCTCAAACCAGGTTGCTTTGTCGCGGCTGTTGGTTCTAGTCTGCCCACGGCGCGGGAGCTGGATGATGTTTGCTTGCAGCGAGCAGGCAAGATCATTGTGGAGTGGGGGGAGCAGACGCTTGCCGAGGCCGGGGATCTGATTCTGGCTGCAGCCGATTGCGGCATTCAGGGCAAGGTATCCGAGTTAAGCGATTGGTTGCAATTGGGGCGTGGACAAGGTTACGACGCACAGGGTATTTGCGTGTATAAATCAGTGGGTGTGGCGATTGAAGATATTGCTGTTGCTGGTTTGGCGTATCGCCGTTATCAGCATGGCAGGATGGCGCAGGAGGCGGTCGCTGAACACGAGTAAACGACAATAATTCAAATAGGTTGGGGGTAGGCAATGGTGATGGCAGGCTTTTCTTCTATGGGCGAATTCAAGCAGGCGCTGACCCGGGACTACAACCGCATCAACAGCAGTATTTTTGCATCAGGTGTGGTGACACTGAAGATTGATGTGCTCGATGACAGGATCAGCATGTTGGCCGTTCATAAACGCCAGCCTGCCTTGCAGACGCTGAGCCGTGAAAACGCACATATTGCCGATCTGGCCGATCTGTACCTGATCAAGGCTTTCAAAAAGGAGATGAAGCAGGTTTTGGTGGAAGAGTATGGCTTGGATGTCGTCGCCATTTTCAAGGATTACGACGCGACAGCGCAGTTGTCTTCCACCATGGTGTTGTTGCAAAAAGGAGTGTGAACGCAGTGGCGCCGGTGCAAACCGCTGCCCTGAGTTCCGAATCGATAAAAAGAAGCTGACTGGTAGACAGTCTTGTTGTCCTTCCGTCCAGAGTGGATTGCCCGGTGTGCAATTGGCTTTGGAACCGAGCCCAGGCCCTGACCGGCCCGCTTGGGGAAGTTGCCGACAGGAAGTGCTCGCATACCGCCGGCCTCGGACCCTGGGATTTCCCAGGGCCTGAGGCCGGCTTTTTATTTGGAGACAAAATCATGGCCTATGTAGCCGATTTGCTGGATGCGTTGAATGTCATTACGGGGGGACGCATGGTGTCCTGTATGGATGAGGTCAAGTGCGGCCATCATCCTTTCGTGATCTGGAAGTCCTCGGGAATTTACGGCAAGGAAGTGCTGGAAATTCCGGGGCTGATTCATGGAGACCCCAACAAGGAAGTGCGCAAGGTGGCCGTGTGCATGACCATGTCCGAACTGAGTATTGAGTTGGCCGGCGCGACCGGGGTGGATGCCATTGTGGCGCACCATCCCATCGCAGATGCCGCCAGTTGTGGGGGCGTGACCCTGAAGGATTATCTGGACCTGTATGGCGTGGCAGCGCTGGAGTGTCATGAGGCATTTCATGGCTTGCATCCGGGCATTGCGTATCTGCATGGCCACAAAGTGGCTAAAAGTGATATCGCCTATGGAGGTATTCATGGCAATGTAATGTTCGTGGGCGAGCCCTTGGAAGGAGTGAACACCTTGGGCGATATGCTCAATAGGCTGGACGGTTTCATGGGGCTGGATCTGGAAGATCAGATCTTGCAGGCCGAGCGTCGCATCAAGGACAACGAGAATATTCTGGAGACCAGCACCTTGACGCGCGGTGCGATTCGACTGGGCGAACGTAGCAGTCCAGTCAGCCGTATTTTGCATATCTTCCCGCATACGGGATTCAGTCCTGAACATCTGCGCCAGGCAGTTGCTCAGAACCCAGGAGTGGATACGGTGCTGGCGTCGATTAGCCGAGTCTATGACGGCCATGCCTTGATTGAATGCGCCCGTGAACTGGGGCTGAATTTTCTGGTAGGTAACAGCCATGTACTGGAAATTCTGGAGAACGGACTGCCACTGGCTTATGCCTTGAGCGCCTTGCTCGATGGTGTCGAGGTGGTGATGTTCCGCGATCGGGTGACGTCTACGCCGGTGCATCAAGTGGGGGGTGCCCGTTTGCGTGAATACGCCCGGCATTTCTCGACTGCCCATCTCATGGGCAAGAACGTGCTGAGCTTCCAGTAAATCCAGCTTCCTGAACGGAGACAGACATGGATAACAAAACAATAGAAATCGATAAGGTTGTGCATTCACCGCCTGCGGGCCGCCGTCCTTTGGAGCGTATCGAGGTGGTGGGCCTGAGCTTGCTGGCTGCGGCCATGCTGACGCTGTTTTTCTTTCCCGCTACCTTGTCCGGTGCCTTTGATACCGTGTTGAACAAGGTCAAACCCGTTGTGGTGGATGTGTTTTTGACCGGGCAGGTTGGGGTGGCGGTCATTATCAGCGTCATTATTGGGCGGCTGCTGGAGCGTCTGGGCTTTACCGATGCCATGATGCGGGTTTTTATGCCGGCGATGCGGGCTATCGGGATCAATCCGGCCGTCATCATTCCCAGCGTGTACAACATTTTTGGCGATATCAATGCGGCTGGTCGTATCTCGGGGCCCTTGCTGCGCCAGGCAGGGGCGACCAAAGACGAGCAGAAAATTGCGGTTGCCACGATGGTGCAGTCCCAGCAATCTTTCTCGACCTTCATGCTGGGCATGATGGCATTGACCTTTGCTGGAGTGAATGTCTTTGCCGTGGTGCTGATTGCGGTCTTTGGCCCCTTGCTGCTGTCCCCCCTGCTGTTGTCACGGCTGGTTTATCGCAACGTCCGTTCGGTGGATTTGCTGGCTGCGCCTCGTTTCACGCCGAATATTGATTTTGCGCCCATGCTGTTCAAGGCGGCCCGTGAAGGGGTGGAATTGTTGCTGCTGATCCTGATTCCGGCTGTGGCCTTGGTGTTCTGTGTCATTGGCTTGCTGGAACATATCGGCATTTGGGCTCCGATCAGCGATGTGCTTGAACGTGGTTTGCTGGCCTTGAACATTCATCCCGAAACGGGCGTGTTGGCCATCCTGGTCAGCCCGACACTGGCAATGGGTAAATTGCAGGCTATTGCCTCGACACTGGATCCCTCCCTGGTCGTGGGGGCGTTCGTTCTGGCCTCGTCCGGCCTGCCCTTATCGGCGGTATTTGGACAGATTCCGGTGGTCTGGGCCGAGTGTTCAGATCTGAATGAAAAAGAAGTCATGCTGGCTGCGACCTTGGGTATCGTCATGCGCTTGGTAATGGCCGTGATTCTGGCGGTATTTTTGACGCCCCTCATTATTTAAGTTCTTGTTTGTAGTCCCCCTTTTCAGGAGCGCTGATCTGGCGCTCTTTTTTTTGTGCGTAGCACGGCAAAACGGCATCAGTTCCCTGTAAAGCGGGGTGCTCGCCGCTCGAAGAACGCGTGTATTCCTTCCTGTGCATCCGTGCGGCGTGCGCATGCTGTAAGAAACTGGTGCTCCAGTTGAAGATGGGTGTGTAAGTCGCGGGCGGGCAGACCGGAGCATAAGGTTTTAATGCTGGTTAACGAGGCACGGGCAGATTGCGACAGTCGTGTCGCCAAGTCCTCTGCTGCTTGTGTCAATTCATCCTCTGGGTAGAGTGCATCCACCACACCGTGAGTCAGACAGTCTTGGGCACTGATGGTTTGGCTGAGCATCAGCCATTGCTGGGCGCGTATTGCGCCAACGCGACGAGCCAGAAAGTACGAGGCTCCCAGGTCTGGCGATAAACCCAGTGCGGCGTAGCCAGTACGAAGCTTGACCGATTGCGCAGCCAGTACAAAGTCCGCACACAGTGCTAGACCGATGCCTGCACCCCCGATAGGCCCGTTCAGTACCGAAATGACAGGCATGGGGGCTGTTGCCAGGCGATACAGTGCGGGGTGTAGTGGTTCAAGGATATCGTCGACTAAATCTGCAAGGGCTGGACCAGCGGCAGCGAACTCGGCAATGTCACCTCCAGCACAAAAGATCTTTCCCTCGGCTGCAAGAAGAACAACGCGTGGCTGTTGGTCGAGCACACTATTGATGGCTTGTATCAAAGCCTGGCTGGCTGCGTGTGAAAGTGTGTTGGCGTATTCGTGCCGTTTGAGCACGATCCGACCCACGCTCTCGGTTACACCCCAGGCGACTCCATCGGATTGCTGCATATGATTTCTCCTGTGTGCGTCATGGTGGCGACGCAATTGGGTGTTGATCTGGTTTTTTCCCGCTTGACAGACATGCTGCCCCTAGCGTTGCTCATGACGTTCGGCGCCTGTGTCAGACGACGTGATTAAGGGAAGAAAGCGTGGGGCAGCGGCAACCTGTATGCTGTTGTCGGCGGCGGTGTGGTAGATGCCGCGTGCCACATTGTGGGGGTGGCACGCGGCCTCTTTCAGGCTCAGTACCGGTGCGAAACAGGCATCCGTGCCCTCCAGAAGCGCACACCAGTGCGCTCGTGTTTGGCTGGCAAAGAGGCGTGTCAGCCGGGCTTTGAAATCTGGCCACTGACGCGTGTCATACTGCGCGGCCGGGTCCACATCGCTTAAGCCCAGCTTGCTCAGCGCCAAGGCATAGAATTGCGGCTCCAAGGCTGCGAGCGTTATAAAACCGCCATCGACGCAACGATACACATCGTAAAAAGGCGAGTCGTGAAAGGGGCTGGGTGAAACTCCATCGAGTTGTCCGCTGGCACGGACCCACTGGGCGATACTGCCGAGCATCGCCAGCACATCGACGATTGCCCCATCCACGACTCGTCCCTTGCCGCTTGAGCGCGCCTCCAGTAATGAGCAGACCATGCCAAAGGCCAGGCCTAGTGCCCCCGAAGCGTCGCCTACGACAGTGGGGGGCACCATCGGCATTTGGCCCTTGTGGGCCGATAGTGACAGCAGGCCGGTGAGCGCGACGTAGTTCAGGTCGTGACCTGCCGACTGTGCCAGGGGGCCGGATTGTCCCCAGCCTGTCATGCGGCCGTATACCAGCCGGGGGTTGTGTGCAGCACAGTCAGCCGGGCCCAGGCCCAATTTTTCCATGACGCCGGGACGGTTACCTTCTAGTAGTGCGTCTGCTTGGGTGATCAGTTGTAAAGCGGTGGCGACATCGTCAGCTTGTTTCAGATCCAACGTTACGGTTCTTTTTCCACGGCGCATGGGGTTGGTGGCGGCCCCCATCCGTTCGTCTACGGCACTTTTTTGTGGGCGAGCAATAACCGTCACTTGTGCGCCCATGTCAGCCAGCATGCGGCCAGCCAATGGCCCCGGCCCTATTCCCTCAAACTCCACAATCTGGATACCAGTCAGGGGCGGCATCATGCGGGCAGCCTTCTGGCAATCAGTTCTTTCATGATTTCGTTGGCACCGCCGTAGATACGTTGTACTCGGGCATCCGCGTACATTCTGGCAATCGGGTATTCCGTGATATAGCCGTAGCCGCCAAAGAGCTGCAAGCACTCGTCCGTGACTTTGTGCTGTTGTTCGGTACACCACCACTTGGCCATATAGGCCGCAGTGTCATCAAGCTGACCGTCAAGCAAACGTTGGGTGCAGTCATTGACAAAGGTGCGCACCACATGGGCCAGAGTGGCGCACTCGGCCAGTTTGAAGCGCGTGTTTTGTAATTCATAGAGCGTCTGGCCGAACACCTTGCGTTGCTGCGTGTATTCCAGGGTCAGCTCTACAGCACGCTCGATGACGGCGGCAGCGGGAACGGCCAGCAACAGGCGCTCGTAGGGAAGCTGGCTCATTAACTGGGCAAAACCCTTTCCTGCTGTTTCGCCTAGCAGGTGTTCAACCGGGACTCTGACATGGTTAAACGACAGTTCAGCGGTATCGGAAGCATGCTGGCCCAGCTTCTCCAGACGTTTGCCCACCTGGAACCCAGCTAGATTTTCAGTTTCCAGAATAATCAGTGAGACTCCTCGGCTGCCCGCCTCTCCGGTACGTACCGCCACCACCAGCAAATTGGCGGTAAAGCCATTGGTGATGAAGGTTTTGCTGCCGTCGATTACGTATTCATTTCCTTCAAGCCGCGCACGGGTACGTAAGGCCTGAAGGTCTGAACCGCAACCGGGTTCGGTCATGGCGATGCCAGCCAGCAACTCTCCACTGACCAGTTTGGGCAGCCAGCGTTGTTTTTGTGCAGCCGTGCCGTAGTCCAGTATGTAATGCGTGGCGATGCTGTGTACGGCTGTGGTGGCGGGCACTTCCGCTTTGGCCAGCTCATCTTGCACGACGAGCTGATAGGCCAGACTTGCGCCTGCACCGCCATAGGTTTCTTCGATTTCTGGCAGTAGAAACCCCATCTGTCCGAATGTGTGCCAGACTTCGCGGGGAATGTAGCCTTGGCGTCGCCAATGGTCCATGTGTGGCGTCAGCTCGCCCGCAATATAGCGGCGCACCTGTTCGCGAAAAGCTTCAATCTCCTCATCCATCCAGGGATGGCGATGCAGTTGCGGTAGCATGGTGGGCCTCTTTAAATACCGGTCAGGCCGCCACTGCAAAGCAGTGTTTGGCCACTGATGTAATCCGATTCGGGAGTGCAGAATAGGTAAACGGCTCCGGCCGCCTCGTCTGGGGTGCCGGCACGACCCAAGGGGATGTTGCGCTCCATGGCAGCCAGCAAATCGGGATTTACGCCGACTTTTATTTCGCGTCCTTCAATATTGGTCGTGGACTCGCCTGCGACACTGCTGGTCAGGCGGGTGTTGATTAAGCCGTAAGCCACGCAGTTGACGGTGACATTGATCCGTCCCCATTCTTTTGCCAGGGTTTGTGTCATGCCGACGATTCCTGCCTTGGCCGCCGAGTAGTTCGCCTGGCCTGCATTGCCAAATAGACCGGCAACCGAAGAAATATTGACCACTTTGCGCATGACACGCTGACCGGCCTCACCTTCGGCCTTGGACAGGCGGCGGATGACCGGTTGTGCAGCTCGCAGAATGCGAAAGGGTGCTGTCAGGTGGCAATCCAGCATGGCGTACCATTGTTCGTCAGTCATTTTCTGAATGACGCTATCCCAGGTGTAGCCGGCATTGTTGATGATGATGTCCAGCCCTTGATACTCGCTGACTGCTGTGCCAATGAATCGCTCGGCAAAGTCCGGGGAAGTGACGCTGCCCATGCAGGCGACTGCCTCGCCGCCCATATCACGGATCGCTTGAACCACCTCCTGAGCGGGTTCGGCATCCAGGTCGTTGATCAGTAAACGTGCGCCTTCACTGGCCAGTTTCAGTGCAATTGAGCGGCCTATGCCTCGGCCAGAGCCAGTGACAAGGGCAACTTTGCCGTCGAGTTTTTGAGTCATGAGTGTCTCCTGCCGTTTTTCTTGATTCAGAGATCAGGGAAAGCGATTAATGCTTCGCCCGCGATTTTGATTTGCCCGTATTGGTTGGTGCTGCGCAGCTCGATACGTAGGCAGCGTTCACCATTGACCTCTTGTTTTTCAATAACATGCCCGCTGCAGCACATGACATGGCCCAGGTGAGTAATACCTTGAAATCGGGCATCCAAGCGGCGTAGTTGTGATTGTTCTACCCATCCGGTTAGCAAACGACCTAGCCATGCCATGCCGAGCATGCCATGTGCAAAAACATCCGGCATCCCTGCACGACGGGCGTAGTCAAGATCGATATGAATGGGATGGTGGTCCCCCGAAGCACCGGCAAACAGCGCCAGCATGCGGCGATCCACGGGGACGAGCGTCAAGGGGGGCAAGCTGTCGC
This sequence comes from Alcaligenes sp., assembly GCF_050255915.1. Classification (NCBI taxonomy): domain Bacteria; kingdom Pseudomonadati; phylum Pseudomonadota; class Betaproteobacteria; order Burkholderiales; family Alcaligenaceae; genus Alcaligenes; species Alcaligenes sp. The sequence continues at coordinate 23,341 of NZ_JBFWIQ010000005.1, forward strand.
CCACCTGTACCGCGTCATAGTTGATGCTGCTCATGGTGTCTCCTTCAGTGGCGCACGACGGTGACGGAACGCATTCGGGCCACTTGCTCCCCGCGCTGGTTCCACACATTCGATTCGATTTCAATAAATTCCAGTGCACCGCCTTTTTTGTCATAAATATCTTTGACATAAGAGCTGACGGTGACGGTATCGCCTGCGACAACCGAGCCAAAGTATTCAAAACCTTCTTCGCCGTGCAAAACCTTGGCATGAGGGACTTGCAGCAGGTCAAGCAGGCCGAATAGGGCACCTGAGTCCAGTTCGGCAGCGAACAGGAAGGTAGGAGGAGCGGGCAAATCGGCATAGCCTGCTTGTCTGGCGGCTTGCAGATCGGTGTAGATGGGGTTGGTGTCACCGATGGCCTTGGCAAAAAACTGCAGACGGCTGCGTTCAATGGGCAAGACCGAGTGGCCGACTTCATGACCAATCCATTTCTTATCGATCATGATTGTGTCCTTTCATATAGGGTGACGACGCAGGCACCGCCCAAACCCAGGTTGTGTTGAAGTGCCAGCCGGGCCCCGTCGACTTGGCGAGTCCCGGCATTGGCTCTTAGCTGTTCAACCAGCTCAGTACACTGTGCCAGCCCGGTTGCGCCCAGTGGATGTCCCTTGGAAAGCAGGCCACCGGATGGATTGGTGACAACCTGGCCACCATAGGTATTGTCACCATCGCAGACAAATTTCTCGGCGCCGCCGATGGGGCACAGACCGAGTGCTTCGTACGTAATGAGCTCGTTGTGGGCAAAGCAGTCATGCAGCTCTACGACATTGATGTCGGTTGGCCCCACACCTGCTGCTTCGTAGACTTGTTCAGCGGCGTTGCGAGTCATGCTGAAACCCACGACTTCGCGCATGTCCCGAGCGTCGAAGGTAGGTGGCGTGTCGGTCGTCATGGCTTGGGCGCGGATACGAACATTCGTATTCAGGCCTTGTTTTCTGGCGAACGACTCGGAGACCAGCAGCGCAGCAGCTGCACCACAGGTGGGTGGGCAAGCCATCAGTTTGGTCATGACGCCAGGCCAGATCATGTGGGAGGCCATGACGTCGTCCGCAGTGACAACAGTCCGAAACAGGGCCAGTGGGTTGTTGGCAGCGTGCTGGCTGGCTTTGGCACGTATTTTGGCAAAGGTCTCCAACTTGGTGCCGAACTCCTGCATATGGGCCAGGCCGGCACCGCCAAAGTAACGCAGCGCGAAAGGGATATCGGGAACATCAATCAGCTCAGCGGTGATGGCATCGAACTTCTCGAACGGGCTGGGACGGTCACTGAATACAGAGCCAAGCGCGCCGGGTGTCATCTGTTCAAAGCCGAAGGCCAGTACACAGTCGGCCGCTCCGCTGGCAATCGCCTGACGTGCCAGATATAGAGCGGTGGATCCGGTCGAGCAGTTGTTATTCACATTGATTACAGGGATGCCTGTCATGCCTACTTCATAGAGCCCGCGCTGGCCTGCAGTCGAGTCTCCATAAACATACCCGGCGTAGGCTTGCTGGACTTTGTCGTAGCCCAGATGGGCGTCAGCCAGTGCGGCATGAATGGCCTTGGCAGCCATGACGGGGTAGGGTTCACTGCTCCCAGGCTTGGTAAAGGGAATCATGCCGACACCGGCCACGATGACAGAAGAGCTCATACAGACTCCTTTAAATGGAAATGACTTAGCTGATTTTTCGGTCTTGCTGATCCCAGTAGGGCTTGCGCAGCTCGGTTTTGAGAAGCTTGCCGGCCCCTGACAAGGGCAGAGTCTCTTGGAAAACGACACTGCGGGGGCACTTGTAGCTGGCAATCAGGGTCTTGCAGTGAGCCATCAGGTCGCCAGCATGGACCGATGCGTCGGGCTTGAGAACGACGACGGCATGGACCGCTTCGCCCCACTCGGGGCTGGGAATGCCAATGACCGCACAGGCGGCGACGCTGGGGTGTTGGGCCAGTGCGTTTTCGACTTCAACGGAATAGATGTTTTCGCCGCCGCTAATAATCATGTCTTTCAGGCGATCCACGACAAAGATGAAACCATCCTCATCCATGTAACCACCGTCACCGGTATGCATCCAGCCATTGCGCAGGGCTTGTTCGGTTTGTTCAGGCTTGTTCCAGTAGCCCTGCATCACATTGGGGCCACGTACGACAATCTCGCCCACCGTGCCACGCGGAACCTCTTGATCCAGTGGGTCCACAATGCGTACTTCGGTACATAAGCTGGCGCGGCCAGCCGATTTCAGCTTGTTGAGGCTGCGTGCTTCATGTGTATGGTGAAAGGCGGGCAAGATGCTTGCCAGTGGAGACAGTTCGGTCATGCCATAGGCCTGCATGAAACTGACGTGAGGCAAGGCTTTCATGGCGCGCTCAAGGACGGCCGTAGAAATGGGCGAAGCCCCGTAAATAATAGTTTGCAGTGCACTTAAGTCGCGGGCTTGCTGCATGGACGGGTGATCGACCAGCATCTGGATCATGGTCGGCACCAGCAGCATGTGTGTCACGCGGTCTCGCTCCAGTGTATCTAGCACCTTTTCCGGAGAGAACGCGGTGATGATGGATTGAGTATTGCCTTCGATCCAGTGAGGCATGGCGATGCCCATGTCGGCCAAGTGGAACATGGGGGCGGCATGTAGATAGATGCCATCAGGAGTCGCGATACCTTCAGCTCGCAGGGCCAGGCCAGAGCTGAGCAAATTGCTGTGGCTCAGCATGACGCCTTTAGGAAAGCCGGTGGTGCCGCCTGTATAGAAGATTCCGGCCAGATCCTCGTCGCGGCGCATGACATCAGCGATGGCGGCATGGGTGGCTAATAAGGTTTCATAGTCGTGCATGCCCGCAGGTGTCTGATTATCCCCGCAGTAAATCACTTCGCGTAGAGTGGTGGCGTCGCTTCGGATTTTTTCGACCAGGTCACAGAATGTGTCATCGACGAGCAAGATCGTAGAGCCTGAGTCGTTCAGTGCGTACAGCGTTTCCGAGGCGGACCAGCGGGTGTTGCATGGGTTAAGTACCCCGCCACCCCAAGGGACGGCCATCTGGTATTCGAGATAGCGATCGCAGTTCAGGGCAAGGATGGCGACGCGGTCGCCTTCTTTCATCCCCAGATGTTGTAGCGCACCGGCCAGGCGGGCTACACGGTCTCCAAGTTGGCGGAAGGTCCAGGCCCGATTGCCGTAGCGCACAGCAATACGTTCAGGCTTTTGTTGAACCGCGCGATGTAACGCTTGAGTCAGGTACATTTTTTTGTCTCCCGTCATGTTCGTATTGATGCGGATCGACTGCTTGGTTTATGTGACCTATAGTAAAAATGCGTGCCCGCTCCAGCAATGACACAAGGCATCGATCGAATGGCAGAACACCTCAATCAGCGACGCGCTCCCCGCGCCCCCCTTAAGGCTCCGGCTACTGTGCCGATTGCCTTAGTCAGTGGCATGCTGATGGGTTTACAAATGCGGGGCGAAGATATTGGACCGTTCTTAAACGCTACAGACATCTCTCCTGAGCTGATTGGACATGCGGGAGCCCGAGTCACGGCTTGTCAATACAGTGCTTTGTTTCGTTTGTTGATTGAACAGCGCGAGGATGAAGGTCTTGGTTTTTTATCGCGCCCCTTGAAACTGGGCAGCTTTGCGCTGATAAGTCGCTCGGCCCTGGGGGCGAATAATCTGGAAGTCGCAATTCGTCGTATAGCCAGGACCTTTTGGTTATTGCAGGAGGACGTGGCATTGGAATTGCATAGCAAGGGTGATCTTGCCGGCCTTGGTTTGCGTTTTAACGGTTCTCTTGGAGAGCCGATTTTTTTGCATGAGCTATTACTGCGAGTGTTCTGGCGTTTGCTGGCCTGGCTCATCGGTGGCCGCTTGCCGGTGGTGCGCTTTGACTTCGCGTTTGACAACCCCCCCCATGCCGGTAGTTATGGCAAAGTGTTTCCTGCCCATTTAGAGTTCAAGCGCGGACAAACTGCCCTGTGGTTTGAAGCCGCCTGGTTAAAGACGCCAGTGCGACGGGGTGAGACGGAGTTACGTCTGTTTCTAGCGGATGCTCAGGCCAATATCATCATGCCGCGCAGCTCCACCGATGTGGTCAGTGCCAGGGTACGTGAGTATCTTCAACGCACTCGACCTAGCTGGCCAGATCTGGGAATTACGGCTCGTGCTTTACATATGTCGACAGCGACATTGCAGCGGCGCTTGGCGATGGAAGGGACATCGTTTCAGTCTTTGAAAGATGAGTTGCGACGCGATATGGCCATTATTCGTTTGAATGCTCATTCGATGTCTTTCGCGGAACTGGCACAGGAACTGGGTTTTAAAGACAGTGCTGCATTTCAGCGTGCTTTCAAGGGTTGGACTGGCGTTGCACCGGGGGCGTTTCGCCAGGGTCGATTCAGCACCTGAGTGCCAATAAGACATAGTTGAAGCAGCGGGGGTGGCTTCGGTTTGCTCACCGGGCACTGCCATCGAACTGCCATAAATCTGTAACAGGGCTGAAAGAACACTTGTTTAATCTGATCCTGTCGTCGTTTTTTTTAAGGCAGGGCACTTCGGTGGCTCTGGTTCTTTAAGTTGATGCCTTTCTCTGTCCGGCAGCGTGAGCTGCGGCCCATTGCGCTTATTGATGCTTTGCTTTTGCGCCCCGCGTTACGCCGTGCTGCAAAGCAGAATGCCGGGTGTGGTTGGGTGATAGGTTGGCCACAATGCCTTGTAGGGGACGGAGCATGAACCAGACACGGGTGACGGTGTTAAGCGGCTCTGGAGGTAAAGTGCCTGCCGCCATTCTCGTGCAGGCATGTGGCTTGCGACTGCTGCTGGATGCCGGTGGGCCCTTGTACCCCGGTCAGGTGTGCGATTGGCATGAGGGGCTGGAGGTGGATGCCATTTTGGTGACGCATGATCACCAGGACCACATGGGCTCCTTATCCAAACTGCCCGAACACATTCCTGTTTACGCCACGGCCTCGACCGCGCGCAGCTTGCCTGCCGGTCGGATCTGGCGTGAATTGCCGACACGCGGCACGACTTATATTGGCGATATTGCCGTTCGCACTGGTTTGTCCGGCCATGCCTTGGGGGGTGTCTGGCTGCATCTGGATGTGGGTGGCGGTCTGTTTTATAGCGGGGACTTTTCCTGCGAGTCCTTGCTGTTTCCCTTTGATTTGCCACCTCCTGCGTATCTGGCGTTACTGGATGCGTCTTATGGTTTGTATGATCAGTCTCATCACGTTGCCTGGAGCATTCTGGAGTCCTTGCTGCAGTCCCATCCTGCTTTGTTGCCGGTGCCGCCTTCGGGCCGGGCGATCGAGATTGCCTTGTGGCGTCAGCAGCAAGGCTTTGAGGATTGGAGCATGGATGCGTCCTGCTACGAAAACCTGACCCGCATGATCAGCCAAAGCAGCGATCTGTTGTTGCCAGGCGTGCAGCAATCCTTGCGCGAACTGATGCCGCGTGCGGCTACGTTTGATCCCCAAGCACACCTGCTTTTGGCTGGTGAACCGGACGGTTGTCAGGGTAAGGCAGGAGAGTTGATTCGTGAGCAGCAAGCGCGGACTTCGGACGGCAATGCCGAGCCTGGCGATCGCTTGTTGATTCACACCGGCTATGTGGCCCCGCATGCTCCGCGCGGCACGCATACCTTGTGCTGGAATGCTCACCCGCGTTTGACGGATTTGCGTTGGCTGGTGGATATGGTGCAGCCACGTTATTGCATGCCTTTGTTCACGCAAATGCATGATCTGCCCACTTGGCGCAATGTGATAGGGCCAGCCTTGAGCCTGGACGGCCACTGGGAGTTGCCAGAGGCCTCGGTAGGCGTGGTTTAGGCGGTGTAGCGTTCCAGTAAGGCCGCGCGTCGGGCGGGGCTGAGCTTCAAGGCGTTCTGGAAGAAGTTCTCCAGATTGCCGTGTGTCTTATCAATGGTCTTGAAGGCGGTTTCCAGAAACTCGGGCTGCACACCCCAGAGAATATCCAGCACTTCGTCGCTGATGCCACGGTTATCGGGCAGATCGGGGCGGCGGAAAAATTGATTGGTAAGCAGATAGTCGTGCATTACATCATCAGGATGTACGCCAGCGGCGCGGTGCAGCAAGGCAACCGCAAAGCCGGTGCGATCTTTGCCCGCTGTGCAGTGCAGGACAAGGGGAGTATGGGTGTCCAGCAACTGGTCAAAGACCCGTCCAAACGTGGCTGCATGTGCGGTCACGAATTCAGAGTAGGTTTTGTTCATCGTGCCATGGGCTGCTTTGACATCCACTTCACCCTTGGCAAGCATGTCCAGAAAATCGGGCAATACGGTGGGTTCGACGGTCAGCGCATGACTGGTCAGAAAGCTGTATTGGTAGGGAGAGCGTTTGCGCTCGTGTGCGCCACGGAAATCCAGTGAACAGGCAATGCCCAGTTCCTGCAGTGTGTCCAGATCCTGGCTGCTTAAATTCGCCAAATGGTCCGAGCGGTAGACACGGCCTTTACGAAAGGAACCGGAGCCTGCGGCATAGCCGCCAATATCACGGAAGTTGCTGGCCCCCTCTAAAGGGTAGGATACGGGGCTGGGCAGCGGCGATACGGACACGGCGGACTCCTGTTGAAACGGTGAAAGTTCCATGTTAACGGTCTTGGGCGGGATCTGCATATGACCATGCGGTGTCATGTGGGCAACGCGGGCGGAGCAAAAGCAGAATGAATGAAAGTGCATGGTTCTGTATCGTCAGAAAGCCATGTATATTCGTTGCTGGCAAGGCCCAGGCAGACAAGCTGGTACACCGTGTTCACGTTCTTGCACCTTCGGTTTGCTGAAGGTATGAACAGACTGCATGGTGACGCTGGTGTTTGACTGCCTGCACCGACTAGACAAGAACAGGTGCGGTGCCGAACCAAGGGGGGACAAGTCTGATGACGCATTCACGCATCGCTCGCGTGCCCATGTGCTGCAAAAAAATCCCCAAGATATTGGCTAAAGTAGGCCCAAGGTATAAGGTCAATGCTTATTTGAATAGACCGTCGACCAGACCGGGCGGCCCACAACCGTAATTTTTCAAGGAACAAGCATGTTTGAGCATTTGCAGGCCTATGGTGGCGATCCGATTTTCCGTTTGAACGAGGCATTTCACGCCGATCCGCGCGACCGCAAGGTCAACCTGACCATTGGTTTGTATTACGACGAGCAAGGTCGTCTGCCTTTGCTGGATGTGGCTCGCCGCGCTGAAGAGCAATGGGCAGCCAAGGGCCAACCACGTGGCTACCTGCCTATCGAAGGCTTGGCTTCGTACCGCAGCGCCGTGCAAAAACTGGTTTTTGGTGCCGACAGCAAAGTGTTGCAAGAAGGTCGTGTGGCGACCATCCAGACACTGGGTGGTTCGGGTGCCTTGAAAGTGGGTGGCGACTTCCTGCACGAAGCCTACCCCAATAGCGAAATGTGGATCAGCGATCCAGCCTGGGATAACCACCACTCCATTTTCCGTGGATCGGGCATTCCTACCCACACTTATCGCTACTACGATCCCGCTACTCGCGGTCTGGATTTCACCGGCCTGATGGAAGATATTTCCGTCCTGCCCGAGTACAGCATTGTCCTGCTGCACCCCTGCTGCCATAACCCCACCGGGGCTGATCTGAGCGACGAGCAGTGGCTGCAACTGATTCCTGTGCTGCAGCAGCGCAAGCTGATACCTTTCCTGGACATGGCTTACCAGGGTTTTGGTCGTAGCCTGGATGAAGATGCCTTTGCCGTGCGCGCCATGGTCGATGCAGGACTGACTTTCCTGCTGGCCAATTCTTTCTCCAAGAATTTCTCCTACTACTCCGAGCGCTGCGGCGGCTTGTCGGTGGTGTGCAAGAGCGCGGACGAAGCTGACCGCGTTTTGGGCCAGCTTAAAGCCGTGGTGCGTCGCATCTACTCCAACCCGCCCTCGCACGGTGGACAGGCTATTGCCTCGGTCTTGTCGGATGAATCTTTGCTGGCTGAATGGACGGCAGATGTGGAAACCATGCGTCAGCGTATTGCTGCCATGCGCAAGCGTGTACATGATCGCCTGAAAGAGCTGGCTCCCCAGTACGACAGCAGCTATTTTGTCAAACAGCAAGGTATGTTCTGCTACACCGGCCTGACCAAAGAGCAGATTCAGAAACTGCGTGATGATTTTGGCGTGTATGTGCTGGAGTCTGGCCGCATCAGCGTGCCAGGTTTGAACCAGTCCAACGTGGATTACTTCGCGGAGTCGCTGGCTGCTGTGGTGGCCTAAGACACTGGAGTCTTTCCTGTAGGATTAAAGAGCGTGTTGATGGCCCCTTCGGGGGCGGAAAACACGCTTTTTTGTTGATGCTGGAAATGCATCTGCAGTTGCGTTTATCGGGCGGTAGAAGCCGCTTATATGTACTTGTCTGATCCAGCCGCTCGACTTGTTTTGCTCTCCTGGCTGAGTGCTGGAAACCGAACTGAAAGTGGAACGGTGTAGAGCTAAGCCATCGAATAGTCCTACGCCTATGTAGCTGAAGCACTCAATGGTTTAGTGCTTAGCCACGGCCAGGCCAGCAGGTCTATCGGCAATCTGGCTGTATTTCGTCGTACTGCGACATTGCTCAGGCTAATGCTTGCAGCAACAGCTCCTGATTGATTTGCTCCTGTTGTCGTGCCTGTTTCAATAAATAGCGATGAAAATCCTGGCTATGAGGTGACTCAAACGCACCCGCCCGTCGGGTCAGTACATAAGGCCAGGGCAGGGGCAAGGAATGGGAGAAGGGCAGAATTAACTGCCCGCTGCGCACTTCTTTTTCTATCATCGAGCATTGCGCCAATACAAACCCCTGGCCTGCCACGGCGGACTCCAGTGCCATATGCGACAGGGAAAAAACACGGAAGCGATCCAGGGGCGTATTGCCTATGTGTATAGCCAAAGACTCAAACCAGTCGCGCCAGGATGGGGGCGAGGTAAAGCGTGGCTGCCAGTCCGAGGACAGCAAGGGATAGTTCAATAGGTCACGGGGATGTCGCAAGGCGGCTTGCCCTTGCAGCAGGGTCGGGCTGCAGGCGGGAACGACACGGTCTGTATAAAGCTCGGTAAAGCTGCGGGGGCGGGCGGCGGCCTGACCGTAGGTGATCCGAAAGTCGATTTGTTCGGCTTCCAGGTCCGGCTCGGCATGGCTGCCTTTCAGGTGCAGGGTCAGCTCCGGGTCGTACTGCTCCTGCCATTGAAACGCCAGCGGGGCCATCCAGGTTTTAAGCATGGAGGGCAAAGCGCTGATGGACAGCAGGCTGGTGTTGCGCGAACGCTCCATTTCTTGCTGGCCGTCGCGCAACAGCTCAAACGCCTGAGTACAGATTTCATGAAAACGCACCCCCGCCGCCGTCAGCCGCAAGCGTTTGCCTTCTTTGTAGGTCAGGCTACAGCCCAGCCTGTCCTCCAGCAGGCGCAATTGCTGGCTGATGGCACCGGGAGTAATTTTCAGGCGACGGGCAGCCTCTTGCAGGCTTTGACTGTGGCCCAGAGTTTCAAAGACTTGCAACGCGCGTAAGGGAGGCAAGGTATCCATGGTGCTTAGACCCCGTCCAGAAAAGTCATTTAACTTTAGAAATTCTAAACGATATGGATAGTAGGCTGAATTTAATTGCGATTATGATGAGCAAGAACGTAAGCGCAAGTCTCGCCACGGCTGGCGAGCTCAAGCGGGGCCAGATTGATACGGTGCTCTAGGTGTTCCCGCACAGTGGCGCAGAAGCCCTGGCCAGCAGGTCGGAGCGCTTCAAAGACAAGAGAGCATGAATGGGCTCGTTCAGCCTTCATGCACCGCATTCAGAGTTGGGGGTAAATCATGTTTGTACGCAATGCCTGGTATGTAGGCGCATTGGCTACGCAGCTCGGTCGCAGCTTGCTGCCCGTGCGTATGCTTAGCGAAAACCTGGTGCTGTATCGCCGTGAAGACGGTCAGCCAGTCGCTCTGGAAGATTCCTGTCCACACCGCCGTCTGCCTTTGTCCAAAGGCCGTTTGATTGGCGACCAGGTGGAATGCGGCTATCACGGCCTGACGTTTGATTGCAGCGGCTCCTGTACCAAAGCGCCCGGTGTGGCGCAAATCCCTAAAAGTGCGGTGGTGCGCAGCTACCCCTGTACGGAGCGTTTTGGTCTGGTCTGGGTTTGGATGGGTGCCCCTGAATTGGCTGATCCGTCCAAACTGATCGACATCCCCGAGTGGGACAATCCCGAGTGGGGTGTGAACCGTGGCGATGCCATGGAGCTGGACTGTAATTACCTGTACGTCACCGACAATTTGCTGGACCCGTCGCACGTGTCCTGGGTCCACCAAAGCTCCTTTGGTAGCCCTGACATCATCGGCCTGCCCTTGACCGTCAAGGTTGAGGACCATGGCGTGACGGTCTCGCGCTGGTCCAAAAATGTGGAAGTTGCACCGTTTTACAAGCAGTTTGTGAAATTTGAAGGCAATTGCGACCGTAAGCAGCAATACGAAGTGCGTTTCCCATCGCTGGCCGTGATCAAGGCCATCTTCCTGCCCGCCGGTGCCGCCACCGAAGAGCCCAGCGAGTACCACCAGGACGTTTTCCTGATGGACTCCTATAACTTCCTGACGCCTATCGACGAAGATCACACCCGCTACTTCTGGTTCCAGCTGCGTAATTTCAGCCCGGATGACGAGGCCGTTTCCAAGATTTTCAACGAAGACGTGCGCCACGCCTTCCTGGAAGACAAAGTGGTTCTGGAAGAAGTGCATAAGGCCCTGAAAGAGCGTCCTGCCGCTTTGGATTTACCCTTGGATTCCGGCCCCTTGCGTTTCCGTCGCAAGATCAGCCAGATGATTCAGGCCGAGCAAGCCGTTACCAGCGAGACCACGACGGCTTGAGCGTGATGAATACGACTGCATCGCCTGCGCCTACCGAGACCACGGCCAGCCGCCGTTTCCGGGACTATCGCGTACTGGAAAAACAGCGCGAAAGCGACGTGATTACTTCGTTTTTCCTGGAGCCGGTGGACGGTGTTGTGCCGTCTTATCAGCCGGGCCAGTATCTGGTGTTTCGCCTGGAGATTTACGGGCAAACCGTGTTGCGCAACTACAGCGTGTCGGGGGACCCCGACTGCACGGATCGACTGCGCATTTCCGTCAAGCACGAGAAGGCCCCAGCAGGGTTAAGCGTGGCCGATGGTTTGGCCTCCTCCTATCTGCACCAACAGGTGCAGCCGGGCGATGTGCTGAGCGCGGCCGGACCGATGGGCGAGTTTGTGCTGGATGAGAGCAGCCAGCGGCCTGTGGTGCTGCTTAGCGGTGGCGTGGGCCAAACCCCTTTGCTGGCTATGCTGCATCGTTTGCTTAAACACAGTCAGCGTAAGGTGTCTGTGATCCATGCCTGTGATAACAGCTCGGTGCATGCCTTTGCGGATGAAATTCGCGAACTGGCCGCACAACGCGAGGGTGTGCAACTTTACTTCTGCTATCGCAACCCGACTGAAGATGATGAACAAGCCGGTTTGCACCATGTGGCGGGACTGATTACACGTGAGCAGTTGCAGCATTGGCTGCCACTGGATGATTACGAGTTTTACCTGTGTGGGCCCAGTGCCTTCATGCAGAGCAATTACGGTGTGCTGCGTAGCCTGGGTGTGGCGCGAGAGCGCATTCACTATGAGTTTTTTGGTCCGGCGACGGTGCTGGAAAACACCTTGGCCGGTGATGTTGCGGCCAGCGTTGTTCAGCCAGAGGCAGGGTCTGACGTGCTTGGCAGTGCGACTGCAAGTGCGTCAGAGCCGGAGTCGCCCGCCGTCGTGGATGAAACTGCCACGGATGCCACGCAGACCGTGACGTTTCTGCCCGATGGCCGTCAGGCTCAATGGCATGAAGACTGCCCTTCCTTGCTGGATCTGGCTGAAGAAACGGGCTTGAGCCCGGACTTCAATTGCCGTGCGGGTCTGTGTAATACCTGCATGTGTGCCCTGGTATCGGGCGAGGTCGATTATTTTGAAGAGCCTCTGGATCCGGTGCCAGAGGGCAAAGTCTTGTTGTGCTGTTCCCGTCCCCGTGGCCCGGTGGCCGTGGAATTGCCCTAAGCGTTTTTCAATTGCTTGTTGAGGTTTGCCCCGTCCTGTTGGGACGGGGTTTTTTTTCAAAAAAAATCATATGCTTCCTTGTTGGAAGTCAGGCTGATTTTCGATGTCTGGAGCAGGGGGCGTGATATCGGGGCTGTTGAAGTGGTGGTGTTACATAGGCTGGATGGGGAAGCGATCATGCGCTGTTTTATTTTCTCTTCTGCTCTGAGATAGCCGTCATTGTTGCCACTACCATCACAATAACTACTACAGCCGCAGCCGCAGCAGCAGTAAGAAGCCTGGCTACCTTGCTATAGCTGTGCCTGTTCAATGATCCAGTCACTAAAGGCACGGACCTCTGCTCTTTGCGTCGTACCGGGCAAGGTTACCAGGTAGTAGGCAAAGCGGGCTGGCCAGGGCTTGTCCAGCACTTGCACCAAGCGGCCTGCGTCGATTTCATCTTGCGCATACTCCTGCGGTATCAAGGCTAGTCCCAGGCCCGCAATCGCACCGCGAATCAGCAAGTAATCATCCTCGAAAGCCGTGCCGCGATCGGCGCGCGCATCGTCCTCCACCCCGTGGGCAGACAGCCAAAGCGCCCAGTCGGCCCGGTCGGCATCTTGCAGCAATGGCCATGCCAGGCAATCCGCCGGTTCCTGAATGGCTGGCTTGTCTTTCAGCAAGGCGGGGCTGGCTACAGGCAGCAAGACAGGGGCCATCAAGGGCTCGGCCTGCAAGCCGGGATACACGCCCAAGCCGTGGCGAATGGCGATATCGACGTTGTCGCGGCGCAGGTCCACCAGTGTGGGGGAGGCCTCCACACGGATTTCGATATCGGGATGCTGTTGCTTGAAATCGGCCAGCCGGGGAATCAGCCAGGAAGCGGCAAAGGAAGGCACGGTACTGATTGTCAGTGTCTTGCGCTGCTTGGTGGCGTCTAGCGTGTGCATGGCCTGTTCGATCTGGTCAAACGCCGTCAGCAGGACAGGGTAGACCTGTTCACCTGCTTCGCTCAGGCTCATTTTGTGGTGGCTGCGCACGAACAGTGTGACGCCCAAGCGATCTTCTAGCAGCCGGATTTGCTGGCTGACTGCGCCCGAGGTCACGCCCAGTGCCTGGGCGGCCAGCTTGATGCTGCCGTGGCGTCCGACTTCGGTAAAGGCGCGCAGAGCCTGCAAAGGAAAGACAGGGTTCATGGTTTAGTTTATCTAAATCTCTAAAGCAGATTTAATCGTTTTTCTTTGCCTGTATAGCTTGGGAGAATGGGCTTCTGAATCGTTTTTAAAGTTTAGCTTATCTATATGCAAAAGAAGAGCAAACTTGCTGCTTGGGAGCCACACCATGATTGATCTGTACACCGATAGTTCGCCTAACGGCTTTAAGGCAACCATCGCCCTGGAAGAACTGGCGCTACCGTATCGCCTGCATCATGTGCGTATTGATGCGAATGAGCATAAGCAGCCGCAGTTTCTGGCCTTGAATCCGCATGGGCGTATCCCGGTGATGAAGGACAATGAAACGGGCATTGTCCTGTTCGAGTCTGCCGCGATCTTGTTGTATTTGGCAGAGAAAACCGGCCAATTGCTTTCAAACGATCCCCTGCAACGCTGGGAAACGATCAAATGGCTGCAATTTCATTCCTCCAGCGTGGGGCCGATTCTGGGCCAGCGCGTACACTTCGAGCTGTTCGCTCAGGAGAAGATTCCGGCCGCTATCGAGCGCTACCGCCGTCTGGTGAATGATCTGTTCACCGTGCTGGATACACGTCTGGCAGACCATCCTTATCTGGCAGGACAGGACTACTCCATTGCCGACATTGCGCATTTTGGCTGGACGCATATTGCGCGAATTATCGACTTTGATTTCAGCCAGTACCCGCACATGAGCGCCTGGCATGAACGCGTGGCCCAGCGCCCAGCCGTTCGTAAAGGCATCACCTTGCCTGAACCTGCTACCGGCGCTTGAGGAGAAAACATCATGACGATTGAAACAAGCCAGACTCAAGGCGCATCTTTCCCTGACTTTGCCACTCATCCCGGTTATAGCCGCATGTTTGCGCCGGGTTGTCTGACCATGGGTATCTTTCTGCCCCTGCGTTTTTATCAAGGCGATATGAGTGTGCTGGCTGGGCAGGCGGCGCTGGTAGAGGAGATAGACCGCCAGGATTTTGCGGCGGTGTGGGTACGTGACGTGCCTTTGTATGACCCCAGCTTCGGGGATGCGGGGCAAGTGTTCGACCCCTTTACCTATCTGGCTTTTTTGGCTGCTCGCACCAAGCGGGTGGCCTTGGCCACGGGCAGTACGATTTTCTCCTTGCGTCACCCGATCGACCTGGCCAAATCCGCCTTCACCATTGACCAGTTATCGGGCGGACGCCTGGTGTTGGGTATTGCTTCCGGGGACAGGCCCGTGGAGTTTCCCGCCTATGGCGTGGAGCGAGCCGAACGGGCAGAGCGTTTCGCGCAGGCTGTCAGCTACTTCCGTCAGTTAACGCAAGCGGGGCAATTGAATATCGACTCTCCGCTAGGCCGCTTTGATACGGCAGAGCTGCTACCCAAGCCCGTGCATGGTTCCATTCCTTTGATTGTCACCAGTTCCTCGGGACAGTCGCCCGATTGGATTGCAGAACACGCCGATGGTTGGTTGACCTACCCGGAAGCGACTCATACGCCGCTGGGCCCGCAAAAGCTGGCTGCGAAAATTCGGGCCTGGCGCGCTCGGATTCCAGATGGCGGCTTTCGTCCGCATATGACCAACGAGTGGCTGGATTTGGTGGACGACCCCGATTATCCACGCACCCCTTTGCGCGGTGGCTTTACACTGCGTACCGGGCGCAAGGGGCTGATTACCTTGTTGGAGGAATGGCAGGCAGCGGGTGTGAATCATGCCGCTTTGGGTATTCAGTTTTCGCAGCGACCGGCGGCGGAAATTGTCCAGGAGCTGGCTGAATATGTGCTGCCGCATTTTGCCTCTCACCAGGAGCAGCCAGCCCTTGCAACAGCTTGGTAGCGACAGGGGAATACAAGCATGACTAGCAGTGCAGAACAGCCCGGAGCCGATGGTATTCAGATCCGGGATGTACAGCCGCAAGACCGGGCTGCCTGGGAGCGGCTGTATCGGCAGTATGCCGAGTTTTACAAAGAACCCATGAACGAAAATATCTTGGCTTGGACCTGGTCCTGGCTGTTGGATGCGCGGCATCCTTTGCAGGGCAAGGTGGCAACGACGGCGGATGGTGCGTTGCTGGGCCTGGCGCATTACCGTCCTTTCCCGGAGCCTTTGTTGGGCAAGGAAGCAGGCTTTCTGGATGACTTGTTTGTATCTCCTGAACAGCGAGGCAGCGGGCTGGGCCGTCGTTTGATTGAGGCCGTCGCCCAAGCCGGTAAGGAGCAAGGCTGGCCGTTTCTGCGCTGGATCACGGCGGCTGACAATGCCCAGGCGCGGAGGCTGTACGATGGTCTGGCTCAGGCAACAGCGTGGGTGACGTATGACTTGAATCTGGAGAAGGCTGGCGATACACAGAACTGAGAGTGTCTGTTCTGCTCGATGGTGAGCGTGATGGTTTGTCGCGCAAGTCTTTTGCGGGCTATTTCGCTAGAAGAAACCCGACGACTTGCAGACTTAATGTCCGTAATCCCAGCCCTAAGAACACATAAGGGCTGGGATTACGGACATGGGTACGCTTGATTGCCTTATTGTCCGCCATAGCTCGCTCCTGGAATTATTTATGAAAAGTGAAGACGGGTGATCCAAATGAAGGGAAGACTTATCGAAAGCCTTCCCTTTTTTATCTTCAAACTTCGCGTTTGATTCTTGCCTCCAGCAGCATCAAAGCCAGCAAAACCACACTGCTCATTCCTAGTCCAAAGACCACCAGCGGCCACGCCGTATCCCCATCCAACAGGGTCACTGCCAACGTACCGATCACGCTAACGATCAGGCTTTCCACGCAAAAGTAAATCGCCACGGCGGAACCGGCCACGTCGTTGAATTGAGCCAAGGCGCCATTGGCGGTGACGGATACGGTCATCACAATACCAATGGCGGCCAGCCACATGGGCAGGATGAAGCTGGCAAAGGAGGGATCCAGCCAGAGTGGCCCGGCTGCCAGTAGCAGGACGGCAAGGGCGATCAAGCCCATGCCGCGTTTCAGGCTCCCGGCTGTGCCCCAGCGAGCAACAATGGCTTTGGACAGGCGGGTGGTGGCAATCATCACCAGGGCAACACTGGCAAAGGCCAGGCTAAAGCCCATTTCCGAATAGCCCGCTTGTCCGATCAAGACTCGTGGCGCGGTCGAGAAGTAGACAAAAAATGTCCCCATCCCGGTAGAGAAGCCCAGGGTGTAGACCCAAAAGGCCGGGCTTTTGAGTACGGCCAGTGCGGACTGTTGTGAATGTATTGGTTTGGCAGGTCGCGTTTCTGGCCATTTGAGCAGTGCATGGATCCAGGCCAGCAGTCCTATGCCAGCCAAACTCAGGAAGATGGCCTGCCACCCGCCCGCACGGGCAATCAAAGCACCGGCAATCGGCCCCAAGGCGGGGACAAAAGCCAGGATGGAGCTGAACAGGCTATAGATCACTACTCCTTCAGGGCGATCGGCATAGACATCGCGCACTGTGGCAAACAAGGCCACAAGGGTGGCCGAAGCCCCCAGTGCTTGCAGCACCCGAAAACCCACAAAAGCCCAGGCGGAGCTGGACAGGGCGGCGGCTGTTGAAGCCAGCACGAACAGGGCGGCCCCTGTCAGCAAAACAGGCCGTCGGCCTATGCGATCCGACAGGGGGCCAAAGATCAGTTGCCCGGCACCCAATAGCAGCATGTACAGGCTAAGAGTCAGCTGGATGACGGCAGGGCTGGTGCCCAGAAGCGCCGGCATGGCCGGGACGACAGGCAGGTAAATATCCATCCCCAGGGAGGCGAGGATGTCGAAGGGCGCCATCAGCAGCAAGGCGGCTGGCAGCGTAAAAGCCCAGGAAGAGCGTGAGGAAGACATAACAAAATTACCACTCGAAAAAGAAATCGGGCGGCGTCTGTTTGTTATCAATCAGCGGGATTGGAAGTACAGAACGCCGCAACAAGACAGAAGCTTGTTGCGGCTTATTCAGTTGCTGACTTAGTGCTCGTCATGTAGACGGCTCCTCACTTAAATAATTTGCTGGGGGGTGTTGGCGAAATGCGGTACGTGTACCGGTCAGCGCAATCCCCAAGAGGGTATATGGCCTTGTTGCGGCAGTTGCCCATTATAGGGGGAGGTTTTTATGGCTTTGAAGCTTCAACCCAGTATGGCTGTTGCGTTTCTGTCCTATCCGGTTTTGGCAAGACGCACTGCCTCGCTGGAGTTGCCGGTCTTGTTCTTCTTCACCCGGATGGCGGCAGCTTTCAGCAAGCGCTGGAATGTCGGGCATTGCGTATGGTTGACGGCGGGGCAGTGGGCAGCGTGGCGCAAGCCTTCGCTCATGGCTTTCAGGCGCTTGATGGTGGCATCCAGTTGATCGGCCTTGGACAGCAGCAATTGCCTGTCTACCTGCGCAGCCCCATCGGGAGGCAGCATGGCCCGTATTTCGTCCAGCGATAAACCACCCGCTTGCCCCAGGGCAATCAAGGCCAGTTGATCCAGCACTTGTGGTGTAAAACGGCGTCGTTCACCGGGGGCGCTGACTGCGCTGATCAGGCCCTCCTTCTCGTAATAACGCACGGTGGAGGAGGGCAAGCCGGTATGTTTGGCGACTTCTGAAATATCCATCGTGTACCTATTGACTTGAAGTTGACTTCAACTTCTATGATCACTCAAAACAAGGTGCTTATCAACGGAAAGGATTGCCAATGTTATCGATCAATGAGTGGGTGCAGGTGATGCTGATTGGGGTCGGAGCCACCATTTTTATGGATATTTGGGGCTTGATTCAAAAAGCGCTGGGCGTTGCTACGCTGAACTACGCCATGGTGGGCCGCTGGGTCGGGCATTTGCTGCGTGGCCAGATTACGCACAGCCATATCGGCAAGGCTGAACCGATTGCGGGGGAGTCTGCCCTGGGCTGGTTCATTCACTATGCCGTGGGCATTGTTTTCGCCTTTTTGCTGCTTGCGGTCTACGGGACTGCGTGGCTGCAAGATCCCCGCTGGCTGCCCGCCGTCATGGTGGGCACGGTGACGGTCGTGATGCCCTTTTTTGTGATGCAGCCTGCCATGGGTGCCGGAGTGGCTGCATCGCGTACCCCCACGCCTTGGATCAATCGTTTGCGCAGCGTGCTGACACACGCAATTTTTGGTCTGGGCATGTACCTTGCCGCCTTGCTGATGCAGCAAGTGGCCTAAGGCGATGTAATTTGTTGGGACATCTGTGATGAGTAGCCTGAAAACCACTGGAACCATCCCGTCTGGCGTCTATCTGCTTGCCCTGAGCCTGTTTGCCATGGGCAGTGCCGAGTTTCTGATGGGTGGCATCCTGGGCTGAATGCTTGCAGTCACGCTTGGGCCTGACATTAAGCATCGAAGAAGCCCAGGAGTTGTTCTTGTGTGTGAGTCAGTCCCAGGATGCCGCTTCCAACTGACCGGAGGATGATGGCTGGGATTAGGCCGGTTGTTTGGGCAAGGCCCGCCATTGCTGGACCGTAATACGGCTGATGTGTTCAGTCCGATAGTCCTGCAAAAACGGGTTGTACTTGTTTTCCTCGGTGTGATGATGGCGAAAGCCACACTTGGCTTGCGCAATTTGCGATTGGGTATTGTTGGCAAAGTAGCCGCACCACAGTGCTTTCAGCTTCAGTGTTTCAAAAGCGTGTCGCATCACTTCTCGCACGGCCTCGGGAATCAAGCCTTGCCCCCAGTAAGGGACGCCAATCCAATAGGCAATTTCGCCTTCTTCTGCACTGATCTCGACGTTGCTGTTCTTGCCGATCAGGATGCCAATACAACCGACGGCGCGGCCATTGTCCTTGTGTACGACGGCATACACTTCGGGCATATTGAAAACGGTGCGGATAATTTCGGCACTTTCCTCAACGCTGGTATGAACCGGCCAACCTGCAATCGGGCCGACTCGTTCATCTTTGGCGTATTCGTACAAATCCTCGGCGTCGCTGTCCTGCCAGGGGCGTAAAATAAGTCTTTCTGTTTGAAGTTTCATTTTGTTTACTCACGGTCAAGCAGCAAACAGAATAGAAGCTGGCGGGTTTGACGAACAGAGCGGGACCTTGGCAGTTTCGGTACTTTTAGAAAGTCTTGCCTGTTGTTAGCCAGTCAAGGACAGTTCAGCCCCATGCATCACATTCCACAATTATTCAGCGCCCAAGACGGCTGCCTGACGGGCGAGACAACGCTGTCCGAAGGCGTGGGCATGCCTTTGTCTTTTGGTCATGCCTATATGACCTTGATGATCTGCCTGTCGGGTCGCGCCCTGGTCAGCCTGAACTTCAAGGATCAGGTCGTACGTACCCATGATGTGCTGGTGCTGGCCGAAGATACGATGACCTTGCTGAAACGACGCTCGCAAGGCTTCAAGGTGTTTTTCCTGTTGATGCCCAAGAACCTGGCGTCAGAAGTGGCTTATCCGCTGCCCAATTCCCTGTTTGTGTTCCTGCACGACAATCCCTTGTGTGTGCCCCTGCAAAAGGATCGGGCTTTGCTGGCCGCATGGCTGGTGCAACTGCGCCAGATTGTGCAGGCCCGAGGGCGGTATCAACACATCATGCTGCGTAATCAGCTGCAGAACTTCTTTCTGCGTATTGCCGAGCAGATTCCGTCCGAATACCAGGGTAGCCAGTCGTTCAGCCGCAAGGAAATGATCAGTTGGCGTTTCTGGGAGCTGGTAGGCCAGCAATGTCGAAAGCACAGAGAGGTGAAGTTTTATGCGGATGCGCTCAATATCACGCCGTTTTACCTCTCCCAACTGAGCAAAGAGTTCTTCAACGACAGCCCCAAGGCCTTGATCGACAGACAGGTGGTTCTGGAGATCAAGGCGCTGCTTTCCTACAGTCAGTTGGCAATCGGGCAGATTGCCGATCAGTTGAGTTTTGAGGATCCCTCGTATCTATGCCGTTACTTCAAGCGTCACACAGGCTTGTCGTTGACCCGCTATCGCCAGCATGAGCAGGCCCGTTCCGGTGTGGTGGCAATAGGCTGATAGAGGGAAGGTGGGGGTTGCAAGTGATCAGCTCAAGGGCGGGTCGTGCCTGGTCAATACGATAAGAAAATGGCGATGTTGTATGGCTCAGGAAGGCGAGAAGTCTGTCCGCCTGATCGATGCGTTTGGGACTCAAACTCCAGGCGGAGCAGGTTTACAGCCTACATTTTGCCGGTGAATTTATAGCGGTCGCCAGGGTGCCACAGTCTTGCGTGAGTCGTGAACTGCTCGCTGGAGAAGGTGCGGCGGTCCATCACCAAACAGGGCTGCTGCTCTTTCATGTGCAGGGCTTGTGCGATTCTGGCGGGAGGCACCAGCACTTCAATGCTGTAAAAGCCGGTCGGCAAGGGGGCAACCCGCAGCAGATACTCGTTAGGCGTGATCTGGCTCCAATCCTGCTCCATGTAATCTGGGGCCATGTGCGCATCCACCAGACGATCTTCATATTGGATGGGCAAGCCATTTTCTGCATGAACAATAATGGAATGAAACAGGGCTGAGCCCGGTGCAATGCCATACAAGCGCGCTTGAGCCGGGCTGGCCTGCAGCCGCTCTACGCTCAGCACCTGACAGCTATGTTGGTGGCCGCGCTCCCGTATGTCCTGCGCGATGCTGCGTATCTCGATCAAGGTGGACTGGAATTTGGGCTGCGCCACATAGGTGCCCGAGCCTTTGATGCGGACCAGCAACTTGTCGGTGGTCAGTTCACGTAGAGCGCGGTTGACCGTCATGCGTGACACACCAAACTGCTCGCATAAAGCCAGTTCGGTGGGAATCAGATCGCCTTCGCGCCATTGGCCGGATTGGATTTTTTCCAGCACAAAATTTTTGATTTGCAGGTAGGCGGGTAACGCCGATTCGGAGGGCGTATTGCTCGTCTGGGGGGCATCCATTCTTATGCTTTCCTGTAGGACGTGTCCACACTCAAAAGGGCCTCGCGCAGACCAGACTTAAGGTCGTGAACTGGGCAGTGAGTGAAGCCATGCTCACGGTCATGAGCTTATGCAAGACTCTGCTTGGTATATGTATAGACAACTTGAAAAAATGACTATACATTGACGTGAGCTTACAAGAAAACCGTTGTTTTGTCGGCGCCTGGGCCTGCCATCAGTGTGTGGAGCAGCCTGCCAGATAGAACCAGCGCGTACCCAGAGACACCTCAGACGGAGGACATCACCATGCCAGATCATCACACTTCGGCGGCCCGCCAAGATCCTCGTTTCGATCCTGCGCGGCAGATTCATGCCCCCACGGGGACACAGCTTAGTTGCAAAAACTGGGTGGCGGAAGCCGCATACCGCATGATTCAGAACAATCTGGATCCAGCCGTGGCCGAGAATCCGCAACATCTGGTGGTATACGGCGGCATTGGGCGTGCAGCCCGGAACTGGGAGTGCTACGACCAGATTCTGGCCAGCTTGCGCGAACTGGAGGATGACCAGACCTTGCTGATTCAGTCCGGCAAGCCGGTGGGCGTATTCCGTACGCATAGCGATGCACCGCGTGTGTTGCTGGCCAACTCGAATCTGGTGCCCAAATGGGCCACGTGGGAAAAGTTTCACGAGCTGGATCAGGCCGGTTTGTTCATGTACGGACAGATGACGGCAGGTAGCTGGATCTACATTGGCAGCCAGGGCATTGTGCAAGGCACCTACGAGACGTTTGCCGAGGCAGGCCGTCAGCATTTTGGTGGTTCGCTGGCCGGGCGCTGGATTCTGACCGCTGGCCTGGGAGGCATGGGCGGTGCGCAGCCTTTGGCCGCGACCTTTGCTGGAGCGGTATCGCTGACGATTGAATGCAAGCAAAGCCGTATTGACTTCCGTTTGCAGACTCGTTATTTGGATAAGCAGGCGCGGGATCTGGACCATGCGCTGGAGCTGATTGCTCAGCACACGGCCGCCAAGGAGGCCGTGTCGATTGGCTTACTGGGCAATGCGGCTGACGTGCTGCCTGAGCTGGTGCGACGCGCCCAAGCCGGTGGTTTGAAACCTGATCTGGTCACGGACCAGACCTCCGCCCACGATTTGCTCAATGGCTATTTGCCTTCGGGTTGGACGGTGGAGCAGTGGCAGGCGGCGCAGCAAGATCCCGCTCAACATGCTCGTATTCAGCAAGCGGCTGCCAAGTCTTGCGTGGTCCATGTGCAGGCCATGCTGGATTTCCAGAAAATGGGTATTCCGGTTGTGGACTACGGCAATAACATTCGCCAAGTCGCGTTTGATGAAGGCGTGGCCAATGCCTTTGACTTTCCCGGTTTTGTGCCCGCCTATATTCGCCCCTTGTTTTGTGAGGGCAAAGGCCCATTCCGCTGGGTGGCCTTGTCGGGCGACCCGGAAGACATCTACAAAACCGATCAAAAAATCAAAGAGCTGTTTCCGGACAATCAGCACGTGCATCGCTGGCTGGACATGGCGCAGGAACGCATTGCTTTCCAGGGCCTGCCTGCACGAATTTGCTGGCTGGGGCTGGGCGAGCGTCATCGCGCCGGTCTGGCCTTTAATGAAATGGTGCGTAACGGCGAGTTGAAAGCGCCAATTGTGATTGGTCGTGACCACCTCGATACCGGCTCGGTGGCCAGCCCCAATCGCGAAACTGAAAGTATGCGTGATGGCACGGATGCCGTGTCGGACTGGCCTTTGCTCAATGCCTTGTTGAATACCGCAGGCGGGGCGAGTTGGGTTTCGCTGCACCACGGGGGCGGGGTGGGTATGGGCTACAGCCAGCACGCGGGTATGGTGATTGTGGCCGACGGTAGCGAGCAGGCGGCGGCCCGTCTGGAGCGGGTCTTGATTAACGATTGCGCCAGTGGTGTGATGCGTCATGCGGATGCAGGCTACGAGCTGGCGATTCAAACGGCCAAGAGTTTCGGGCTGACATTGCCCATGATCAAGTAAGAACAACAGGACAGATAAATGAGCAAGCGTATCGAACTTTCTCCCGGCGCACTGACCTTGGCACAACTGCGCCAAATCTGGCAGGAACCGACTGTTCTGACTCTGCCGCCAGAGGCGATCGGGGCCATGGATGCGTCCTCGGCCATTGTGGCCAAGATTATCCGTGAAGGTAATCCCGCCTATGGCATCAATACCGGTTTTGGCAAATTGGCCCAGCAACGCATTCCCGACCACGATCTGGAGCAGTTGCAAAAGAACCTGATTTTGTCGCACTCCGTGGGAGTGGGTGAGCCGGTGTCCGATGCGGTTGCGCGCTTGATCATGGCTATGAAAATCGCCAGTCTGGCACGGGGATTTTCGGGTATTCGCTCGCATGTGGTCACGACCTTGCTGAATATTTTGAATGCGGGCGTGGTGCCTTTCATTCCGTCCAAGGGTTCCGTGGGCGCATCGGGCGATTTGGCACCTTTGTCGCATATGACACTGACCCTGATCGGTGAAGGACAAGCCAAGTGGCAGGGTGAATGGATGCCGGCCCAGCAGGCTTTGGCCAAGGCCGGTATCACCCCGATTGTGCTGGCTGCCAAGGAAGGGTTGGCGCTGATCAATGGCACGCAAGTGTCTACGGCCCTGGCACTGAACGGCCTGTTCCGCGCCCAGACCTTGTTCCGCAATGCGATTCTGGCCGGTGCCTTAAGCGTGGACGCCGCCAAAGGCAGTGATGCGCCTTTTGATCCGCGTATCCATGAGGTGCGTGGGCAGCCAGGACAGATTTACGCGGCCCGCCTGTATAGGGAACTGCTTGCCGGCAGCCAGATTCGTCAGTCGCACCGGGACAATGACAACAAGGTGCAGGACCCCTACAGCTTGCGTTGCCAGCCCCAGGTCATGGGCGCGATTCAGGATCTGATCACGCAAAACGAACGTGCCTTGCTGACCGAAGCCAATGCCGTCACGGATAACCCACTGGTGTTCCCCGGTAAGGATGGCGAGCCGGATCAGGTGCTTTCAGGCGGCAACTTCCATGCCGAGCCGGTCGCGTTTGCCGCCGATGGTTTGGCTCTGGCCATTGCTGAAATGGGGGCCTTGGCAGAGCGTCGAGTCGCCTTGCTGATTGATGCCAGCATCTCCGGACTGCCTCCGTTCCTGGTGCCGTCCGCAGGCCTGAATTCGGGCTTCATGATTGCCCATGTGACGGCGGCGGCTTTGGCCTCGGAAAACAAGTCGCTGGCCCATCCCGCCAGTGTGGATAGCTTGCCGACTTCGGCGAATCAGGAAGATCACGTCA
Organism: Alcaligenes sp.; assembly: GCF_050255915.1. Classification (NCBI taxonomy): domain Bacteria; kingdom Pseudomonadati; phylum Pseudomonadota; class Betaproteobacteria; order Burkholderiales; family Alcaligenaceae; genus Alcaligenes; species Alcaligenes sp. The sequence continues at coordinate 47,685 of NZ_JBFWIQ010000005.1, forward strand.
GCATGGCAACCTTTGCGGCGCGCAGGCTGGAAGACATGGCACAGAACACGGCTGCGATTGTGGCAATTGAATTGTTGTGTGCGGCACAGGGCATTGATTTTCATGCGCCTTTGCTGACTTCGGCGCGTTTGAAGAAGGTGCAGGATGCGATTCGTCAGGCCGTTCCTTTCTACGATCAGGACCGTTATCTGGCTCCCGATATCGAGGCCCTGAAAGCCTTGGTGCTGGACGAAAGCTTGGCAGCGACGGCGGCGGATCTGTTTTAGTTTTCATGAAGTACTGCTGATTGTTTTTGTCTCCACGAACTTGTCCCTGGCCTGGATCACCAAGCCGGGGATTTTTTTGTCGCCGGGCCGCCCCAAGACAAAAAGCTCCCCCTCGGGGGCAGCAAGCCGAAGGCGTAGCGTGGGGGGGGGCTTCACGACGACTCCAGCATTGCATTTCGCTGGACTACACCCTGCCGGCACAAGTCCACGCTGAATGCTACGGCTGCTGCTGCGTCCCATACGTAGGCAGGCACGGTATGCGCTATGTTCATAACGAGGCGTGGAATGTGGCTGAGCGGGTGGTGAATCGGTTGTTCCACGGCGAGAGATTGATAAGTGTATCCGATACGGGTATAGTTTGGAGGTCGATATGACGTGCGTTCTCAAGCGCAAAGACTTTGCACGATGGCAGGCGGCCGAGAAGCTGCCCGATATTGCCTTGTGCAAGGCAGTTCATGAGATGGAAAGCGGTTTGATCGATGTGGACTTGGGGGGCGCCTTATACAAGAAGCGGGTAGCTCGCCCTGGTGGTGGCAAAAGCGGCGGCTATCGCAGCTTGCTTTCGGCCAGAATAGGTAGCCGTTATGTGTTCTTGCATGGGTTCTCCAAGAGCGACAAGGGGAACATCACGCAGGATGAGAAGAAAGCGCTGCAATTTGTCGGTAAGGTGTTCTTGGGTTTGTCCCCTGAAGCCTTGTTTAATGCATTGCAGGCTGACGTGTTATTGGAGGTGCATTGTGAGCAAGATCATCGAATCGCTACGCGGCGACCTGGCGGCGCTCCAGGAGGCAGGAGCGATTGGCAAGGTGACGATGCGCGAGTTTGACGCGATTTGTCCGCCGCCAGTTCGGGAGTTCGATGCAGCCGACATCAAGCGGCTGCGAGAAGGCTTGAAGTTCAGCCAACCGGTATTTGCGCTTTATTTGCATACCACGGCATCGACCATACGCAAGTGGGAGCAAGGTGAAACCCATCCTACCGGCCCGGCGCTCAAGTTGCTGAACATCATTGCCGACAAGGGCTTACAGGCCATTATCTGATTTTTTTGTACCTAAGCCTTGTTCAGTAGACTACTCAGCGTTTCTTGATAGGCGGCAAAGGCCGCTTCTTCTTGCGGATGATGGCCGTCTGCCACACAGGCTTTACCGCTGACGAATACATCACGAATCGGGTTGGCGTGGGCGCGCTCGGAAAAGACCAGAGCTGACAGCCAATGTTGACTGTCCAGCCCCGCCAGACTGGAGTGTTCCAGATCAATCACCATTAAATCCGCCTGATGGCCGGGGCTGAGTTGCCCGCTGGCTCGTCCGGATGCTTGTGCGCCGCCGCGCGTGCAGGTCTCAAACACGTAGTCCGCCACAAAAGGCTGTTGGGGTGAAGTCAGCACATTGCGTTGCTGGCTGATTAATCGTTGACCATATTCCAGCAAGCGTAGCTCGGCGCGCCAGTCCACGCAGATATGGCTGTCCGAGCCTATACCCATATGACCATGCTCGGCCAGAAAGGCGGCGGCGGGGAACAGGCCATCGCCCAGATTGGCTTCGGTGGTCAGGCACAAGCCGGCTACGGCACCGCTGCGGGCAATTTGCTTGCGCTCTTGCTCGTCGATATGAGTGGCGTGGACCAGACACCAGCGTTCGTCCACGTTGAAGTTGTCATACAGATAAGCCACCGGGCTGCAGCCTTTGACGTCCTGGCAGGCCAGCACTTCGGCCATTTGCTCGGCAATGTGGATGTGAATCGGGTGGCGTGATGGCAGGCTGTGCAGGCCGTCGATCAGGGTATTGATGGAAGCAATATTGGTGGCGCGCAGGGAGTGGGGCGCAATACCGTAACGCCGGTCAGCATTCAACGGGTGGCTGGAGTGCAAGGACTCCAGCAGGTACAGCAACTGTGTGGGGCTATTCAAAAAGCGTTGTTGATCCTGGCGGGGAGCCTGACTGCCGAAATTGCTGTACTGATACAGCACGGGCAGCAGGGTAATGGCCAGTCCGCTGGCGCTGGCCGCCTCCATGACGCCTTGGGCCAGCAGACTTATGGGCGCGTAATTTTGGCCGTCGCGCTGGTGATGCAGGTAGTGGAATTCGCACACGCTGGTGTAGCCTGCTTTTAGCATCTGTATATAGAGCCAATGGGCAATGGCCTGCATGTGCTCGGGTTCCAGACGGGCGGCGAAGCGGTACATCAGGTCACGCCAGCTCCAGAAACTGTCCTGGCCTTGTCCCCGGAATTCAGTCAGCCCGCTCATGGCGCTTTGAAAAGCGTGTGAATGCAGATTGGGCATGCCCGGCAGTGCGGCGCCCAGTGCCTTATATACGGAGCCTGCGGTGTCTATGTCTTGTTGGTTGGCTTCGGGGAGAACATGCGTCAGCGTACCGTCCCGGTCCCAGCGCAGCAGTACATTGGCTTGCCATTGGCTGTCCAGATAGGCCCAGGGGGCCCAGAGCGCATCGTAGTGCCGCAGAATAGTCATGGTGATTCCTTACGCAGGTCACGGCTGATGATTCCTTGGTACACGACCAGGGCACAGCGTGGCAGGCCCATCCAGTAGACCAGCTCGGGCAGGGAGTCTATATCCCAGGCAACAAAGTCGGCGCGGGCCCCGATACTCAATTCACCGCTGATATTCGGGGCACCCAGGGCTTTGGCAGCATGGCGGGTGACACCTGCCAGGGCCTCAGGGACTGTCAGCTTGAAAAGCGTGCTGCCCATATTCAGCATCAGTAATAGGGAAGCACAGGGGGAGGTACCGGGGTTGCTGTCGGTGGACAGGGCCATGGGCACGCCGTGTTTACGTAGCAATCCGATAGGGGGTAACTGAGTTTCACGCAGGAAGTAGTAGGCACCGGGCAGGAGTACGGCCACGGTTCCTGCTTGTTTCATGGCGATGACACCGGCCTCATCCAGATATTCCAGATGATCGGTAGACAGGGCGTGGTAGCGTGCTGCCATTTCTGTACCGCCCAGGTTGGAGAGCTGTTCGGCGTGCATTTTGACGGGCAGGCCCAGGTCTTGGGCTGCTTTCAGGACGCGCTCGGACTGCTTCAAATCAAAGGCAATGCGCTCGCAAAAGACGTCAACCGCATCGATCAGTCCTTCTTGTGCCAGCGTGGGCAGCATGTGATCGCACACCAGATCCAGATAGGCATCGGTTTGCCCGGCAAATTCAGGGGGCAGGGCATGGGCCCCTAAAAAGGTGGTACGTACGGTTACCGGACGTAACTCACCCAGACGACGGGCCACACGCAGCATCTTGCGCTCGCTCTCCAGATTCAGGCCGTAGCCGGATTTGATTTCGATCGCGGTGACGCCTTCGTCCAGCAAAGCATCCAGACGACGCAGGGCCTGGGCCAGCAGTTCGTCCTCGCTCAAGGAGCGGGTGGCGTTAACGGAGGACACAATGCCCCCGCCCTGACGGGCGATGTCTTCATAGGAGGCCCCTGCCAGCCGCAAGGCAAATTCCTGGGCGCGGTTATCGCCGTAAACCAGATGAGTGTGGCAATCGATCAGGCCTGGAGTGACCCAGCGGTTTCCCAGCCTGTGTTCTTCTGTGGCTTGCTGCCACTGTGCGGGCAGAGCATGGCGCGGGCCCATCCAGGCGATACGGCCTGCCTGTTCGACCAGGCAGGCATCTTCAATGACTTGCTCGGGGTCGGCGTTGGGGGCCAAGCGTAAATCAGTCCAAAGTGTGTAGCGCATGGTTTTATTCCGTGGGAGCGATATAGGCGTAGACCAGTGGAGCATCAGCGTGCTCGGCCTGCAGTTGCAGCGACAAGGGGGCGGATGTGCTGCCTGTCAGGGCCTGCCCGGTGTTCAAGGTCCAGCGATGTATGTCGGACTGGAGCTGGTAGCCGCCTTGCGGTGCATACAGAAAGTGCGTGCCTGCGGCCAAGGTCATGGGAGCATTCCGTCCTTGCCAGGCTTGCAGGCTGCCCTGGGCTCGGCCCCGGCGCAGCATCAGATTCAAGTCCTGCGTGGGTCCGAGCGGTAACACGCAGGCCACCCGGTCCTCGCCCGCGAAGGCGTAGGGCTGGAAAGGGTGCAGCACATGAATGTGGTCATGGTGGGTTAGCTGCATGTTGTCGCCTTTGATCAACATGATGTGTCGATCTATGCCGGGAAAGCGTGAAAAATCGCCGGAAGTGTGGACTTGGGCCAGGCTGATGCGCCAGTCAAAGTGCTCATAATCGGAATTCTTTGGGGAGCACCGTATTTCGTGCGTGGTGCCACCACCGTTTTTCCAGGGCTGCGCGGGCAGGCTGCTGATGTTTAGCAGGTCAAGCAAAGTGGCAGGGTGAGGGTCGCTCATGGTGGCATGGCTCCGAGCAGATTTTTAATTGTATATACAATAGCTGAGTCTAGACAAAGTGCGACGATTGCCTTGAAGGGGAGATCGATTTTTCAGGGTAAATCCCGAGCTGATACGGTTTGGCTACTTGCGCTGCAAGCCGCTTGGTGGCAAGGTATACGCTAATAAACCCGCGTCATAACTCATTCAAAGGTGCAGGATGCCTGGTTTGTCCGGCATCCTGCGTTCATTGTTGCAAGCTAGAAAGTTTGCATATGAAGTATTTAATCGTTCTTCTTCAGGACTTTTCCGAATCATGGATACCCTCTCGCAGTCTTTTACCTTTTCCCAACGTGCCCAGAAACTGAGTGGCTCCGCAATTCGTGAAATTCTCAAGGTCACTGCGCGTCCCGAGATTATTTCCTTTGCGGGCGGTCTGCCCACTCCAGTTGGCTTTCCTGTCGAGGAAATGCAAAGCGCGTTCAATAAGGTACTGAGCGAGCAGGGTCGTATGGCCTTGCAATACACCACCACGGAAGGCTATCTGCCCCTGCGTCAGTGGTTGGCAGAACAAATGAGCGCCGAAGGCTCCCCTGTACACGCCGACGAAATCCTGCTGGTAAACGGTTCGCAGCAAGCGCTGGATATGCTGGGCAAGTTGTTCATTGACGAGGGCAGCAAGGTGTTGGTGGAATCGCCTACTTACCTGGGTGCCTTGCAGGCTCTGTCGGTGTACGACCCTTCTTTTGTGGCGATTCCTACCGATGGTCAGGGCATGATTCCCGAGTACGTGTCGGCTCCTGAAGCTATGGGTGCCCGTCTGCTGTACGCACTGCCTAACTTCCAGAACCCGACCGGCCTGCGTTTGCCCTTGGAGCGTCGTCAGGATCTGGTGGAACGATGTGCTGCCGCACATATCCCAATCGTCGAGGACGATCCCTACGGCGAACTGCGTTACGCTGGCGAACGCCTGCCCAGCTTGCTGTCTTTGGGCCGCAAGGCAGGTGCCACCGTGATTCGTCTGGGCACCTTCTCTAAAGTTCTGGCTCCCGGCCTGCGTCTGGGTTACATCGTGGCTCCTGCCAAAATCATCGACAAGCTGGTGCAGATCAAACAGGCCACGGACTTGCATACCTCCACGTTGACGCAGATGGCGGTTTACGAAGCCGTACATAACGGGTTCCTGGAACAGCACCTGCCCAAAGTGCGCGATATTTACCAGAAACAGTGCGCCATCATGCTCGATGCGATGGACAAGAACTTCCCGGATACGGCCCAATGGACTCGTCCTGAAGGTGGCATGTTCATTTGGGTGACCTTGCCCGAGCACGTGGATGCCACGGCCCTGTTGCAAAAAGCGATTGAAAATCTGGTGGCTTTTGTGCCTGGCGAGCCCTTCTACGCGGGCAAGGACGTCAAACGCAACACCTTGCGCCTGAGCTTTGCGACTGTGCCCGAGGAAAAAATTCGCGAAGGCATCGCCATCTTGGGTAAACTCATCAAAGAAGCCTGATGGGTGTTTGGCAGGCAATGGACGCAGACTGATGGTCTGCGTCTTTTCACGCGCTGGCTGGCCAGCGTTGTGGTTTTCAAGGGTCGTCCATTTTGCTCTCTTTGCTCCTGGAGCATGAGCAGGTTCCTGGAATCCACCGCATACCCTCAGCCAGAGGGTATGCCTGTTTCTAGTCTATGGCTCAAGGCCTGGATTTAGGTTTTACCTCTATGACATCTCCATCCGCTTCGGAGTCTTCTCCGCGCCCAGATCTGTCCGATATGCGCCCCACCAATGACTGGGTGGCCCGTTATTTGCCCGCCTCCTGGGGGCCTTATGCGCGCTTGTGCCGGCTGGACCGGCCTGTGGGCACTTGGTTGACCCTCTTGCCCGCCCTGGCCGCTCTGGTGCAGGCGGCGGACGGTCTTCCTACCTTGTGGCGTGTGGTGATCTTTTCCCTGGGTGCCTTGTTGATGCGTGGCATTGGCTGCTGCTTTAACGATATGGCGGACCGCAACTTTGACCACCAGGTTGAACGCACCCGTTTCCGGCCTTTGACCAGCGGGCAGCTCACCATGCGCAAGGCCGTGATCTTCGTGCTGGCGCAGATGGCTGTGTGTGCCTTGCTGCTTTTTGCCATCAATGAGTACAGCCGCTGGCTGGCGCTGGCCCTGTTTCCCATTGTGATGATCTACCCACTGTGCAAGCGCTTTACCTATTGGCCGCAAGTGGTTCTGGGGATCTGTTTTAACTGGGGCATGCTGATGGCCTGGTCCGACACGCAGAACATAGTGCCTTTGGGTGCCATCCTGATGTGGGTGGGCGCGATTTTGTGGCAGGTAGGCTATGACTCCATCTATGCCTATATCGACGTGGCCGACGATACCAAGCTGGGTCTGCACTCGACCGCCTTGCGTTTTCGTGAGGCCGGCAAGACCTGGATCAGCGGTTTTTATATAGCCGCCATGTTGTGCTGGCTGGTAGGCGGTTTGCTGTTGGACGAGCGGATTTTGTATTACGCCGTGATGGCGGTTATTGGTGCCCATCTGCTGTGGCAGATGAAACATTTTGACGTGCGCTATCCCGAACGAGGCCTGCGCCTTTTCCGTGCCAACATCTGGGTTGGTGTTTTGCTGGTGGTGGCCGCGTTGGCGGGCACAATCAGTTTGGTTTGATACGCAGCAATTTACATAAAGCTTTAAAGGTTCGAAGAATGGCTTCTCCTCTTGAGTATGTTGCAACGGCGCTGTTTGCCATTGCCATCGTCCACACCTTCTCGGTTCCGGTGTTTGCACGCTTGGCCAATAAAGGCGGCAGCCATGCAGGGCTATGGCACATGTTGTCCGAGGTCGAAGCCGTGTTTGGCGTCTGGGCCTGTGTGCTGGTGGCTTATATGGCCGTTTTTGTGGACTTGCAGTCGGCCATCGAGTATTTGGAGAGCCGCAACTTTACCGAGCCCATGTTCGTGTTTGCGATTATGGTGGTTGCCGCCAGCCGCCCGATTCTGGAGCTGGTGAACAAGATCGTGTCGGTGCTGGCACGAGCGGTACCCGTGTCGAACCAGATTTCCACCTACTTCATCACCATTTCCGTGGTGCCGTTGGTGGGTTCCCTGATTACCGAGCCCGCTGCCATGACCTTGGCGGCTTTGCTGCTGCATAAGGCGTATTTCCGCCATCAAGGCCATGCCGGTTTCAAGTATTTGACCGTGGGTGTGCTGTTTGTGAACGTGTCCATTGGCGGCGTCTTGACCGCGTATGCGGCACCGCCTGTCCTGATGGTTGCCAGCACGTTTGGCTGGGACAGCGCCTTTATGGCAACGCATTTTGGTTGGCGCGCTATTTTGGCCGTCTTGATCAATGCCACTTTGGTCACACTGATTTGCCGTAAAGCTTTGCTGGAAATGGGGCAGGGCATGCCCGAGCCCAGCCAAACCCAACGCCCGGTACCGATTGGTGTCATGGCGGTTCACGTGGCTTTCCTGATAGCGGTTGTGCTCGGTGCGCATCACCCCATTGTGTTCATGGCGTTGCTGATGCTGTTCATTGGTTATGCCCATTCGTACAAGCATTACCAGAACCCCTTGCTGGTGCGCGAAGGTCTGATGGTTGGTTTCTTTCTGGCCGGTCTGGTGGTGCTGGGTGGTTTGCAAAAATGGTGGTTGCAGGATTTGCTGGGCGGCCTGTCGCCGACGGTGCTGTTCTGGGGTGCAACGGCCTTGACCGCTGTGACCGATAATGCTGCCTTGACCTATCTGGGCTCTTTGGTTGAAGGTACGTCGGACATTTGGCGATACATGCTGGTGGCAGGTGCTGTAACCGGCGGTGGCTTGACCGTGATTGCCAATGCACCGAACCCCGCTGGCTTCTCCATTTTGAAAGGCAGCTTTCCGGACGGGGCCATCTCACCCCTGCGCCTGCTGCTTAGCGCCGCAGCACCGACCTTGATTGCTGCCTGCCTGTTTTTGATCTAAATCGGATGGCCGCCGCAGGCGGCCTGTCTGGCGGGGTGAAGTTCAGTGCGATTGCACCCCAAAAAGGGCTAAAATCACGTCAGAAGTGCCCCTGTGAACTCTTTTCGGGTTCTTTTTGAGCGGGTCCCCAGCTTGAAATTTGCTGGTATCGACCCTACTTATTTATCTCTCGAAGTTTGTTTCGGCTTTTTGTTAGGATGAGTCGTGCCTATCTATGCGTATAAATGCAGCTCGTGCCAATACGAAAAAGATGTGCTGCAAAAAATGTCGGACCCCGTTTTAGAGGTTTGTCCAGAATGTAATCAGCCTACCTTTACCAAACAGGTAACGGCGGCAGGATTCCAGCTCAAGGGTACGGGCTGGTATGTAACGGATTTTCGTAACCAGGGTGGCAGCAAGTCCGCAGACAGTGGCACTACGTCCACGCCTGCGCCTGCGGCGACGCCCACGTCCTCATCGTCCAGCTAACACCACTTCTTATGCGCCCCTTCAAGCGTTATTTCGTCACTGGCCTGCTCATTTGGGTGCCCTTGGTCATCACCGTCTGGGTGATGACTTTGCTGATCGAAACGCTGGAGAGCGTGGTACCGGAGTTTCTGTCTTCGCAGGCCCTGTTCGGCCTGCGAATTCCCGGCTTTAGAATTGTGCTGGTGCTGGCGGTCTTGTTTGGTACGGGTTTACTGGCGGCCAATTACCTGGGCCGTGCGGTGGTGGATCGTTGGGAATTGCTACTTGGGCGTATTCCTTTGGTGCGTTCCATTTATAATTCGGTCAAGCAAGTCAGTGATACGGTGTTGGCACCCGATGGTCAGGCGTTTCGCGAAGCCGTTCTGGTGCAGTATCCCAGGGCTGGCTCCTGGACCATTGCTTTTTTGACCGGAGTACCGGGCGGACAAGTGGCGCAGATATTGGGAGACGACTTTGTCAGCGTCTACGTGCCCACAACACCCAACCCAACTTCCGGTTTTTTCCTGATGATGCCTCGGGCCGATGTACACAAGCTCGACATGACAGTGGATGCGGCGCTTAAATACATCGTATCCATGGGTGTGGTCGGCCCTGCCGAGTCGATCGCCTTACCCCCAGTTTCTGACCAGTCTGAAGGGACACCTCCCTTGGCTGGAACCTGAATTTTCCAATTTGCAGTTTTTACTATTTCGGAGTCATCCTAGATGCGTACGTGTTATACCGGCGAGGTTTCCAAAGAATACCTGGGCCAGACGGTCAATTTGTTTGGCTGGGTACATCGTCGCCGCGACCACGGGGGTGTGATTTTCATTGATCTGCGCGACCGTGAGGGTCTGGCGCAGGTTGTCGTCAATCCTGACAACGTGCAGGCCTTTGAAGTGGCCGAACGTATCCGTAATGAGTACTGCCTGCGCATTACCGGCCGCGTTCAGGCCCGTCCTGAAGGCACCGTCAACCCGGATCTGCGTTCGGGCGAGATCGAAATCGTGTGTGATGAGATCGAAATCCTGAATGCCTCGGTCACCCCGGCTTTCCAGTTGGATGATGACAATCTGTCCGAAACTACGCGTCTGACGCATCGCGTGCTGGATTTGCGTCGTCCGCAAATGCAGAACAACCTGATGCTGCGCTACAAAGTGGCCATGCAGTCCCGTCGCTATCTGGACGACCTGGGTTTCATCGATATTGAAACCCCCATGTTGACCAAGAGCACCCCTGAGGGCGCTCGCGACTATCTGGTTCCCTCGCGTGTGAACGCGGGCGAATTCTTCGCATTGCCTCAGTCGCCCCAGTTGTTCAAGCAAATGCTGATGGTCTCGGGCTTTGACCGCTACTACCAGATCACCAAGTGCTTCCGCGACGAAGACCTGCGCGCTGACCGCCAGCCAGAATTTACCCAGATCGACTGCGAAACCTCTTTTCTGAACGAAGAGCAGATTCGCGAGATCTTTGAAGGCATGGTCACGCACATTTTCCGTACGGTGCAAAACGTGGAACTGCCTACGTTCCCCACCATGAGCTGGACCGAGGCCATGCAGCGCTACGGTTCGGACAAGCCTGACCTGCGCGTCAAACTGGAATTCGTGGACGTGGCTGATCTGATGCGTGAAGTGGACTTCAAGGTCTTTTCCGCCCCAGCCAATGACCCATCCTGCCGTGTGGTTGCCCTGCGCATTCCTGGTGGTGGCGCCATGCCCCGCAGCGAAATCGACGCCTACACCAAATTCGTCGGTATCTACGGTGCCAAGGGCCTGGCTTACATCAAGGTCAACGATGTTGCCTCGATTCCTGAAGGCTTGCAGTCGCCGATCGTCAAGAACATCCATGTTGACGTTCTGAAGCAGTTGATGGAGCGCACGGGCGCCCAGAACGGCGACCTGATCTTTTTTGGTGCGGACAAGGCCAAGATCGTCAACGATGCGATCGGTGCCCTGCGTATCAAGATCGGTCACAGCGAGTTTGGTAAAGAGAACGGTCTGTTTGAGGAAGGCTGGAAGCCTCTGTGGGTGGTGGACTTCCCCATGTTCGAATACGACGAGGGCGAAAACCGTTACTTTGCGGCTCATCACCCCTTCACCAGCCCCAAAGACGGCCATGAAGACCTGTTGGAAACCGATCCCGGCAAGGCCTTTGCCAAGGCATACGACATGGTGCTGAACGGTTGGGAAGTGGGCGGCGGTTCGGTCCGTATCCACCGTGCCGACGTTCAAAGCAAGGTGTTCAATGCCTTGAAGATCGGTCCTGAAGAAGCACAACTGAAGTTCGGCTTCCTGCTCGACGCGCTGCAATACGGTGCGCCTCCACATGGCGGTCTGGCTCTGGGCCTGGATCGTCTGGTCACCTTGATGGCCGGTGCCGATTCGATTCGTGATGTGATTGCTTTCCCCAAGACACAGCGTGCTCAGTGTCTGCTGACCCAGGCCCCATCGGCTGTGGATGAGCAGCAACTGCGTGAGTTGCATATTCGTCTGCGGGCTGTTGAAAACAAGTAAGTCAGAGCGGGGGACGGCGTGTCAGTGATTCGGGTAGTCAGCTACAACATTCACAAAGGCCGTTCGGCTTCTGGCAAACGGGAGTCTTTGGCGGATCTGCGCCTGGGACTTTACGGATTGTCTCCCGACTTGTTGTTTTTGCAGGAAGTGCAGGGGCGTAACCAACTGCAAGGCAGTCTGGACGCCCAGCACGAATCGCTGGCCGCTGCCTTGCGCATGAATACGGCTTATGGGTGCAACGTGGTTCGTCCTCATACGGATCACGGCAACGCCTTGCTGTCGCGCTTTCCCATTTTGCAGTACGAAAACCAGGACATCTCCGACCATCGTATGGAACAGCGCGGTTTGCTCCATGCGGTTGTTGATGTTGGCGGCCGTCCGGTGCATTGCATTGTGGTTCATCTGGGCCTGTTCAACAGTGGCCGGGTTCGCCAGGTTCAGGCCTTGCTCGATCGTATCAAGCGCATTGTCCCTGCGGACGAACCCTTGTTGATCGCGGGCGATTTCAACGACTGGAATAACCGTCTGGCGCCTATCTTTGTGCAGCAATTGAATCTGTACGAAGTGTTTTCCTTCTCGCCTCGCGGTCAGGCCGATAACCGTTTCCGCTTGCGCCAGCCCATCAAATGGCTGCGTACCATGCGTAAAAGCGGGCTGGTTGTGCCGGACCAAGGCATCCAACTGGGTGTCAATGGTGCTGCACGCATGACACCCCCACCTCGTACTTTCCCCGCAGCATTTCCCTGGTTACGGCTGGATCGTGTCTATCAGCGTGGTTTTGCAGTGCGTAATGCCCGCGTGCTGGTGGGAGACCCCTGGAAGCAGTTGTCCGATCATGCCCCTATCCTGACCGAGCTGGAGCTGCCGTAACGGGGCATTCAGTGGTTTCCTAACGTATAGGCCTAGCCAGCATGCCGAGTCTGAAGCGCGATCCACTTTGGCACGAAGGTAATCAAATCACCTTGCTGCAAAATGGCCAGGAGTTTTTTCCGGCTATCTGCGAAGCCATCGATCAGGCCAGAAAGCGTCTGCATCTGGAAACCTATATCTTCAATCTGGACGATAGTGGTCACTGTGTTTTGGACGCCTTGCGTCGAGCCAGTGAGCGCGGTGTGCGCGTACGCGTGGTAATTGATGGCTTTGGCAGCGATGTGCATGCCTTGCAAATTGCCGAGCAGTTAAAGGCCATGCGTGCGCGCTACCGGATTTATCGCCCCAAGCCGCAAGGGTGGCGCGAACCCCGCCTGTCCTTGCGACGCCTGCGCAGACTGCACCGGAAAATGCTGGTGGTCGATGAGCGCATTGGTTTTGTGGGTGGCATTAATATTCTGGATGACTTTGATGATGTGCCCTTGATCAATGGGCAGGGCATGCCGCGTTTTGATTTCGCCGTGCGCTGTGAAGGGCCGATTGTCGATGACATGGTGCGGGCGCAGCAGGCTTTATGGCTGCGTATGGCCTGGCGCAGACGCAAGGATTGGGACAGCTTCACCCAGCGTTTCACCTTGTGGCGCGAATGGCGCAAGCGCCGTCAGCAGCGCAAGAAGGCGGAGCAGGCCGGCCAGGTCTTTGAAGGCATACGGGCCACTTTGTTGCTGCGGGATAATGTGCGCCATCGTCAGCAAATTGAGCAGGCTTATTTGCAGTTGTTGTGCAAGGCGAAAGAGCAGGTCATTTTGGCCAATGCCTATTTTTTTCCGGGCCGCACCTTGCGACGGCATATTGAGCAAGCCGCCGAACGTGGTGTGCGAGTACGCTTGTTGTTGCAAGGCCATGCCGAATATTTCCTGCAATATCGGGCCTGTAGATTCATGTATGGGCAGTTGCTGGATCATGGCATTGAGCTGTATGAGTACAAGGCCAGCTATCTGCATGCCAAAGTAGCCGTCATCGATGACTACTCCATGGTGGGCTCGTCCAATCTGGATCCGTTCAGCCTGCTCCTGGCGCGTGAGGCCAATGTGCTGATTCAGGATCAGCCATTTACCCAGAATTTGCAGACCAAGCTGGAGTACGAGATCGAACACAATGCTGCCAGAGTCTACCCGGAGCAATATCAGCGTCTGGGGGTGTTCAGCCGGCTGGTTGATTACCTGGCCTATGGTATGTTGCGCCTGGGCGTGCTGCTGACGGGTAAATCGTCTTTGTATTGAGGGCAATCCTGTACGTTGTGCGGGTCTTTACCCATACAAGGTGCCGCCAGCCGGGCAGCGCCTTATAAAATACTCTCTATACTTTAAGAGTTTGGTCCCGAAGGACCGAGTTTGCCGTAACCATAATTACTTTTACCCGGAGGGTGGACCACATGAAAACACGTGCAGCAGTTGCCTGGAAAGCGGGCGCACCGCTAACGATTGAAGAGGTCGATCTGGCAGGTCCCAAAGCGGGCGAAGTGCTGGTCGAGATCAAGGCGACGGGCATTTGCCATACCGATTACTACACCCTGTCTGGCGCTGACCCAGAAGGTTTGTTCCCGGCCATCCTGGGCCATGAAGGCGCAGGCGTGGTGCTGGATGTGGGCGCGGGTGTGACCAGCCTGCGTCCCGGCGATCACGTGATTCCGCTGTACACGCCCGAGTGCCGCCAGTGCAAATCCTGTCTGTCGCGCAAGACCAACCTGTGTACCGCCATTCGCTCTACTCAGGGCAAGGGCCTGATGCCGGACGGAACGTCGCGTTTCTCCATCGGTGGCAAGCCTGTGCACCACTACATGGGCACATCGACTTTTGCCAACCACATCGTGGTGCCAGAAATTGCCTTGGCCAAGATTCGTAACGACGCGCCGTTCGACAAGGTGTGCTACATCGGCTGCGGCGTGACCACCGGTTTGGGCGCCGTGCTGTTTACCGCCAAAGTGGAGGCCGGTGCCAACGTGGTGGTGTTCGGTTTGGGCGGTATCGGCCTGAACGTGATCCAGGGCGCCAAGATGGTGGGTGCGGGCAAGATCATTGGTGTGGACATCAACCCCGAGCGCGAAGCCATGGCTCGCCAGTTCGGCATGACTGATTTTGTGAACCCCAATGACGTTGAAAACGTGGTGGACCACATTATTCAACTGACGGACGGCGGCGCGGATTACTCCTTTGAATGTATTGGCAACACCAAGGTGATGCGTCAGGCGTTGGAGTGCTGCCACCGTGGTTGGGGCCAGTCCATCATTATTGGGGTGGCCGAGGCCGGTGCCGAAATCTCCACTCGTCCGTTCCAGTTGGTGACCGGCCGTGAATGGAAGGGCTCTGCCTTTGGTGGCGCTCGTGGTCGTACCGACGTACCGAAAATTGTGGACTGGTACATGGATGGCAAGATCAATATCGACGATCTGATCACCCACACTTTGCCGCTGGAACGCATTAATGAAGGTTTCGACCTGATGAATGCCGGTCAATCCATCCGTTCGGTGGTGATGTACTGATAGACGTCGCAGGAAGAGGGCGCAGGCCGCTGCCTGCACCCTTTATCCCGGTGCCAGAGTCCGTTGCCGCCCTGGGGGTGTGCCACCGGCTTTGGGCCGGATCTGCAATTGAGAACAAGAGGGGCTATGACTCAGACACTGGAACTGCTCAACGAACACCGCTGTTTTGATGGCTGGCAGCGTTATTACCAACACGCTTCGCAGACGATTGGTCTGCCCATGCGGTTTTCTGTGTATATGCCGCCACAACTACAGGCCGGTGCTCAGAAAGAGGCCGCCAGCCTGGCAGAGGCCATCGGGCAAGGCCGTGTGCCTGTGCTGTTTTTCCTGGCAGGGCTGACTTGCACAGAGGAAACCTTCATGATCAAGGCCGGTGCCCAGCGTTACGCTGCCGAGCACGGCATCATGCTGGTCACTCCCGATACCAGCCCGCGTGGCGCCGGCGTGGACGGGGAAAATGATGGCTGGGATCTGGGCACGGGTGCTGGTTTCTATCTGGATGCCACTGAACCGGGCTGGAACAAGCATTACCGCATGGAAAGCTATGTGACCCAGGAGCTGTTTGAGCTGGTCACGACCATCCTGCCCGGTGATGCCAGCCGTGTGGGTATTTTTGGTCATTCCATGGGGGGGCATGGTGCCTTGACGCTAGCGTTGCGCCATCCCGGCAAGTACCGCTCCGTGTCGGCCTTTGCGCCTATTGCTGCGCCAACCCGCTGCCCCTGGGGTGAAAAAGCCTTTGGTGCCTACTTGGGTCAGGATCGTCAGGCCTGGGAACAGCACGACGCCAGCGCCTTGATGGCCAAGACCAGCACGCCGTATCCTGCCGGAATTTTGGTGGATCAGGGTGTGAGCGACGGTTTTCTGGCCGAACAACTGTATCCGGACGTATTCGAGCAGGCGTGCGAGCAGGCCAAACAGCCTTTGACCCTGCGCCGTCACGACGGCTATGACCATGGCTACTACTTCATCTCGACCTTCATTCAGGACCATCTGAATTTCCACGCCGAGCGACTGTGATCGTTGGATAAACAAGGTCGTACTTTGTTATTTTCAGGTGGGCCTTAAGGCGTTACTCTCAGGCAGACACGGTTTTTTGCCTGTTTGTGGCGTTCTGCCCACCGATTGACCGCCGTTTCCCCTCAAGTAGTGAACTTTTTCTTGCTGCGACGCTCTTATTCCTGTACTCGAAATTTTTAGCACTCCAGACCATCGAGTGCTAAACTCAATGATTGTTGAAATACGTTTTTGGCGGTTTGAGGGCCTTGTTGAGTGCTCTCGCCGGCTGACCTTTGAAGGATTTTCCATGACACAACAAGCGAACGCTTTGGCCCTGGCGTCTGGTAATGAACTCGTCGCCGCCGTGTCTAATCCAGGCGCACTGGGGACGATCGAAGCGTATATTTCTGCTGTTAACCGTCTGCCCATGCTCAGCGCCGAACGCGAAACCGAGCTGGGTCAGCGCCTGCGCGACCAGGATGACCTGGATGCTGCGCGCGAACTGATTTTGTCGCACCTGCGTCTGGTGGTGTCCATTGCCCGCCAGTACCTGGGTTACGGCTTGCCGCATGCCGACCTGATTCAGGAAGGGAACGTGGGCCTGATGAAGGCCGTCAAACGCTTTGACCCAGAACGCGGTGTGCGTCTGGTGTCGTTTGCCGTGCATTGGATCAAGGCCGAGATTCATGAATACGTCGTGCGCAACTGGCGCATGGTGAAAGTGGCTACCACCAAGGCCCAACGCAAACTGTTTTTCAATCTGCGCCGCATGCGTCCGGACGGACAAACGCTGGATACGGCTCAGGTAGACGCGATTGCGCGTGAACTCGATGTGCGTCCACAGGACGTCAGCGAGATGGAGGTGCGCCTGTCCGGTCACGATATGGCTCTGGAAGCCCCGACTAATGACGACGATGACCATTTCGCGCCTATTTCTTACCTGTCCGACGAAGGGCAGGAGGAACCCTCGCGTGTGCTGGAACGTCGTGCTCAGGACATGCTGGAAGGCAGTGGCCTGGAAGAAGCGATCGACACGCTGGACGAGCGTTCGCAGCGCATTGTGCGCGCCCGCTGGTTGCAGGACGATGGCGGCGCGACCTTGCACGATCTGGCCGCCGAATTTGGCGTGTCGGCAGAGCGCATCCGTCAAATCGAAGTGGCTGCATTCAAGAAGTTGCGCGTTGCTTTGGCGGAAGCGGTTTAAGCCGTTTTAAAGAGTTACAAATTTCCAGGGAAACCGGCAGAACTTAAGCTGATCTTCGCGGACTAAACAATACATTTGCTGATTTTTGCCACCTATGCAATTCGGCATTTGCACATCCGCTTCGGCTTCTCCTCTTCCCCTCCCTTTTGAAGCGGATGTTTACGGGACACCAGCTAGGTGTCCCTTTTTTTTGTCCTGATTTTTCAGCCTTTTTGCCTGCCGAGTCCATCTGACCTAGCAGGCAAAAACGATCAGAAGGTCAAAGCAGCGCGTAGCCAGACGGTGCGACCAGGGTCATTAAAGCGGCTTGCTGCCCCAAAACCAAACCCACTGTTCCCGGCCAGATTCAGGTGTTCGCCATAGGTCTTGTCGAACACATTATCCACACCGGCTGTCACAGACAGATTGCGGTTGATCTTGTAGCCGCCGTACAGCGACAAGGTGCTGAAACCGCCGGTAGGTCCAAAGTCGTAACCCACCACATTCCCTTGTCCCTGCGAATAGCGATTTTGCTTGGCCACAATGCGCCAGACACCGCCTGCGGACCAAGGACCTTGCACATAATCCGCTGTCAGACGCAGATCCAGCGGAGGCATTTGCGGCAGAGCGCGGCCATCAGTGCTATTTCGACCCCAGGCATAGGCCAGGCTGCCGCCCAAGGTCCAGTTGGGCGTCGCTTTCCAGTCCGCACCCAATTCGCCGCCCATGATGCGGGCCTTAACGTTGCGGGCCTGGGTTTTCTTGCCCATCATGCCGCCGGGCAGGTAGTCGAACAAGATGTAGTCTTGAATCTGGCCGATATAGGCAGAAGCCCAGGCCGAGACCGTTTCATCCTTGTACTGCGCGCCAAAATCCAGCTGCGTGGTCTTTTCAGGCTGAATCCCCAGGAAGGCACTGGGGCTGCCGTGCGGACCGCTGGCCGGGGAAATCAGTTCCCAATAATCCGGCATGCGCTGCACATGACCAATACCGGCGTACAGGCTCAAAGGCAGGGAATCCAGATCATGCTCGATACGCAAGAAGGCACTGGGCAGGGTTTCCCGACGGCGCTCGTTGGCTCCGGGGTTGGGCTTGCTCATCATGCCACTGCCCAGGCTGGGGCGCAGATCGCGGGCGCTGGCCCAATCCAGACGCGCACCACCAATCAAACGGCTGGCGTCATTCAGATCCCAACGGGCCTCGGTGAAGATGCCGATATTGTCGAACTCGGCATCTTTTACCCAATCCTGATCACGGTAGTCCTGCATCCCCATTGCGCTGCGTTTGCGATGGCGGCTGCGCATGGCATCCGCGCCGGTGGTTAGCGTCAGGTCGTCGCTCAAGGCCCAGTCCATGCTGAAGCGGCCGCCCCAGGTCAGGCGGTCCACATTGGAAGCCATAGGCATGGACATACCGCCGCTGGGTTTGAAGGGGCGCAGCTCGTAGTTATCCATCACGTGATCGGCGTAGTTGTAATACAACTGGGCCTGCACATTGCGCAGCACGCCTTCATGCATGTCTTTCTGGAAGCGCAGACCCAAGGTTTCGCGCTTGAATTTTGTGCCGTCCATGCCACGACCAGCATAGCGGGCATAGCCGTCACCCGTGCCCGCGCTTAACTCCAGCAAAGTATCGGCATCGGGGGTCAGGCCAATGGCGACGTCTGTATTCCATTTTTTCCAGCGCGAAGGCACACGCTCACCATCCCCGTCCTTGTAGTCTTGCGCGCGATCCTGATTGGCGGTCAGGCGGGCATAGTAAGAGGCATTGCCAGCGGCAAAGTCCACATTGCCTGCGTGACGACCAGCCGAGCCGCCCAGGATGCTGGCGTCCAGCGTGGCATCGCTTTCGGTAAAGCCAGGCGCTTTGCGCTCGAAACGTACCGTCCCGGCAGACGCGCCTGGCCCCCAGCGCACGCTTTGTGGGCCTTTGATGATGGTCAGCTCATCAAAGGATTGGGGCGAAATGTAGGAGGTGGGCGCATCCATGCGCGACGGGCAGGCACCAGGCATGGAGCTGCCATTGGTCAGCACGTTCAGGCGCGAGCCAAACATGCCACGCAGCACCGGGTCGCCGTTGCTGCCGCCATTACGGATGGCGGCAAAGCCAGGGATGGTTTTCAAGTAGTCTGTGCCGTCGCTGGCGGGCAGGGGCAGGCGCGGCAGTTTGGGATTGGTGCTGAACTGCAAGGGAGATTCAGGAGCCACCCCTGTCACCACAATGGGGCTGAGTTGTTCGATAACGGTGGATTGGGCCAGGGCAATAGAGGGCACACAGGCCAGAACACCGGCGCTGATCAGGCCGGGGTTTACTAATTTCTTCATGACTAAATTCCGAAGAGCAGCCGTCGCCCAGCGGCAAATCCGCTTGGGCAATAGCAGCAAAGGAGAAAAGGCGCAGCGGCAGAGCCGAACGCGGGAAATCAGGCAGGAAGAAGAAAGGGTGGGGCTCGTTGTCCCACCGGCGGGCCACGAATAAAGGCCTGTGCCAGGGCGGGATCAAGCGGGGGAAGCAGGAAGGGCCGGAAGTGGCCCAGGCTCAAGGGTGTGGCGACAGCCACAGGCGCGGGCGTCAACGCGGCTTGCAGCATGACGCAGAACGGACAGGTGGCGCTGGTAGTAGCCTCGTCCGAGTGGTCAGCGGTGTCCTCGCCCAACAAGGCTGCCCAGTGCCGCACCATTTCAGGGGGCAGGCTTTGTCCTGAAGGCAAACAGAAGGCCAGGGCATAGCCCTGATCGTTTTGCGTGGGCATGTAGCCCGCAGGCACGATTCCGCGCAGCACCACAGCCAGCAACAACAAGCACAGGCCCAGACGATGGGGCCAGCGAGTCGCAGCAGGAAAGGGACGCGGAAAATTCATGATGCGAAAGTATAACCAGTTATGTCAAAGGCGAATTTGCGTTGGCGCAGATTCCGGCTCGCTGTCGTATCTTTGTGTAGATGTGGCTCTGGGTGCGGGGCCAGAGGCCAAAAAACGTAAATTTTGCGAGAAAAAGATAGTTCGGTGGCTGTGATGCGGGGAAAAGGCGCTATTCTGCCTTATGCGGAAAGCGGGGGGATTTTCCGTGTCGATCTGGCCTGTCCACGCCTGAATGCGTAGGTACATGCCGGTAGACTCAATGCCGATGACAAAGGATGTCGCGATGCAGATTGGGCAGTTTGTGTTTGGGTTGGCAGGCCTGTTGGGGCTGGTTGCCTTTATGCCGCCTTTGGCGGGACGCTTGCGACTGCCGTACTCCGTACTCTTGGCTCTGATCGGCTTTGCGCTGGGCATCCTGTTGCATCTGCATGCCTGGGCACCCAAGATGGTGTCGGACTTTCTGAGCACCCTGCAAGCCTTCGACATCTCCTCCGAGACCTTCCTCTACGCCTTCCTGCCTATCTTGCTGTTCGAGACTTCGCTGGCCATGAACCTGCGTAGGTTGCTCGATGATATAGGCGCCATCTTGATGATGGCCATTGTGGCCGTGGTGGTCTGTACCTTTGCCGTGGGTTATGCCCTGAACGTGGCCTCTTCCTATGGGCTGGTGGTCTGTTTGATGCTGGGCGCCATTGTGGCCACCACAGACCCAGTCGCTGTGGTGGGTATCTTCCGTGAAGTGGGTGCGCCTAAACGTCTGTCCACGCTGGTCGAGGGCGAGGCCCTGTTCAATGACGCGGCCTCAATTGCCTTGTACTCGGTGCTGCTGGCGGTGTTGACCGGCGGTGGCGAATTAAGTGGCAGCACCGTGCTGGGCAGTTTCCTGTTCAGCTTCTTGGGCGGTGGTGTTGCAGGTTTCCTGATGGGGCGTCTGGCCAGTGGCCTGTTCGTGCTGTTACGAGGCTGGCCCGCAGCGGAAGTGACGCTGACCATTGCCTTGGCATATCTGGCCTTTTTTGTGTCCGAGCACTATCTGGGTGTATCGGGTGTGGTTGCCACGGTCATTTCCGGTTTGGTGGTTGGCTCCACAGGCCGCACCCGCATGTCGCCCGCGACCTTCGAACTCTTGAGCAGCTCCTGGTCCCAGATGGGCTTTCTGGCCAATTCCTTGATCTTCTTGTTTGCTGCCATGTTGATTCCGCGCCTGATGGCTGAAATCACCTGGATGCAGATCGGCCTGGTCGCCTTGCTGTTTGTGGTGACCTTGCTGGCACGGGCTGTCATGGTGTTTGCCGTGTTGCCCTTGCTGGGGCGCACCCGCTTTGGGACCCGAGTCAGTCGTCCCTATCGGGTGGTGATTCTGTGGGGTGGGCTGCGTGGTGCTGTCTCCTTGGCCTTGGCCTTGGCCGTCACCGAGCAACACGCTATCCCGCATGATGTGCGCCAGTTCATCGGCGTGGCCACGACGGGCTTTGTGTTGCTGACTTTGTTTGTGAACGGGATCAGTCTGCGGCCTTTGATTCGTCGTTTGGGTCTGAACCAACTGACCCCTCTGGAGCGCCATTTGCGCGATCAGGCGGTGAGCCTGGCCCTGGAAGAGCTGCGTGACAAGACCGAGGAACTGGGTCGGCAAGAGCAGATCAAGCCACAGGTTATCGAGCGCCTGTGTACCGTTTTTGAGGCCAGTCAGGCCGGTGTGGCGTCGGGTCAGATCCAAAGCCTGACCGAGGCGCAGAAAGTGAAAATGGGCATGGCGATTCTGTCGGCCCGTGAAGTGGAGCTGTTTTACGAGCAGTTGAAATCGCAGATTGTGGACTGGAAAACAGCCGAGTCCTTGTTAAGCCGGGCCGAGCGCATGAACGATACGGTGCGTCAGGCGGGTTTGGCTGGTTTTGAGGCCGCCATTGCATCAGACCTGCGTTACTCCCGAGGGTTTCGTTATGCGTTGCGCTTGCATTATCTATTTGGCCGGCAAGGCTGGCTGGTCCGGGAACTGGACAAGCGTTTCTCGAACCTGATCGCCAAGCGGTCAGTGGCCCAGCGTTTGATACAGTTTGCCCAAACGGAGCTGGCTCCCTTATTGGGGCAGCAGGCCACCGGTACGATTGTGCAGGCCCATAAATTGCGTCTGTCGCAACTGGAAGATGCCTTGCATTCCTTGACGCTGCAATACCCTGTGTTTGCACAATGGTTGCAGGAATCCTATCTGGCGCGAGTGGCGGCGGCACAAGAGCGAGCCCACTATCGCACCATGCTGTCGCACTCTCTGATTACCAGCGAGATGTACGCGGATCTGGTCAAACAGATCACGCAACGCTGGCGCTATCTGGAGGAGCGTCCCACTCTGGACATGACCATGAGTGCCATGGAGTTGATTGCCCAGGTGCCCATGTTCGATGGCATTTCCGAGCAGGCCAAAAAAGAACTGGCGCGACGCTTGCGCCCCCGTCTGGCTCTGCCGGACCAGAAGATTCATCTGCGCTACGGCGGCATGCGCGTCATGTTCTTTGTGGCTTCCGGAGCACTGGAGCTGACCTTGCCCGATGGCAGTCTGGTCGAATTGGGAACAGGGCAGACGATTGGCGAGGTGAATGTCGTCGAGCATAGCGACCATGCGGGCGAAGTCCGCTCTCTGGGCTATAGCCGCCTGTTGATGCTGACCGAGCGCGACTTCGACACCTTGCGTGGCAAAGATCCTATCTTCAGTGAAAAGATCGAGGCAGTCGTGCGTCAACGCCAGCGAGCCTACCAAGTCTGGCAAGAGTTCGAGTCCGGCCAACGCCAGCACGAAGCACTGCCACCGCTATTTGGCTTGGCGCATGCTTTGAGTGAGGCGGAGAGTTTCGTGGGGCCTTTGCAGCCTAGTGGGGATATCCCTGTTGTAACCGAAGCGACGAAGTCCGGTAGCAATCCACGTGAATAAGATCTTGATGGTGGAGTGAGGCCAAGGATTGGCGATCAAAGTGGGGCTGGCTGGTGCTCGACCAACTTTGTCGTATCAGGCGTATTCCGTGGCTACTACGAGATAGGCAACAGTCACTTAGTCACCGTAGACTCGTGTTGACGTTGAATCGTCAGAGTAAAGAACTTGTTACTTTGCGCACTTTCTTGGCTACGTGCCCGTGTTTACAGAGTGTGCATGATGCTTTCCATTGACTATGACTGCCAACACTCAACCCGTGAAGAAAGACAGTATTTTGATACTTGATATCGACGGTACGTTGACCGATTCGATTGCCATGCATCAGGAAGCCTTGCTCGGAGCCATGCAAACACTGATGTTGGAACATTTGAATACCGACTGGGGCAGCTATCCCCATCACACTGATACCGGGATTTTTGCCCATGCAATGAAAGAGCATGGGCGAACAGGGATCTCGCCAGATCAGATGGCGAGTTTTGAGAGGGATTTGGGTTCCCGGTTTTCGGTCCTGCTTGCTGAGCGCGGTTTGCGTGAAATTACTGGTGCCCGAACATTCGTAAAGGCTATGGAGACGACACGCTGGGGCGTAGTGTTCGCCACGGGAGGTATCCGGTCAGTGAGCCGACAAAAACTTCATGCTGTTGCGATTGATTTTGTGGAGGAAGCGTTGCTTACCTCGTCCGAGCATGCTGCACGTGATGATCTCGTCAAGGCTGCGCGAGTCCGTGCAATGCATCTCTATGATATGGACAAGCCTCGGGCCGTCGTGTCTGTAGGAGATGGTTTGTGGGACATGCGGGTCGCGAGTGCGCTTGGTTTGGGGTTCGTTGGTATTGGCAGTCCTGATTCAGCATCAGGTCGTGCCTTGCGTACTCAAGGAGCCACTGTCCTTGATGATCTGGGTGATGTCATACGATGTCTGGAGTCGTCGTAAGCATGACGGTCTCAGGGCGTTATCAATAGCGCGCAAGATATTGGCTTGGCGTGATGCCGGTGACCTTGCGAAACATCAGGGAAAAGGCGCTGGGTGTGTCGTATCCGACATCCCCTGCCACTTTGGTAATAGGCATTCCTGCGGTTAAAAGAGGAATCGCCGCCAGTAAACGCATTTGTTGACGCCAATCTCGGAAAGACAAGCCAAACTCTGCCTGGAAAAGTCTGGTAAGTGTCCGACTGGACGCTCCCACAATGTGTGCCCAATCTTGAAGGCTCCTGTCGTCAGCTGGAGTTTTATGCACGCTATCAAAGATTCGTTTGAGTCTCGGGTCTCGAGGACGTGACACTGATAATGGCCGACGTTCCTTCCAGTCTATTTCTAGCAAGATGAGCTGAATTATCCGCTCGTCGCGTCCTCCCAATTCGTACTCTAGCGGCATCTCAATTGCACGGCTGATTAGTTCTCGTAGTAGTGCAGAGACTCGAATGATTGTCGGCTGCTTCGGGGACCCTAAGGCACAACGTGTCGTGTCGATATAAAGGGTCTGGAGCGAGACATTCCCTCGCATGCGTGTTTCATGAGTCGTTTCCGCCGGAATCCAGAGCGCTTGCTGAGACGGAACAACCCAGAGTGTGTCGTGCGTCTGAACTTCCATGACACCAGCAGAGGCATACAGAAACTGTGCACGTGGATGACTATGTGCAGAGCTTATATATCCGTCAGGATATTCTTTGCCCATCGCACCAATAAAGCGGGGAATGTCTTGGTAGTCAGTGTGGTATGAGCTCTTTTGTCTCATAAACTCCCTCGATTCATGTAACCACACCGATTGTTTTGTTGGTACGCAGCTATCGGTATTTTGATGAGCGTGCGTGCTTCTTAAAGCATGGAATAGTGAGCAGCGAACCGCCTGAGTTGCTGAGTGTGCCTTAAAGGTACTCAGCAGGGAAGGTGGCCGCTATTTTCTCACTCTGTCGATAGAACTCAGATCAAGCGCACCCAGTGATCCACTAGCAGCGCCCCAAACAGAACCGCCAGATAAATAATGGAAAAGCGAAACAGCTTACGGGACAGTTCATCGCTGTAGTGGCGGTGTAGTTGATGGGCGTATTGAATGAAACGGGCGCCCAGCAAAAGGGCGGTAGCCAGGTACAGAGGGCCGCTCATGCGGATGATAAAGGGCAGCAGGCTGGAGGCCATCAGGATGTAGCTGTAGAGCAGCACATGCAGCGTCGTAAATGTTTTGCCATGGGTGACGGGCAGCATGGGCAGGCCGGCGCGCTGGTAGTCGTGTTGACGGTAGAGCGCCAAGGCCCAGAAGTGCGGGGGCGTCCAGATAAAGATAATCAGCACCAGCAGCCAGGCTTCTGCTGGTACAGCGTTGGCGATGGCGGCCCAGCCCAAAGCAGGCGGCATGGCACCGGACAAACCACCGATCACGATGTTTTGTGGGGTCAGGGGTTTGAGGATCACGGTATAGATCACCGCGTAACCAATGAAGGTGGCCAGGGTCAGCCACATGGTCAGCGGATTGACCCAGTAGTACAGCACCAGCATGCCTATGCCGCCCAGCAAACCGGACATGGCCAGCACTTGGGGTGGGGTAATGGTGCCGCGTGCCGTACCGCGTCGGGCGGTGCGCAGCATGCGGGCATCAATCTGGCTTTCGATCAGGCAATTGATGGCAAAGGCGGCAGCCGCCAGCATCCATATGCCTAGCGTGCCTGCGACCACCGTACCCGGATCGGGCAGGCCGGGAGCAGCCAGAAACATGCCGATTACGGCACAGAAAACAGCCAGTTGGGTGACTCGTGGTTTAGTCAGTACCAGATACTGGCGCAGGAGCGAGGCGGGAGCCAGGGTAGCGGTGTTTGTCATACTGTATTCCTTGGGGGACAGTCGACTTGCGGGAAAGCCGTACCAACAGGGTGACGCAGCATAAAACGAGACCGGCAGCTCCCCCATTATGCAGGACGGCAATCAAAAGAGGCCACTGGAAAAAGATCGTGGTTAACCCCGTGATGAGCTGGGCCAACAGCAACAAAAGGACTAATGTTGCCGGGCGACGCAGTACGGGATCGGCGCGCAGTTTCCACGCGACTGAACCCAAAATCAGAAACACCAGAAAGGCCATATTTCTATGAACCCAGTGAATGGCGGTCAGTGCAGCCTGGGAAATCATCTCGCCAGAAGGCAGCTCGCCCAGCGCGCGAAACAGCGAAAACCCGCCATGCAAATCCATCTCGGGTATCCATTGGCCGTGGCATTGCGGAAAGTCCATGCAGGCCAGCGCCGCATAGTTGGTGCTGACCCATCCACCCAGGCCGATCTGAATCGTTAGCAGAATAAAGGCGCCAATCAGCCAAGGTCGCCAGCGGCGGGTGACAGGAGAGACCGGCGGGCCAGGGTTCTCGCGTACGGCCAGCCAGGTCATCAAGGCCAGTACGCTCATGCCGCCCAGCAAGTGGGTGGTGACGATAATAGGCATCAATTTGTGGGTGACGGTCCAGGCACCAAAGGCTCCTTGCACGCAGACGGCCAGCAAGGTGAACAGGGCCAGCCGAGCCGAATGGCCCAAGGTGTGACGATGCCGCCAGGCCATCCAGACGATGGCAATAATCAACATGCCCAAGGCCGCGCCCACATAGCGGTGAATCATTTCAATCCAGGCCTTGCCCCAACTGACTGGGCCATAAGGCATGGCTTGATAGGCTTGCTCGATATGTGCGCTCGCGCCTAGCGGCGAGAGTTTGCCATAGCAACCGGGCCAGTCCGGGCAGCCCAGGCCCGAATCTGTCAGACGGACAAAAGCGCCGAACATGATCAGGTCCAAGGTCAGGAACCAGGTCAGGTAGACCAGTTTGCGGTAGCGTTGGCGGATATCGGCCATAAACTTATCCGATGCGTGAGTTGTTCAGCAGTTTGCGTATGTCGGTGCGAACTTTGATAGGGTCGGCATCACCGGGGAAAACCATCATTAAATTGCCATTGGGGTCGATGATCCACATGCCATTTTTGACAGCTTGTTCGGCAGCACGGCTGTCGGTTCCAGGGGCTAGAAACTCGGCCAACTGGCCCGGATCGGCGCGCAGCATATGAGTGCCTAGATAGGCTTCCAGAATTTGTTCCGAAGGCTGGCCTTGGTCCGTCACAAACCAGACGCGGGCGAGTCGGTCTACATTCTTACCCTGGCTGGCATGGGAGTTGCGCAGGATAAACAGCTTGCGTACGCAGCTTTCGGGGCAGGCGCTCTCGTCGGCACTGACCAGTACCCAGCGGCCCCGCAGGGACTGCAGATCAAAGGCCTCGCCTTGCAGGGTCTGCAAGGGTAGGGTGGCAGGTGTCGGTACGCTACGTTGTGGCTCAATCAACTGACCATAGGCATTGCTTTGCTCAGGCCGCAGCCCCAACGAAGGCATGTAGTAGGCCGCCAGCGCAAACAGTACCGGTGCCAGACTGACTGCCAGCAGCAGATACAACGGAGTCAGGGAACGCGGGCGGGCAGGGGTTTGAGTCGTGTCCACGTCAGGTTTTCCTTGTAGGGGCAAAGTTGGGTCTGGAGCGTCGTAGCCATTTCCACGCTACACCGATCCAGGCACACAGGGCAATCAGGGCAAAACCGAACCATTGCAGGGCATAGCCCCGGTTCTTTTCAAAGTCGATATTCGGGTCGGGCCAGTTGGTTTGCAACTGCGAGGCGGGGGCGGTCTGGGCCAGCACACGGGGCAGTACAGGCAGATCAATGCGGCTGCGCAGATCTTCCAGGGCCAGGTTCTGCACCACAGGGGGCGTACCAGAAGGGCTGGGCAAGTGCTCGGGCAAGGGACTGCTGCCTAGCTCAAACAGACGCGGCACGCGTTCCAGTAATTCACCGGAGATGGTCTCGGAGCCGGACGGTGCGTCCGGTACGCTAGGCGCCTGTCCCGGTACGCGAGCCAGCCAACCTCGGAGTACGAGCAGGCTGGAGCCTGCCAGATCACCTTCGTCCAGCACAAAAGGAGTCGCAATCCAGTAGCCCGGCTTACCTTTGAAATTGCGATTATCCAGGAGTACAGTTAACTCACTGCGCCAGGAGCCGTGCACGGCGACAGACTGCCACAAGGCACCTTTATCCAGGCTGGCCTGGGAATCAATATGAAGGGGAGCTTGTTGGCGGCCTTGTTCAATTTGTTGTGCCAGGCTTTGACGTTCCTGTGCGCGGCTCAGTTGCCAACGCCCCAGGCTAATGAACAGCAGCATCAGCAAACCCAGACAAACCAGGGCAAGCAGGGGTCGAGTCGAAGAAGAACGAGAATTGTTGCTGGACATCCATTCAACCTGAAGCGGGGGAGACGTAATGCGTGTGCTAGTTCTGATCGTGTTTCTGGGGATTATTGTGTCGCTGGGTTCGGCCCTGGTGTATTTGATGCGGGACCGGGGTAACTCCAATCGCATGGCCTATGCCTTGACCTGGCGAGTGGGCTTGTCCGTGGCCCTGTTCCTGTTTGTGTTGCTGGCCCATTATCTGGGTTGGATTGAAAGCACCGGCGTGCCCTTGGCCTGAGGTAAAAACCCAGGCCCGAAGAAATGGGCCTGCGGCATGAATGACTAGAACCAGTAGACGTACAGATACAAGCCCAACCACACCACATCCACAAAGTGCCAATACCAGGCGGCACCTTCAAAACCAAAGTGGTGCTCGGCGGTAAAGTGACCGCGCATCAACCGTATCAGCATCACCGTTAGCATGGTGGCACCGATAATCACGTGAAAGCCGTGAAAACCCGTCAGCATATAGAACAAGGCCCCATAGGCGCCGGAGGTGAACTTCAGGTTCAGTTCGGCGTAGGCGTGCAGGTACTCGTAGGCCTGGCAGGCCACAAAGGCAAAGCCCAGTGCGACCGTCATGAACAGCCAGAAGATTGCGCTGCTACGCTTGCTGGCGCGCAGTGCATGGTGAGCAATGGTCAGGGTAACGCCCGAGGTCAGCAGCAAAGCCGTGTTGATCGTTGGCAGCCATAGCGGGCCAACTGTCTGGAACGGAGCGATCGTGCCCGCTGGCCCCTGATTGGGCCATGTCCCGGTAAAGTCCGGCCAGAGCAGGGCGCGGTGATCCAGATCGCTTAACAGCGGTGTGGAAATTTCGCGGGTATACCAGAGCGCCCCGAAAAAGGCGGCAAAAAACATGACTTCGGAAAAGATGAACCAGGACATGCTCCAGCGATAGGAGATGTCTACGCGTGTGCTGTTCAGGCCCGTTTCGGATTCACGCACGGCGTCGCTGAACCAGAAGAACAGGACCAGCAGGAAGCTGAGAATCCCGACCAGGAATACCCAGAAACCGCCCGGCCAGTTATTGATCCAGGTTGCCGCACCCAGCAGCGTCAGACATAGGGAAAGGCTGGCGCGTACCGGGTGTCCCGACAAGCCGGGGACGTAGTAATACGGCGCCTTGGATGGGTGAGCCGTAGTCTCGACATGCATAGTGTTCTCCTTCGGGTCATGTGCCCTGGGGCACAGTATCCGGCCAGGGTTCAGCCGGCCTGACCAATGAACCAGCGGGCCACCATAATCAGGCCCACAACGAAAACAACCGTGGCGATCAAGGCGGCAATAATCAGATAGACCGGATTGATCTTGGCAATGTCCTGTTCATGGTCGCTGCCACGACGGACTCCAAAAAAACCCCAGGCAATGGCTTTCAATGTCTGGAAAAAACTGAGCTTGCGCCGTGTGAGGTCCCGAAAATCGTCATCCATATCACTGTCCTAGAAATTGACTGCCTTTTAGAAAGGTCCAGGCCATGATGGCAATGACGAACACGGCCAGGAGCAATCCCAGACGGCGGTTGCGACGGCGTTGTTCGGGGGTCATGGGCGTTCCTCCAGTGTTACTTGACGACAGGGGGGACTTCAAAGGTGTGATGCGGGGCAGGCGAGGGCACCGTCCATTCCAGACCTTCTGCGCCTTCCCAGGGCTTGGCACTGGCCACTTCCCCTTTACCGCGAGCGGCCTGGATCACGATGTAGATCAATAGCAGTTGCGACAGACCAAACCAGAAGGCGCCAATGGTGGCAATCTGGTGGAAATCCGTGAACTGACCGGCGTAGTCCACATAGCGGCGTGGCATGCCTGCCAGGCCCAGAAAGTGCATGGGGAAGAAGGTCACGTTGAACGAGATCATGGTGGACCAGAAGTGGATCTTGCCCAGACGTTCGTTGTACATGCGGCCTGTCCACTTGGGCAGCCAGTAGTAGGCACCGCCAAACAGGGCAAAGAGCGATCCGGCTACCAACACATAGTGGAAATGAGCCACCACGTAATAGGTGTCGTGAACCGCAATATCAATGGGGGCTACGGCCAGGATCAGGCCGGTAAAGCCGCCAATCGTGAACACGAAGATAAAGCCGATGGAAAACAGCATGGGCGTTTCAAAAGACAGCGAACCGCGCCACATGGTGGCCACCCAGTTAAAGATTTTCACCCCGGTCGGAATGGAAATCAGCATGGTGGCGTACATGAAATACAACTGCCCGGTTACTGGCATGCCGGTGGTGAACATGTGGTGCGCCCACACCAGGAAGGACAGAATTGCAATGGCGGCGGTTGCATACACCATGGAGGCATAGCCAAACAGGGCCTTGCGCGAGAAGGCCGGCACGATGGCCGACACAATCCCGAAGGCCGGCAAGATCATGATGTAGACCTCGGGGTGACCAAAGAACCAGAAAATGTGCTGGTACAGAACCGGATCGCCACCACCGGCTGCGTTAAAGAAGTGGGTGCCAAAGTGGCGGTCGGTCAGCAGCATGGTCACGGCAGCGGCCAGCACAGGCATGACCGCAATCAACAGGTACGCGGTAATCAGCCAGGTCCAGCAAAACAGCGGCATTTTCATCAGCGTCATGCCAGGGGCGCGCATGTTCAATACCGTCACCACAATATTGATGGCTCCCATGATGGAGGACGCGCCCAGAATGTGAACCGCAAAAATCGTGAAGTCCATGCCGGGGCCCATCTGCAAGGACAGCGGTGCATACATGGTCCAGCCACCGGCAGGTGCGCCGCCCGGCACAAAGAAAGATGCGGTAAACAGAATCGCGCCCACGGGCAGCAGCCAGAAGCTGAAGTTGTTCATGCGGGCAAAGGCCATGTCCGAGGCACCGATTTGCAACGGAATCATCCAGTTGGCAAAGCCCACAAATGCCGGCATGATCGCGCCGAAAATCATGATCAGGCCGTGCATGGTGGTGAACTGGTTAAACAGCTCGGGCCGGAAAAATTGCAAGCCCGGCTGGAACAGTTCAGTACGCAGCAGCAAGGCCAGCACGCCGCCCTCCAGCAACATCACAAAGGAGAAGATCAGGTACATGGTCCCGATGTCTTTGTGATTGGTGGCGAACAGCCAGCGACGCCAGCCGCTAGGGGTGGCATGGGCATGATGGTGATCATCATGTCCGCTCGGGTTCGCTACATGGTCGACGGTGACGCTACTCATGCTTGACTCCTTGCTGCACTCCCCCTGGCCGTAGTCAGGGATGGATTGATAGTGTGATAGGCGGTGCGCGCAGAATTAGCGCTGTTGCTGGACATCGGCGGGCATCACGACAGGATCAGGCCCTTTGCCCGCGTTGCCCCAGGCATTGCGTGTGTAGGTAATGACCGCTGCAATCTGAACGTCGTTAAGTTGATTGCGGAAGGCGGCCATCGCGGTGCCAGGGTGACCGTTTAACACCGTGTCAATCTGGCCTTTTTTGGGGGCAAGGACAAACTTCGTATCGCCATCCAGAGCGGGGAAGGTGCCGGGCATGCCTTTACCGTTGGCCTGGTGGCAAGCCACGCAGTTTTGCGCAAAGATCTGTTGGCCGCGCTCGATCAACTCGTCTTTTGTCCACTCTTTATTGGGATCGTCGGCCTGGGCAGTCATCAAGTCGTTCTGCTCTTTGGCCCACGTGTCGTAGTCGTCTTGCTCCATCACTTGCACCACAATGGGCATGTAGGCATGGTCCTTGCCGCACAGCTCGGCACATTGGCCGCGGTAGGTGCCGACCTTATCCGCACGGAACCAGGTATCGCGCAAAAAACCAGGGATGGCATCTTGCTTGACGCCAAACTCGGGCACCATCCAGGAGTGGATGACATCCTCGGCTGTGAGCATGACGCGCACTTTCTTGTTGACCGGCACGACCAGTGGCTTGTCCACTTCCATCAGATAGTTGGGGCCAATGGGTTCGCGACCTTCAATTTGGGCGCGGGGGGTGGACAGGTTGGACAGGTATTTCACGCCCGTGGCCGGGCCGTCCAGATACTCGTAGCCCCATTTCCACTGATAACCCGTGACCTTGACGGTCAGATCGGCGCTGCTGGTGTCCTTCATGGCCACCACCGTTTTGGTGGCAGGCAGCGCCATGCCGATCACGATCAGAAAGGGGATGATGGTCCAGGCTACTTCCACCCCCAGGTGCTCGTGAAAGCGCGCGGCAATCGCACCCTTGGACTTGCGATGCCGGATGATGGAATAGAACATCACACCGAACACGCCAATAAAGATGATGGTACAGATAATCAGCATCATCCAATGCAGCCAGGCAATGTCCTGGGCGATGGGGGTAACCCCGTTATGCAAATTGAGCTGATTGACACGGGGGCCACCTTCCATATTGGTGACCTGAGCCAAGCTAGGCCCTGCCGTCGAACAGGCGGTCAGAGCAAATAAACTTCTCCACATCTTCATTGTTGTCCCTCTTTTGGTGTTGCCATGCCAAACCGGGGTTCGGCTGCGTCAACGCTCCGAAAAATCCAACGCTGGAAGAAACTGCTGTGTTGCAGTGGCGGGCTTGTGGCAGCTAAGTGCTGGTCCGCTCGAAGTTTTTAATTGCTTATTTGTTCACGGAAATTATATAGAACTTGCTTTAGCCTTCAAGGGCAGGGTATGTCCCTAGACGACAAGGTTGGACTAAACGCTACAAAAGCCGTAACGGAGCAAGGCTTGAATTACAATCGCCGACTATGACTTTGTTCCAGAACCGATCACTTACTCAGGCCTTGCGTCAGCGCATGGCCAGCCTGACCAGTCAGCTGCAACAATTGCCCCCGCCGGGCAGCCGTCCTGTCACTGTTGATGGGCGCGTGGCCGGATGGATCACCCCCAAGGCCGCTCGTTGTATTGAGCCTTTGCCCGGGGTCTCGATTGAAGAAGATGTCTTGCGTCTGAGCGATTGCCCCAGCCAGGAACTGAGCTTGGCTCAGGTCCTGGATCAGGTCGCCTTGCGTTTGCAGGAAGGCGGTTGCATCCGGGCCTGGCGTGACGAGTTGTTGGACGTGGTCGGAGAAGGGCAATGTCTGTCCCGCATTGAACGTGGTGCAGTGCGGCCCTTGGGTTTTCTGACGCAAGCGGTGCATTTGAATGGTTGGTCCACAGACGGCCGAATCTGGGCCGCGCGTCGTTCCCCCACCAAATCGACAGACCCGAATATGTGGGACACGCTGGTCGGGGGATTGGCGGTCAGCGGTGAATCGTTGCAGACCTCCCTCATACGCGAAAGTTATGAAGAAGCAGGTTTGGCCGAGTCCGTGCTGGTCAATTGCACCCCTTTGCGCGTGTCCTTGCGCATGCATCGTCGCCTGCCGGAAGGCTATCAGGTGGAGAACGCCCTGGTTAGCGATTGCGTGCTGGCTGACGATGTGCGGCCCCGCAATATGGACGGCGAGGTTAGTGAGTTTCGCTTATTGACGCTGGATGAAGCCTGGCAAATGATAGAAGCAGATTTGTTCACCCTGGAAGCGCAAGTGGTGCTGATCGACAGCATCAAGCAGCATCTGGACAAGCTGGCCTGAACCTGGGCATTACCGGGCAGGCACCAACCTGATGGGAGCGACGCATGAACCCGAATCCTTTTGGTATACCTGATTTCAATGCCCTGGGCAGCGGCAACAATCCATTGCTGCGCAGCATGGATATGATGGCGCAGGCCTGGAAAAACATGGCCAGCGGGGGAGCGGGCGATGTCAGCTCGGGCATGATGCCCAGCTTGTCCCCTGATGATCTGGATCGCCGTATCCGTGACTTGCGTGCAGTGGAGAGCTGGTTGCAGTTGAACCTGTCCATGCTGAGCACCACCATCCAGGGGCTGGAGATTCAGCGCTCCACCCTGGCGGCGATCAAGACCATGGCGCAGCAAGGCACCCAGGCTGCCGGTGGGAAAAATCCTTTTGAAGCCTTTATGGCTTTCAATCCCATGGCGGCCGGTGCTGCAGCGGCCGAGAGTGCCGCTGGTGTCTCGAGCACCCAGCCTGGAGTCAGTCAGCCTGAAACCGCAGCGCAAACGGCCTTCCAGCAAGCATCGGCACAGCCACAACAAGCGTCGCCACAGCCCGACGCGGCTGCCAATCAGGACAGCTCCAAAGATAAACAGCCCGGCGCTCAGCAGGACGCAGGTGCAGGTAATCCCGCTGCGCAAGCGTGGTGGAACATGCTGCAACAGCAATTCGATGCCATGGCGACCGCTACAGCCGCATCGATGCAGCAGGTGGAAAACTATCGCCAGCAGGCGACCAAGGCCAAAGCGGCCGGGTCGGCCAAGCCCCCTAAACCGGCCGCCGCCGATGCCCAGACTTCTGCCAAGACCAGTGCTCCGGCAACAGCCAAACCGGTAAAAACGGCCGCAAAAGCAGCGACTAAAACGGCGGCCAAGGCGGCCACCAAAACGGCGGCTAAAAAAACCGCCACGCGCAGCACCAAAAGTAGTACCAAAAAAACGGATCGACCAACCTAGTAGGTAAATTTTTATGCTTAATATCGTGATTCTGGCAGCAGGCATGGGCAAGCGTATGCAGTCTGACCTGCCCAAAGTACTGCACCCTATCGCCGGCAAATCCATGCTGGCCCACGTGCTCGACAGCGCACGTGAATTGGAGCCGGAAAAAGTTGTGGTCGTGGTGGGGCATGGCGCCGAGCGCGTTCAGCAAACCTTCGCTCAGGCCGAGCTGGCCTTTGCCTTGCAGCAACCTCAACATGGCACGGGCCACGCTGTACAACAGGCTGTGCCTGCACTGGTCGGTGGCGACCAGCAAGATGACGCCACGCTGGTTCTGTATGGCGACGTCCCTCTGGTCCAGGCTGACACCTTGCGACGCTTGTTGGCCGCGCGTGGCCAAGGCGTGGCTGTATTGACTGAAACGCTGGCAGACTCCACCGGCTATGGCCGCATCATTCGCGGTGCTGACGGTTCCGTGCAACGCATTGTTGAGCACAAAGATGCCAACGACGCCGAGCGTGCCGTGAAAGAGGTCAATACCGGCATTTTGGTGGCGCCCACGGCCCGCCTGAAAGACTGGTTGACCCGTATTACCAATGACAATGCACAAGGCGAGTATTACCTGACCGACATCATCGCCTTGGCGGTTGCCGATGGCGTGTCGGTGCAAGCTGCTCAACCCGCTGCTGGCTGGGAAACCCTGGGTGTGAATAGCCGCATTCAACAGGCTGAGCTGGAGCGTTTGTGGCAAGCCGAGCAGGCCCGTCGCTTGCTGGAAAAAGGCGTGACACTGGCTGACCCAGCCCGCTTTGATCTGCGCGGCACACTGGAATGTGGCCGCGATGTGTTTATTGATGTGGGCTGCGTGTTTGAAGGCAAGGTCGTGCTGCAAGACGGCGTGCGTGTTGGCCCGCATAGCGTGCTGCGTGACGTGACCATCGGTGCTGGTACACAGATCGAAGCCTTCAGCCATCTGCAACAAGCCCAGGTTGGCGAACAAGCCCGTATCGGCCCTTACGCCCGCCTGCGTCCAGGTGCTGTGCTGGCCAATCACACCCACGTAGGCAACTTCGTGGAAATCAAGAACACCCAACTGGGCGAAGGCTCCAAAGCCAATCATCTGGCCTATATCGGTGATGCCGATGTGGGGCAGCGTGTGAACATTGGCGCGGGCACCATCACCTGCAATTACGACGGCGTGAACAAGTTCCGCACCGTGATTGGTGACGATGCGTTCATCGGCTCCGATACGCAGTTGGTAGCCCCGGTGACCGTAGGCCGTGGCGCAACGATTGGTGCGGGTACGACCCTGGTGCGCAATGCACCGGATGATCAGTTGACCCTGTCGCGTTCGGAACAGCGCAGCGTGTCCGGCTGGAAGCGCCCGGTTCGTAAATCTTGATGTGTGTTAGCCCCTCTTTGGTATGGCCCCCTTTGCGCTGCAAGGGGAGTCGTGCTGCCTGCTTGGGTGGCGCAGCAAGCCCGGATGGGCGGATTTTGGGTGGTCGCCATGCGCATTCTGCAGCTTAATTTCGAGCGCGGCTGGCGCGGTGGTGAGCGGCAGACCTTGTTGAGTCTGCTGCATATGCAGCAGGCTGGCCATCAGGTCAGCTTGCTGGCCAGAGGCGATGAGGAACTGGCCAAGCGTGCCAAAGAGCAGGGCTTGAGCGTGGTGGAATGTGCCTCTGTGGGTGCCGCACTGCGCTACTTGCTGGTACATGGCCGTGGCTTTGATATCGTCCACTCTCAAACCGCGTCCTGCATGAGCTGGTTGGCTCTGCTGCATTTCTGGCTGCCCAAGCGGGTCGTCTTTACACGTCGCACGGCTTTTCCGGTTGATCGTAAACGTATCGAGCAGCGTAGTGGGCGGCAAGCAAACATTCCCTTAAGTTCCAAAGAGCGCCGCACGCGCTGGAAATGGCGCAAGGCGGATCGCCTGGTGGCCATCAGTCAGGCAGCGGCAGCCGAGCCGCGTCGCCTGGGTTTTTCTGTAGACGTGATTCCCAGCGCCATTGACTATGTGGAGCAGGACGACGCCTATGTGAACCACTTGCGGCAGCGTTGGAATCCGCAAGGCTTGCACGTTCTGGGGACGATGGCAGCATTGACGGCAGAGAAAGATCCCTTGACCCTGATTCGTGCCGTTCATGCCCTGTATCAGCGTCGTCAGGACTTTGTGTTTTTGCATTTTGGTGCGCCTGGTTCCGAGTCCTTAGCGGCACAGGAACTGATTGTGCAATTGGGCCTGGAGTCCTGCTACAAGCTGGCGGGTTTTGAAGCTCGCCCTGAACAAGCGTATCGCCTGATGGATGGCTTTGTCTTGAGTTCCCGGCATGAGGCCCTGGGTTCCAGTGTCCTGGATGCGTTCGTGTATGACGTTCCCGTGACGGCGACGATGGCGGGGGGCTTGAGCGAGCTGCTGGACAATGGGCGCGGTACCTTATGCGCGGTAGGGGATGCGCAAGCCATCGCCCAGGCTTTGGACGACACTTTGAGCAATCCGACGGCCGCGCGGCAACAGGCCGCACTGGCGCATCGCTGGGTGCAGCAGGAGCATGATCCCGCTGTCATGGTGCAGCGGTACTTGCGGCTGTATCAGCAATTGGTGCAACAACGCGCACGAGCCTGAACGCGGCTGTTTTAATCTGCTTCTGCGCGTTCTACTCTTTGCTCTTGTGCTGACCTTCACGTGTGTTTTAATTCCTGCCACAGCCACAGCCACAGCCACAGCCATAGCCACAGCCACAGCCACAGCCACAGCCACAGCCACAGCCATGTTCTTTGCCGATAGCGTTTCGGCGTAAAAACTTGGCCTGGTTTAGATCTTCGCCGCAGGTAAAGGGACTCGTGTCTCGAACTTGGCCTGATGAATCGAGAAGAAGCTGCGAATATTGCGGATATTTGCCTGGTTGGTGAACAGGGCATGAGCCAGCTTGTGATATGCCGTCATATCGCTGACCTGCAGGATCACAATGAAATCCACGCCAGTAGAGACCCGATAGCATTGCGTCACCGCAGTTTCCGGTGCCATCAGGCGCTCGAATTGCTGCAGATATTCTTCACCCTGACGGTCCAGCGTAATCTCTACAATCGCCGTCAAACTGGGGCCCAGTTGTTCCGGATCCAGCAAGGCGACCTGCCTGCGAATCACCCCTTGTTCACTTAAACGACGCACTCGCCGCAAGCAAGTTGGGGCAGAGGCATGCACGCGCAAAGCCAGCGCCTGATTGCTGATGGAAGCATCATTTTGCAGCTGCTCCAGAATGCGTAAGTCCAGCTCGTCCAGTTCAATCATGACAATGTTTATCTATCTATGATGAAATAAAATTCCGTTAAATAAAACGAAATTTGTTTTTCTTTCATATTGATTATTAAATGAAATTTTAATTCATTTTAGAAAAAAAATAGACATAAAATTTTTTGTGTTTCAGATCAGAATAGGCGGATTGAATTGATTAGCTGGCCCACCAAAAGGGGCCATGAACAGGAGTTGGCTATGTGTGGAATTGTTGGCGCGGTGGCGCAACGCGATATTGTTCCCGTGCTGCTGGAGGGGCTGCAGCGCCTGGAGTACCGGGGCTACGATTCTTGCGGGGTTGCTGTTCATGCGCAGGGTCAGTTGTTGCGGGCACGCAGTACACAGCGCGTGGCCGAGCTGCAAGAGCAGGTCAAGGCGGATCAACTGCAAGGCTTTACCGGCATTGCTCACACACGCTGGGCAACCCATGGCGCACCGGCGACTCATAACGCCCACCCGCATTTCTCCGGCAAGGGCAAAGCGCGTATTGCGCTGGTGCATAACGGCATTATCGAAAACCATGACGAACTGCGCACCGAGCTGCAAAACATAGGCTACGTGTTCGAGAGCCAAACCGATACTGAGGTGATCGCTCACCTGATCGACCACCTGTACAACGGTGACCTGTTCGAGGCCGTGCAGCAGGTTATTCGCCGTTTGACCGGTGCCTATGCCATTGCTGTGTTCTGCCAGGATGAGCCGCATCGTGTGGTGGGTGCTCGCCATGGTTCGCCCCTGGTCGTCGGCGTGGGTCAGAACGAAAATTTCCTGGCATCGGATGCCCTGGCATTGGCCGGAACCACCGATCAAATCATCTACCTGGAAGACGGTGATGTGATCGATCTGCAGATCAATAAAGTGTGGATCATGGACAAGGACGGCCGCACCGTTGATCGTCCCGTACACACCGTGCATTTGCACACCGCTGCGGCTGAATTGGGCCCATACCGCCACTTTATGCAAAAGGAAATCTTCGAGCAGCCCCGTGCGGTGGGCGATACCTTGCAAGACATTGAAAGCGTTACGCCCGAGCTGTTTGGCGACCAGGCCTACAAGGTTTTTCAGGATATCGACAATGTGCTGATTCTGGCTTGCGGCACCAGCTATTACGCCGGTTTGACCGCACGTTACTGGATCGAGTCCCTGGCCAAAATCCCCGTTAACGTGGAAATCGCCAGCGAATACCGCTACCGCGACAGCGTGCCCAACCCCCGCACTTTGGTGGTGACGATTTCCCAGTCCGGCGAAACCGCCGATACTCTGGCCGCCTTGAAGCATGCCCGCAGCCTAGGCATGGAACAGACTCTGACCATCTGCAACGTGGCCACCAGCGCCATGGTGCGCGAGTGCAAACTGTCCTACATCACCCGCGCTGGCGTAGAAATTGGCGTGGCTTCGACCAAAGCCTTCACCACCCAGTTGACCGCCTTGTTCCTGCTGACCATCGCACTGGCTCAAGT
Organism: Alcaligenes sp.; assembly: GCF_050255915.1. Taxonomy (NCBI): domain Bacteria; kingdom Pseudomonadati; phylum Pseudomonadota; class Betaproteobacteria; order Burkholderiales; family Alcaligenaceae; genus Alcaligenes; species Alcaligenes sp. Next base: position 86,972 of record NZ_JBFWIQ010000005.1, read on the forward strand.
CAAAGGACATCTGAATCAGGAGCAGGAAGGCGACTACCTGAAAGCCCTGCGCCATTTGCCTACCGCTATCGCAGCCGTGTTGGCCCTGGAGCCGCAAATTATGGCCTGGGCTGATCGTTTTGCCAGCAAGGAAAACGCCTTGTTCCTGGGCCGTGGCATGCATTACCCCATCGCCATGGAAGGCGCGCTGAAGCTGAAAGAAATCAGCTACATCCACGCCGAAGGCTACCCCGCCGGTGAACTGAAACACGGCCCTCTGGCCCTGGTCACCGAAGCCATGCCTGTAGTCACCATCGCCCCACGCGATGAGCTGCTGGAAAAGCTGAAATCCAATATCGAAGAAGTCCACGCACGCGGTGGCGAACTGTACGTGTTTGCTGATGCCGATACCCGTATCGGCAGCAGCGAGCGTGTGCACGTGATCCGCATGCCAGAGCACTACGGCAAGTTGTCCCCCATCTTACACACCGTGACACTGCAATTGCTGGCGTATCACACCGCCTGCTCGCGCGGTACAGACGTGGATAAACCACGGAATTTGGCTAAGAGTGTGACGGTGGAGTGAGCGAGATTTAAGCGGCAAAGACCGGAAGTAAAATCTGTCCGGTCTGTTGTCAATTGACACTGTCCGAGTTTCATCAAAACCCACCGAATTGACATTGATTTCGGTGGGTTTTGATTTTTAAGCGGTTGGAGCCCGTAATTTGGTGGGCCATGAAGTATTCAGAAAAAGTTAACCGTTACAAAATTCTATTCATAAATAAGAAGAAAATCGGAGTTTTATTGATAGCGATATACCCGATAGTGAGGTTTGTGCCCAGTAGAGGGAGCTTTGTATTTGAAGATCTGAAGAAGCGAGCGGAGTCCCTCAAAATAGCCCTATTTGTCGCCCCAAACACACACCGCTAGCGAACTGTACAGACAGCACCATATAATAATTGATAACGATTCTCATTATCTGTCAGTGCGGAGTACCCTCGTGCCTTCTTCTGTTCTTCCCGTGTCAGGTGTGTCTTCGGCCGAGTCGGTCGAGTCACTTTACTGCGACCACCACAGTTGGTTGCAGCGCTGGCTGCATCATCGATTGGGTGGGGCAGACCAGGCGGCTGACTTGGCGCAGGATACGTTTGTACGCTTGCTAAGCAGCCGTTCCCGCTGGCAATTTGCCAGTCCCGGCGAAGCCCGTGCCTATTTACGCAAGACCGCACAGAACTTGTGCATCAACCTATGGCGACGTCAGGAAATTGAACAGGCCTGGTTGGATATTCTGGCCGCGACGCCCGAGAATGTTTACCCCTCGGCAGAACGTCAGGCCATGATTTTGCAGGCGCTGGAAGAGATCAGCGCCATGCTCAGCAGCCTGTCTCCCAAAGCGGCCAAGGCGTTTACCCTGGCCGTCATTTGCGAGTTGACAGACGATGAGGTCGGCGCAGAAATGGGTATTTCCGGTCGCATGGTGCGCAAGTATGTGGCGCAAGCCATGTTGGGCTGCATCAGCTTGCAGGCTTGCCAGACCGTCGCCGAATTGCGTCAGGAACCTCAGTACTAAGTTTCATGAAGCACGGTTCCAGTTTGTCTTCCTCGTCCACTCCTCCCCACGCCGTTTTGATGCAAGCCGCCGAATGGTATGCCTGTCTGCGCGATGGCAAGGCCAGTGCCGAGCAACGTTCCGCCTGGCAGAGCTGGCTTAAGCAGGACGAGATGCACAGTACCGCCTGGCGTTATGTGGAGGAAGTCAGTCGCAGTTTTGAGCCTGTACGTAGCGTGCCGGATTCGCGCTGTGTGGTGGAGAAATTGCACACGGCCAACGAGCGTTTGCATCAACGTCGTCGCGTTCTGGCCGGTGTGGTTGCGCTGGCAGGAACGGGAGTTGCTAGCTGGTTGAGCTGGCGTCATTCCTGGCTGCCGTCCAGTGTTCTGGCCTTGGCGGCTGACCACTCGACACAAACCGGCGAGCAGAACCAGATTGTGCTGGCAGACGGCTCTCGGCTTTGGTTGAACACCTCCTCGGCAATTGATGTGAAGTTCACCGCGCAGGCTCGCCAGATTGTGTTGATGTCGGGCGAGATCTTTATCCAGACGGCCAAGGACGACATGGACAGGCCGTTCACCGTTCAAACCCCGCAGGGCTATATGCGCGCTTTGGGTACGCAATTCAATGTGCGTATGGACCAGGACTGTACGCAGTTGGCGGTCTATGAAGGGGCCGTGCAGGTGTCTACGGCAAAAGGTCAAAACACCGCCACGGTACAGGCGGGCAAGCAGGTGCACTTTAGTGCGCAGCGCATCCGGCACAGCATGGACGCCGAGCAGGCACGTGAGGCCTGGACCAAAGGCGTTCTGGTGGCTGACAACATCGCCTTGCGTAGCGTGATCAAGGAATTAGGTCGTTACCGCAAAGGCTATCTGGGTGTGGATGATGCCGTGGCTGACCTGAAGGTCTATGGCAGTTTCCCCATTCATGATACGGACCGTGTGCTGAAAATGCTGGCTTCGGCATTGCCGATTCGTATCGACCAGCCCATGCCCTGGTGGACCAGTGTGCAAGCTCTGGATTGATTGCTCAGGGCATTGCAGCAGCAATCATCATAAAAATTACAAAAATAAAAACCGATTAAATTCAAAGGCTTGCCCGGTTCTAGGTAAAAAACCCTCAAAAACATGCAAAAGCAGGTTCCGGGTTATGGAGACTGAGTGGTTTTAGACAGTAAGAGGACCTGATTGGCGTGAGGCCAATGAAGCAGGAGGCGGGCCGCAGTGCCCGCTCAGTACTGAACATCAACGCAAAAACATCGTTCAGGTTCATCGTTTTTATTGTGACTGACCCGTGTTTTTGAAGGATGTCTCCTTATGCATCGTCGCCCCGATCCCCTTTCCCTGTCCAAGGATGCAGGATCGCATTGCGCCTCTTTGCGTCCACTGGCCCTGGCCCTGTCTGTGTTGATGGCCGGCAGCGCCTTTGTTGTGAGTATCCAGCCTGTCCAGGCGGCTACGCAAAACAGCCCGACGGCCGACAAGATCCAGCGTTATGACATTCCAGCCGGCCCCTTGAGCCGTGTGCTGATGCGTTTCTCGCAAGAGAGCGGGGTGTATCTGGTTGGCGCGGGCAGTGTGGCCGAAGGCAAGCAAAGTGCGGGCCTGAAAGGCAATTACAGCGTCGCGCAGGCCTTGGATACCTTGCTGGCTGGCACGGGCATTCGCTACTCGCGTGATGCCAATACGGTGAACTTGTGGCCTGTTACGGAAACCACTCAGTTGGAACCCGTGCGTGTTAAGGGCAGCCTGACCCGGGCAACTGAAGACACCGGCCTGTACACGCTCAATGGCACCAGCAGTACCGCCACCCGTCTGAACATGGACACCCAGCACACCCCGCAATCGGTCAGTGTGATGACGCGTCAGCAAATGGATGACTTTGGCCTTACCAGCTTTGATGATGTGATGAACTTCACCACCGGCGTGACGGCCAATACGGCGGCAGTCGGTGGCGGCTTTCAGTTTCAGGCTCGTGGCTTTGACATCAGCAATGTGCAGGTAGATGGCGTGCAAAGCAGCTACCGGGCGGCTGGACGTGGTGCATTCAATCCTATTTCTCTGGATATGGATTTATACGACCGCGTGGAAGTCGTGCGCGGTGCGACAGGTTTGTTGTCTCCTACCGGCGAGCCTTCCGCTTTGATCAACCTGATTCGCAAACGCCCTCAGGCTGAGTTTGGCGGCAAATTAAGCGCCCACTATGGTTCCTGGAACGATAAGCGTGTGACAGCCGATGTGACTGGCCCGCTGACCGAGGATGGCCGTTTACGGATGCGCGTTATTGGTTCGCGCAAGCAGGCGGACTCCTTCATGGATCACCAGGATCACAAGAACGACTTGCTGTCCGGCATGCTGGAGTTTGACCTGACTGATCGGACCTTGCTGACCGCAGGCTACGACTATCAAACCGCCAAGCTGCGTGGTGAAGGCAATATGGGCGTGCCTTTGTTTACCAGCGAGGGTGACCGTATTGACGTTTCGCGTTCCATGTCGCTGGTGCCGGACTGGACCTACTGGGATAAAAAGTATCAAAACGCCTTCTTCTCAGTCGAGCACGAGTTTGAAAACAAGTGGAATGCCAAGCTCAGCTACAGCCATCAACGTGACGATGGCGATGCCTTGATTACCGGTCTGGGGCAGGGCGTGAACCCCGTGGTGCGTCCGGACGGATCCGGTATGGGTATCCGCGCTAACCTGGCCGCGAATGGATATCGCCATCAGGACAACCTGGAGTTGTCGGCCAATGGTCCTTTCAAGATGTTTGGCCGTGAGCACCAGTTGATGTTTGGTTTTAACGGCACTCGCAAGCGTGACACCACGTACACCATGCAGGTCAGCGATACCCGCAACTGGTTCATTCCCAATATTTACGATTGGGAGGGCTATATGCCCGAGCCCAGTGTCAGCCGTACAGGGGAATGGAACCGGGTCCACACACGCGAATACGGCTTCTTTGCCGGCACGCGTCTGAACATTATTGATCCGCTGAATGTGATCATGGGCATGCGCTTGTCGGACTACAAAACCTACCGCGACAACTACGGTAAAGACGGCCAGTTCACCGGCGTGTCCAATGAATTGCGCAACCGCAATGAAATTACGCCGTACTTTGGAGTGACGTATGACATCAACCCGAACCTGACTGCCTACGCCAGCTATACCCGCCTGTTCCAACCGCAAAGCTACAAAGACATCAACGAGAACTTCCTTGATCCTATCACCGGGGTTAACCGGGAAATCGGTCTGAAAGGCAGCGTGATGGACGAGGCGCTGCAGTTCTCCCTGGCTGCTTTCGAGACCCGTCAAAACAATCTGGCCGTGCTGGACCCTTCGGTGCCGGATGATTTCCTCTTGCCTGATGGCAGCCGCCCCTATGTATCTTCGGGCGCAGGCAACAAAACCAAGGGTTTTGAAGTGGAACTGAACGGCGCACTGAGCAAGAACTGGAACGTATTTGCTTCTTATAGCTACGCCAGCACTAAAGACGGCGAGGGCGAGCGTATCCATACCTACATTCCCAGCCAAACCTTCCGTCTGGGCACCATGTACCAGTTCTCTGGTGCGTTGCAGGGCCTGAGCGCCGGTGCCACCGTGAACTGGTTTGGCAAGCGGGATCTGTGGACGGCCGGCCGCCCTTATACCGCCAGCAATGGCAAGGCGTTGGAAGACACCCATAGCAGCTACGCCCTGGTGGGTCTGCACGCCAATTACCGCGTAAACCAGCACTGGAATGCCAAGCTCACCGTCAACAACCTCTTTGACAAACGGTATTACGACAACTTCGTGATCTTCCGGGCACGTTACGGCGCGCCGCGCAATGTGCATCTGTCCATTGTTTACCAGTGGTAAGCCTTTTTCCTATCTTCTTTCGAGCCGATTCTATGACCTTGTTTACTTCTCGCTCTCTTGTTTCTGCGGTTTACCTTGCCTTGGCAATGGGAGTGTCCACGAACTATGTTCATGCCAAGACACCCGCTCCCGTTGCCTATCAAGCCGTCACTCAAGAACAGATCATGCAAAAACCCACGGCCGCTGAGGTGCTGGAAATTGTCTACAGCCCCAAGCAATCCAGTTTGTTCGTGTCCTCGCCAAACTGGGAGGATGAAACCTTGTCGCGCACCTTGGTGCTGGATCCCACGACCTTGGCGATCCAGCAAGAAATCCCGATGGACGTTAAAAGCTTTGGCGTGGCTTTGGACGATGCGTCCGACCGACTTTATCTGACACAGGGCTTTAATGGCGGTATTGCCGTGGTTGATACCGCTCGCAAGGAACTGATCAAGCGTATTACCGTACAAGAAAAAATCAATTTCCAGGAAGCCATTGCGGCTGCGGATTTTGGTCAGGCACGCAAAGAGGGTTTGTTAAAGATGCTGGAGCGTTTTAACGTCACCGAGGACTACCCATACAAAATGCGTGAATTGGTGGTGGACAAGAAAAACCACCGTGTGTTTGCACCTGGTCTGGGCCTGGGTTTCGACAGCGTGCTGTTCGTGGTGAATACCCAGACCATGGAACTGGAAAAAGTGCTGCCCGGCTTTGGCTATAACGTCGTGGGCATCACCCTGGATGAGGCCAATAACCGCTTGTTTGTCTCCAATATGCAAGGCCAGATTATGGTGGTGAACAGCCAGACGCTGAACATTGATCAAGTGTGGGAAACACAGGCGGACCAACTGTTGAACCTGAGCTATGACCCCGAGCACAACCGCCTCTTCGGGGTAGACCAGGGGATTGACCGTGATGACGCCCGTAACCTGCACCTGGAGCGTGAGTACAAGCGTCGCAGCCCAGGCCACCAAGTGTTTGTGCTGGACGCTTCTAACGGCAAAACCCTGGCGGTCATGCCCACCGGCGAAGTGCCGATTGGTTTGCGTTTTGATGCCGCATCCCAGCGTCTGTTTGTAGCCAACCGAGGTGGTGTGCGCGAGAAAGAAGGCAAGGGCTCGGTCAGCGTATTTGACACGGTGAACTACAAGCCGCTGCAAACCATTGAGCTGGCCCCACACCCTAACAGCCTGGAATACATTCCCGCTGAAAAAGCCTTGTACGTGTCGGTGAAGAACGATGGTAACAGCAAGGAAAAAGGGACCAAAGAACGGATGGTGCGTATCCAGTTCTAAGCTGGTTTCACCAGCAGCCATGCTGCATGATTGATTGACAAGGTGGATCTAAGCCCGAGTTCGGCGTCATGCTGAGCTCGGGCTTTTCTACGTGTTTGGATTGCTTGCGGTATTTAGTGCGAAACTATAAGATTAGATATCTAACTAAATTGAGATTTTCAGCACGTCGTGCGTATCTTTAGCGAAAGGAAACCTGCCTATGTCTCACTATCTGATCGAGCTTTATTCACCCAATGCCAAGTGGAATGCACTGCCTGCCGAGCAGCGACAGCACTTTCTGGCCAGTCTGCAGGAAGCAATGGGCGGTCTTTCCAGCCTGGGTATTGAGGTATTGTCTCTGGCTGCGACTGAACACGATATTGATCACGCCAGCGACCACCGCTTTATGGGCATTTGGCGTTTTCCAAATCAACAGGCATGCCAAGCATTGCTGGCCGGTATCAAAGCCAGCGGCTGGTACGAGTATTTCGACCATGTGAATGCAGCGGGTGCAGAAGGGGGTTTTGCTCAACACTTGGCGGAGCTGGCTAAGGATTCTCAGCTTGTGTGAGGGTCAGAAAGCCAGGAGGATCCGTCAAAAAGCGTTCATAGATTATAGTTTATGTGATATAAACGGTTATCTATGAACGATATTTGTTGTCTGTGCCATGCCCAAAAAACTTGCCCCTACCCCTTTTTACTTGCCAGCCGTCGAGTCACGGGCCCTGGTTTGGGGGCGCTGCATTCGTACTCAACGTGTTGCTCAGAAAATTACAGCTCGAGTCTTTAGTTCAAGAGTCGAGGTCTCGGAAAGTACATTACGCCGAATGGAGCGAGGCGATCCGGCTGTGACGATGGGGAGCTATTTGACTGCTCTGGCAGCACTCGGTCTGCTCGAATCCATCGTGCCAATGCCCGATGCTCATTGGAGTAGCGGCGATACGAAGGGGCGTGCAAGACTGGGCAGAGATGACGATGAGTATTTCTAAGCCCTTATACGTTTATTTGCAGCGGCCTGACACGGGTCAATGGGTGACCGTTGGCCGGTATATCCACGACTCGTCAGCCAAGCTTGGCCAGTTTATGTATGCGCCTAGCTATCAGGATGCGGGTCTACCATGGTCAATTGATCCGGTTAACTTACCGCTGAGCGGCTCTGTTCCAATTCAGGCGAGTCGCTATGGTGGCCTGCATGATGCGCTACGTGATGCTTGTCCCGACGCATGGGGCCGGTTACTTATTCAAAGGCAACACGGATTAAGTGATAGCTCTCCAAACCATGCTTATCTTCTGAAGGCTGGTAATGCCGAGCGTTGGGGAGCACTGGCGGTCGGCTCTTCGCCTAAGCCCTCAATCGCAGAATTGTCCGCACCGCCCATCGCAGAAATTGAAAAGCTGAGCGCAGAGCTGCAAGCCATGCAGCTGCGCCGCCCTCCGGTGGATCCGCATTTGCGTCGCCGGCTGATGGCCACACCCAGTATGGGCGGAGCAAGACCGAAAGCAACCGTTCGTGATGGTGATCAGTTCTGGCTTGTGAAACCGATCCTGCCATCTGATACCGAGGATATTCCGCGTCTTGAACATGCAGCTCAAGAGTGGGGCCGGGCAGTGGGCTTGAACTTTGCACAAACCGCGTACACGGGTTTTGGTGAGGACTCCGCACTGAGTGTGATGCGCTCATTGAGGTTTGATCGCCAACATGGCCTTAGGGTCATGACATTGAGTGCGGCATCCTTGCTGCAGACGGAGTATCCCGGTCATTCAGGCTCATCGGCCTGGAGTTATCCCAACTTGGCCAGAACGTTGACGATGATAGGCGCTCCTCAGGAGGACGCCATTGAATTGTTCTGTCGCATGATTTTCAATGCGGTTATTGGCAATGACGATGATCATCCCCGTAACCATGCAATCCATTATCTTCATGATCAGGGCCGATGGCGTTTGACGCCCGCTTTTGATGTCGTTCCTAATCCAGATTTCATCCCTCAGTATCTGGCGATGGAGTTGAGTCATGGAAGCCGCCAGATCAGCCGAGCCAATGCGTTACACGATGCCAAAGCCTTTGGCTTGTCAGGCGATGAAGAGGCGGTGGAGCTGCTTGACCGGCTGCTGGACAGGATAGAAGGGCAGTTTGATCAGGTGCGCCTCCTGCTTGGATCTCGTCTGGAATCGCTCATGCAGGAGCGGTTGTCTGAAGGACTGCGGCGCATGCGTAGTTATCGTATTCCGACCTGATCAGATAGTCCCGGTGCTTGATGCTGCACCGCATCTCAAGGAAAACCTCCATGTACGGTAGCTAAGCATGGCGGCACACTGGAAGATAGGCCGCGCCCGTCCGGGGGTGGCCTGTTTTCGGGATGAGCGCAGATATGCAGTCTTCACATGTGGCACATGTTCAGGAGATTACGGCTGTTTGGCAGGGAAGCCTGTCCCGGCGCGATCAGGCTGTGGTCCATAGCTGGCGGCGATGCATCGAGCATCACAGGCTGGACCCGGCCCAGGCCTGCGAGGCCTATATCGTGCCCGATTCCCAGTTGCGCGAGCACCGTCAGCAGTCCGAAGCCCTGATCAATATTGCGCGCTCCGGGCTGGAGCGTCTTTATCAGCAGGTTTCCGGGCTGAATTACGTGTTGCTGCTGTCCGATAACAAGGGCGTCACAGTGGATTTTCTGGGGTCGGAAGGCCAGCGCGATGCCTTGCGGCAGGCTGGTCTGTATATGGGCTCGGAATGGTCCGAAGAGCGCGCAGGGACGTGCGCGGTGGGCACTTGCTTACATACGGGCGAGGCGCTGACCATTCATCAAAACGATCATTTCGATCATATGCATGCGCCCCTGTCCTGCACGGCGGCGCCTATCTATCATGACGACGGCAAACTGGCGGCGGTGCTGGATTTGTCCTTGTTGCAGTCTCCACAGGCCAAGGCCAGCCAGGGTTTGGCGCTACACCTTGCCAACGCGGCGACCCGCCGTATTGAACTGGCCAATTTGATGGCCTGCCATCGGCAGGAATGGATTTTATGTTTGTCGCAGTCGCCAGAGTTTTTGGACATTGATCCGGAAGCGGCGATTGCGATTGATGGCTCTGGCCGTATCAAGGGCATGACCCATACGGGTGCCCGGATTCTGGCGCGGGCTGCGGGGGTGGACTGGCGCAATCCTGCGGGCTTGCTGGGGCAGAGCTTGGTGCGCTTTGTGCATCTGGAAGTGGATCAGTTACCGACCTTGATGCGCTATCGCCCTACGCAGGAACGGGTCATCATGGCGCGGGATGGCAGCGTGTTGTTTGCCCATGCCATTGAGCCTCGGCGTGTATTGAGCAATCGATCTGTGGGGATGGATGGGGCGGCCGTGGATGCCGCTTTGCCAGAGGCTCTGCGCGGCTTGGCGGGCACGGATGCGGCCATGCAATCCATGCTGTTGAAAGCCGCGCGTTTGGCAACGCGGGAGATGCCGGTGCTGTTGCAGGGCGAGACGGGTTCGGGCAAAGAATATCTGGCGCGTGCGATTCACACGGCTAGCGGCCGTCGCGGGAATTTTGTGGCCGTCAATTGTGCAGCCTTGCCCGAGAGCCTGATTGAAAGCGAATTGTTTGGCTATCTGGCCGGCACGTATACCGGCGGCGCTGCACGAGGTCGCACGGGTTTGATTGAGGCGGCTGATGGCGGCACTCTCTTCCTGGACGAGATTGGCGATATGCCGCTGGCCCTGCAAAGTCGTTTGCTGCGCGTATTGGCCGAGTCCGAGGTAATGCCTTTGGGCGCACGCACAAGCAAGCGCGTGGACCTGCGCGTGATTTCAGCCAGCCACCATGATTTAAGTGTCCTGGTAGAGCAAGGCCGCTTCCGTGCGGATTTGCTGTATCGCCTGAATGCGGCGGTTCTGACCTTGCCTGCCTTGCGTCAGCGCAGTGATCTGGAGTGGTTGGTGCAGCAGATATTGCATCGGCGTAATAAGGGCGATGTGCCCGGTTTGTCTCCCGAGGCCTGGCAAGCGCTGCAAGCTTACGAGTGGCCGGGTAATTTGCGCGAACTGGACAATGCCTTGGTGCTGGCCTTGGCCTTGGCAGAAGGCTCCTGCATTGAGGTGCAGGATTTGCCAGAGGCTTTGCGAGAGCGGCGCCTTGCCACCTCTACAGGCAGCCCGACAACGGTGCATTCGGCCGGGGCATCGTCCTGGCAGCAGGTCTTACAGGCCTGTGGTGGCAATGTCAGCGCAGCGGCTCGGCAGCTTGGAATCAGCCGGTCCACCTTGCATCGTTATATCAAACGGGCAGGTCTGACTCACTAAGACTCGACCTGAGACACAGGCTGCGACACCTGATGCACCACCTGTGCCACAACTGGCACAGTTTCATCGCCTTAAAACAAGCGACACTCCTTTAAAACAAGCCGTTTCCGGTTTGGCACGACGTTTGCTATGTACTCCATAGCTGGGCAGCAAAAGCCCGGCGCAACATTAAAACGATATGGAGACAAATCATGCAAACACAGCAGCAACTGCAGCCGTCTGCGCGACAGTTGGACACGGTTCTTGAACAGTTGACCCATGCGCTTGCCAGCAATGCACCAGACGATGCGGCAGCCCTGTTTGCCCAAGAATGCTTTTGGCGTGATCTGGTCATGTTCACCTGGAATATCCGAACCATGGAAGGGCGCGAGCAGATCCGCGACATGCTGACGCAGCAGCAACAAGGCGCCATGTCAGCCCGGTTTGAGCGCGACAGTGCCGAGCCGGTCAGTGATGATGGTCAAGGTCTGGTGGAAGGCTGGTTTCGTGTGGAAACCGATGTGGCGCGTGGCTACGGCCATATTCGCGTCAAGCATGGCAAGATCTGGACCTTGCTGACCACCATGTTTGAACTGAAAGGTCACGAGGAGCCGCTGGGTGTGCGCCGTCCCATGGGGGCCGAGCATGGCATCCGGCGGGGTCGCCAGACCTGGCAGGAGCGCCGTCAGCAAGAGCAGGCGGAGCTGGGCACCACGGAGCAGCCCTATGTGTTGGTGATCGGCGGCGGGCAGGGTGGTATTGCGCTGGGTGCGCGTCTGCGGCAATTGAATGTGCCTGCGCTCATCATTGATCAGCATGCTCGCCCTGGTGATAGCTGGCGCAAGCGTTATAAGTCGCTGTGCCTGCACGACCCCGTCTGGTACGACCACCTGCCTTACATGCCTTTCCCCGACAACTGGCCTGTCTTTGCGCCCAAGGACAAGATTGGCGATTGGTTGGAAATGTACGTCAAGGTGATGGAGCTGAATTACTGGAGCAGCACCGTGTGCAAGAAGGTGCGCTACGACGAGTCTAGCCAGACCTGGGAAGTGGAGATCGAACGTGACGGCAAACCCATGACCCTGCGGCCCCAGCAGTTGGTCTTTGCCACGGGTATGTCCGGCAAGGCGAATGTGCCCAACATACAGGGGCAGGATGTGTTCAAGGGTGAGCAGCAACATTCCTCGCAGCACCCCGGGCCGGAAGCGTATGCGGGCAAGAAAGTAGTGGTGATCGGGGCCAATAACTCGGCGCACGATATTTGCGCGGCATTGTGGGAGGCGGGGGCGGACGTCACCATGGTGCAGCGTTCGTCCACCCACATTGTGCGATCCGACTCCCTGATGGAGATCGGTTTGGGCGATCTGTATTCCGAACGGGCACTGGCATCGGGAGTCACCACGCGCAAGGCAGACTTGCTCTTTGCCTCCCTGCCGTACCGCATCATGGCGGACTTCCAGATTCCTGTGTACGACAAGATCCGCGAGCGTGATGCACAGTTCTACCAGAAGCTGGAGGCGGCAGGCTTCATGCTGGATTGGGGCGACGATGGTTCCGGCTTATTCATGAAATATCTGCGTCGTGCTTCCGGCTATTACATCGACGTGGGTGCTTGCGAGCTGATTATCGATGGCAGTATCAAGCTGAAGTCGCGGACTGACATCAGTCATTTGACCGAGAACGCCGTGGTGTTGAGCGACGGTACGGAATTACCAGCGGACCTGGTGGTGTATGCCACGGGCTACGGTTCCATGAATGGCTGGGTGGCTGATTTGGCAGGCCAGGAAATGGCGGACCGGGTGGGCAAGTGCTGGGGTCTGGGTTCGGAAACCACCAAAGACCCCGGGCCGTGGGAAGGCGAGCAGCGCAATATGTGGAAACCGACGCAGCAGCCAAATCTGTGGTTCCACGGCGGCAACTTGCACCAGTCGCGTCATTACTCCCAGTACCTGGCCTTGCAGCTTAAAGCGCGTCAGGCGGGCCTGCCGGTGCAGGTGTATGGAATGCAGGAGGTGCATCATTTGCGTTGATTGATATTTGCCCTGTTGTTCGAGGCGGGGCGTGTAGGTCTGCACCCTGTTCTGATTTCGGCCAGATTATCGACATGATGATCTGGCTCTTTTCTTTTGTGTGTCTTAGGCGGGGTAGCCGTGTTTGCATCGCAAGCACGGTCGCCAAGGCGGTGGTTTTGTTAGCCGCTCTGCTAAATCTTTTACCTTATGTATCTGGTCTGAGTGCCTCCTTCAGACAACAAAGCCTGGCTTAAGGGCTCTGTTCTTGCCCCGGCTCCTCCCTGCTTCAAGGGTGCATAGTGGTTTGGTTGAAAACGTGTGAACAGCAGTCGTGGAGCGTGTTAGGGCAGATTGAGTCGAGTCAGCATGATGATCTGAATCTGATGGCTAAAAACTGGCTGCTATAGCTTGGATGAATAGGGTTGAATTAAAAATAGATTAAATTTTTATAAGGAAAATGCTTGTAGCATTTCGTAGTTTACGGGTGGGTTGGAAATGTTACGGTAGAACCATCCATTGCAAACAAGGAAATTTTTTTGATTGCATTGGACTCCTTTTAATAGCAGGGTTAAGGGAATTTTTAATTCTAAAAATACTCTTTCTGATATTGGAGAAAATCTATGAAAAAATCCGCCATCCTATCCAGTTTTTTAATGGCCTCGGCCCTGAGTCTTGGCCTGCAAGGCGGCGCAATGGCTAATGAGCCTGCCGTTAATCAGGACCATTCCGCAACTGCGGGCGAAGCCGTCAGCGATACCTGGATCACCACCAAAATCAAGGCTGACCTGGCCAGCACCAAGGATTTGAAAAGCACGGATATCTCTGTTGAGACCAATAATGGTGTTGCAACATTGACCGGTACCGTGCCCAGCGAAATTGAGCACAAAAAAGCCGTTGCTGCAACGGAGAGTGTAAAAGGTGTTGTGAAAGTCGATTCGTCGGGATTGAAAGTCAAGCCGGAATAATTATTTCGCCATCAATCCTTATTGTGAATTCCTTTTGAAATAGGAGAGCGACTATGAATGAAGATACGATTAAAGGTAAATGGAAACAGTTGTCCGGTAAGATTCAGGCAAAATGGGGCAAGTTGACCAATGACGATATTGATGTTGCTGAAGGCAATACCGAATATCTGGTTGGGAAAATTCAGGAACGCTATGGCATTGCACGTGAAGAAGCTGAAAAGCAAGTCCGCGACTTCAATGGCGGCGTCTGATCCTCAGGCTTGATTGCCAGGCATACAAAACGCCCTGCATAAGCAGGGCGTTTTTGTGTGTGCGGCAGGACTGGGCGGTGTCATGGTGGGGGCATTCAGGAATGCTTACCCCTCTTGTTTCCAACTGGTTCGTGCAGTCCAGTCAGTCCTCATCCATCTGCTGATAGCGCTCGACCAGGTAATCCAGCAGCGCCCGCACGGCAGGCATTTGCCCGCGACGGGATGAGAACACCGCATGAATGATCTCGCGTCGGGGAGCCCATTCCGAAATCAGTTTCACCAAAGAGCCGTCGGCCAATTGATCACAAACTACCAGGGTTGGCAGTTGAACTACACCGACGCCTTTCAAGGCGGCACAGCGCAGGGCTGTCATGTCGGTGGTGATCAGGCGAGGGCTGTGATGCAGCACAGCCTGTGCCCCGTCGGGGCCGAACAAGGTCCAGGTATGGTTTTGCTGCGGCAGACCCAAGGCCAGGCTGGGATAGTCCGCTAGATCGGCCGGCGAACCGGGCAAGCCGTGTCGGGCGATCAGCTCCGGACTGGCGACCAAACATTGGCTACGGTCGGACAGCGCACGCATTACCAGATCGCTGTCTTGCAATGGAGGGGGGCGGACGCGAATGGCAATATCCAGCGCTTCCCCGATCAGGTCGACACGCCGGTTGGTCGCATCTAATTGGACGGTGACATGCGGGTAGCTGACCATGAAGTCGGCCAACATATTACTGACATGAGCGTTCAGCAAGGTGATCGGGCAACTGATGCGCACCACACCACGTGGTTCGGCACGTGTCAGTTCGATGGCTGCCTGTGCCGCCTCAGCCTCCACCAGCATGGCCTTGCAGTGTTCGTAGTAGGTCTGGCCGATCTCGGTCACGGTAAAGCGGCGGGTGGAGCGCTGAATCAGCCGTACCCCCAAGCGCTCTTCCAAAGCCGCCAACCTGCGGCTAAGGGTGGATTTGGGCAAACCTAGTGCGCGACCGGCCGGGGCAAAGCCCCCGTGATCCACAATCTGAACGTAGAAGTACAAGTCGTTTAAATCTTGCATGGCAGTTTTATCGTTCCATAAATGGAACATAGATGGCCGATTTAGGGGGCTACTGGCTTCGTTGTCCCGAGTTTATGCTGTCTCTTATGTTGAAACAAGGAGATGGACATGAAGAAAATTCTTGGTATCTATAGCGCTCCCCGTCCTCACTGGGTGGGCGACGGCTTCCCCGTTCGCTCCCTGTTTTCGTACCACACACACGCAAAACAGTTGAGCCCTTTCCTGCTGCTGGACTATGCCGGCCCTGCCGAGTTTGCCCCTAGCAATCACAAACGCGGCGTTGGTCAGCATCCGCACCGGGGTTTTGAAACCGTCACCATCGTCTACAAGGGCGAGGTGTCGCACCACGACTCCACGGGCCAGGGCGGCACGATCGGCCCCGGTGATGTGCAGTGGATGACGGCTGGCTCGGGCATTTTGCACGAGGAGTATCACTCCGACGCTTTTGCTCGTTCGGGTGGCACTTTGGAAATGGTGCAGCTGTGGGTCAACCTGCCTGCCAAAGACAAGAGTGCTCCTGCTGGCTATCAGGCCATTACCGACCAGCAAATTCCTGTGGTCGCACTGCCTGATGCCGCTGGCATGGTGCGCGTGATTGCCGGAGAAAAGGACGGTGCCACAGGCCCTGCCAAGACCTTCACTCCCATGAATGTATGGGATATGCGTCTGAATCAGGGTGACATTGCCGAGCTGGAAAGCCCAGAGGGCTGGACGGCTGCGCTGGTGGTTCTGCATGGAACGGTGCTGGTCAATGGCCAAAGCGTGGCACGTGAAGGGCAACTGGTGGTGCTGGATCGGGCAGGTAGCCAGTTCAGCATCGAAGCCAACAACGACGCCGTCGTCTTGATGATCAGTGGTCAGCCCATTGATGAGCCCATTGTGGGGCATGGCCCTTTTGTCATGAATAGCAAGCAGGAAATCTTGCAGGCGATGGATGACTTCAATAGCGGTCGCTTCGGTGCGATGGCACCCACTACGGCGGCCTCGTAAGGCAAGTGGGTGAGGGCGGCCTGGTCCGCCTTCACCGCCCATGCTGGCCGGTTTCACCGATTTGATTTGCAGCGCGATTACCTCAAGCGCTGTGGCAGTACCGGGTGCAGTTTTTGCATCCATCCCTTTCAATCATCGTTAAGGAAAACTGAGATGACGACGCCTTACAAACGACTGGATAAAGATCAAGCCGCTGTCCTACTGGTAGACCACCAAACCGGGCTGCTGTCTCTGGTGCGTGATATTGATCCCGACAAGTTCAAGAACAATGTGCTGGCGCTGGCTGATCTGGCCAAGTACTTCAACTTGCCCACCATCTTGACCACCAGCTTTGAAGAAGGCCCGAACGGTCCGTTGGTCCCCGAGCTGAAAGAAGCCTTTCCTGATGCGCCGTATATTGCCCGGCCTGGGCAGATCAATGCTTGGGATAACGCAGATTTCGTGAAAGCGATCAAGGCTACTGGCAAGAAGCAACTGATTATTGCCGGTGTGGTCACCGAGGTGTGCGTGGCGTTCCCGGCCTTATCGGCTCTGGAGGAAGGCTTTGATGTGTTTGTGGTCACCGATGCGTCGGGCACCTTTAACGAGCTGACGCGCCATTCCGCCTGGGATCGCATGTCTGCCGCCGGTGCTCAGTTGATGACCTGGTTCGGCGTGGCGTGCGAACTGCACCGCGACTGGCGTAACGACGTGGAAGGTCTGGGCGCCTTGTTCTCCAACCATATCCCCGACTACCGCAACCTGATCAACAGCCACACCAAGTTTACGTCCGGCCAGTAAGCGTCGGCGTGCAGTGTGGTTCATTTTGGGGCCATTGCCTTTGGGACAAAATTTGCTCACTTTGACTGGCGATCTGGAAGTGATCGGAGTACAAAACAGTGTGCTGGTGTGAACGAGTTTGCAGGCAATGGTCTGTTTGGGTGCTGTAAAAACCTGTGTTTGCATGACAGCGTGGAGCGATTTTTAAAAGGTAGCTGGAATGCGATTGAAAGATAAAGTGGCGGTTGTTACCGGATCGGCAGCAGGTATTGGTTTGGCAACAGCCAGGAAGTTTGCCCAGGAAGGAGCGGTTGTGGTGTTATGCGATCGTAATGCGGATGCCGTCAGTCAAGCAGCGCAGTCTTTAAGTGGCAATGGCGTTACTGCTGTGGGCTATACCGTGGACGTGACAGACCGTGCGCAGATTGATGCCATGGTGGCGGATGTGAAGCAAAAGTTTGGCCGCATTGATGTGTTGGTGAACAATGCCGGGATCACTAAAGATGCCAAGTTGGTACGCATGACCGAGCAGCAGTTTGACGATGTCATTGATGTCAACCTGAAAGCGGTTTTCAACTTCACCCAGGCGGTGGCGGCAGTGATGCTGGAGCAGGAAAGCGGTTGCATTCTGAACGCTTCCAGCGTGGTGGGTTTGTACGGCAATTATGGCCAAACCAATTACGCGGCCAGCAAGTTCGGGGTGATTGGCTTTACCAAAACCTGGGCCAGGGAGTTGGGCCCCAAAGGGATACGCGTCAATGCCGTCTGTCCCGGTTTTATCGAGACAGACATTCTGAAAACCATCCCGGAAAAAGTGCTGCAAGGCTTTCGTGACCATTGTTGGCTGCGTCGCATGGGCAAACCCGAGGAAATCGCCAATGTGTATGCATTTTTGGCCTCGGATGAAGCCAGTTTCATCAATGGCACCACGCTGGAAGTGTCGGGTGGTTTGACGGTTTAATGCCGTGTAGATAAAGACTGAATCGCTGGTGGCTTCTATTTAGTAGTGATGGATACTGGCAGCAAGAAAAAACGGGTCTGAGCGTTTTGCTCAGGCCCGTTTTTAATGTGCTGGTATATAGGTGGAGAGTTAAAGGAGAGGAGGCGGGCAGGGGAGAGGCCATGATTTCAGAGGTCGACGGCCAGATAGGACGAAAAGAGCACGCCGCGCCGACAGGCCTTACCAAAAAGGGTACCGAACGGAGTCCTCGTATGACGGCATTCTGATCAGGCCAGGCGTGGGGCGATTCTATGTCCGGCTTCGCGGTGCGTCTCTCACAGAGCACGGCACCCAGGCGGTAAAGGAGCTTTTTTCACGTAGGCTCGTACTTCCTCTACCAGGGCAGCAGCAGCGGGGGTCAGATCATGTTCCAGGTGGAACATCAAACAGAGAGTACGGACCAGTGTAGGTGCCTGCAGCAAGGAAAAGCTCAGGCCGGGCATCAAGACTCGTTGTGCGGCCAAGGCTGGCAGCAGGGCAATGGCCAGACCACTTTGCACCAGTGCCGCTTGAGAGGTGGTACTGGAGGCCTCGTAAAACGGGGCTGACGCTTCTATAGGCAGATCGGGCCGTGATTGCAGCACCGCCATGATGCCTGTCTCGTCTACGACGCCCACCAGCTTGCGCTCATTCAGGGCAGACCAACTGACCGTGTTATTGGCGTCTGGTTTGATTAGCTTGTCGTCGCTGCGATAGAGCACGCCAAACTGGTCTTCCAGCAAGGGCTGACTGTCCAGTCCTTGGACATCTGCCCAGGGGCTGGTCAGACCAAAGTCGATTTCCCCGGCCACGATCTGACGCTGAATGCGGCCTGAGTTGTCATCCCGTAAGTACAGCCGCACGGCGGGGTGCTGTTGCGAGAAATTCGCGGCAGCCGGTGCTATCAGATCCGTAATGGCCGATGGGGCGGCAGCCACGCTGACCCGCCCACTTTTCAATTCCCCATACCGCATGACATCGCTGATGGCGCCATCAAAATCCGCCAGCAGGCGGGTGATGCGCGGCAGGAACTCCAGACCAATAGGCGTCAGGGATACGCGGCGGCTGGTGCGGTTGAACAAGGTGGTATTCAGGGCAACTTCCAGTTGCTGAATCAGGCCCGTGACCGAGGATTGTGTTTGAAAAAGACGACGCGCGGCATGGGTGAAACTGGCCTCCTGAGCGACGGCAACAAAGGCATTCAGGTGCTTGAGCGTGATGTGCTTGGGAAGTCTGTCCATTTCATTTTCTGATTAATCAATTAACTTAAACAATTTTTCATATTAATAATACCTTTGGATAATGCGGTCAACTCCCCTTTTTGTGGGAGGGTAAGTGGAGACGTAAATGCAGACAGACGACCGCAGCTTGGACGTCAAGATCAGCAATGGCTGGATTATTGATGGCTTGGCCACCCCGCGTTGGCGTGGTGATGTGGGTATTCGAGAGGGGCGTATTGTCGCGGTTGGCGACTTGAGTGCCTGGCACGCCGAGCAATCGGTGGACGCCAGCGGCCATGTGGTGGCTCCTGGCTTTATCGATACTCACGGCCATGATGATTTGATGTTCATCGAACGGCCCGTTCTGGACTGGAAAACCAGCCAGGGCATTACGACGGTTGTGGTCGGCAATTGTGGTGTCAGCGCCTTCCCCGCTCCTTTGCCGGGCAACTCGGCAGCGGCTTTGGCCTTGCTGGGCGATTCGCCCTTGTTTGACGATATGGTGCAGTACGTGCAAGCGGTGCGCCATCTCAAGCCCATGATCAACGTGGCAGCGTTGGTCGGGCACGCGAATTTGCGCATGGCCGTGATGCAGGACCCCTTGTCCCAGCCTGACGCCGACGAGCAAAAGGCCATGGAAGCCTTGTTGGCCCAGGCCTTGGAAGAAGGCGCCGTGGGCTTTAGTACCGGCCTGGCTTACGAGCCCGGCTGCATGGCCGAACCGGCCGAACTGGAAGGCTTGGCCCGTGTTGCCGCTTCCAAAGGTTCCCTGCACACCAGCCATATTCGCAATGAGGGCGACACGGTGCAGGAGTCCGTCGAAGAAGTGCTGGCGGTAGGCCGTCAGACGCAGTGTGCCACCTTGGTGTCGCACCACAAGTGCATGATGCCGGCCAATTGGGGCCGCAGCAGCCATACCTTGGCCAATATTGATCGGGCCCGCGCCGATGGCGTGCAGGCCACCCTGGATATTTATCCCTATTCGGGCAGTTCCACGATCCTGATCCCTGAGCGTGCCCACACCATAGACCAGATTCGTATTACCTGGTCCGAGCCTCATCCCGAGTGCAATGGCCTGTATCTGGCCGAGATTGCCGAGCAGTGGGGCTGTGACCGGGAAACGGCCGCACGGCGTTTACTGCCTGCTGGCGCGATTTACTTTGCGATGGACGATAAAGAAGTCCAGCGCATTTTCAGCCACCCATGTTGCATGGTGGGCTCGGACGGATTGCCTGCGGATGCGCATCCCCACCCTCGTTTGTGGGGCAGTTTCACGCGCATTTTAGGGCGGTACGTACGCGAAGATGGCCTGATGTCCCTGGAGCAGGCGGTCGCCAAAATGACGGCCATGCCTGCCTCGGTTTTCGGGCTGGAAAACCGCGGCGTGTTGCAAGTCGGCGCCTGGGCGGATCTGGTGGTGTTTAATCCCGAAACGGTGCAAGATTGCGCCACCTGGGAGCAGCCCACCTTACCGTCTCAAGGTGTGCAGACCGTGTTTGTGAATGGCGTGCAGGTTCATCCTGCCGCCCCGGAGCAGCGGCCCGGACAGGTGCTTAACCGCGCCTTTGCCGCTCAGGCGCAAAGCCTGGATGCGCCGATTATCCCGCTATAAGCGGCGCATTGGACAAGAAAGCAGTCGCCAGGATCTGGGGTAGTCAACCAGAGCGGTGCGATTGCATCACATGCAGGCCGGTTATTGAACACTGGTCAGGAAGGATCGTTAAGGAGACGACATGAGTGTCATTCAGCAACAAATGCCAACGGGCAAGCGCAATGCAGCCATGGTGGTGTTTTTAATTGGCATGGCGATTGCCTTGTACACCCACTTTTACATGCCGGGTGAAAGCTCCCTGTGGGGCTTGACGCCGGTGGTGGTGTTTGCGCTTATCGCCCTGTTGGGTGTGGATATTGTTCTGGCCACGATTGGTGCGATTGTATTGGGCGCCATCATGACCAGTACTACGCCGATTGCCATGGGTAAACTGCTGGCCGAGTCCCTGGGCTCGTTCATTGCGGTGGTGGGTTTGATTATTGTGCTGGGCGCCGGGGTGGGTGAAGTGGCCGCCCGTACTGGTGCTGCCGAGCAATTGGTACGCGCCATTGTCAAGCGTATTGGCTTGTCCAATCCGGTGCGTGTGCGTCTGGGCATCATGGTGGCGTCCACCCTGATCTGTGGCGCTCTGGGTACCTTGGCGGGCGGTAACGCCATTATTGCGGCGGTGGTGATCCCGATTGCTGCTGCCGTGCGTCTGTCTCCCCCCGCTGTGGCGGCCCTGTTCCAAAGCGCCGGTTCCGCCGGTCTGGTGCTGGGTCCATTCACCCCTAACGTGGTGACGGTAACGGGTCTGACGGGTTTGAGCTACACCGACTACCTGCTGGTGGCCGGTCTGCCTATGGCGGCTGCCACCTTGCTGACGGGCTGGTTCATGTCCGGTCGCATTCAGAAGATCACCAAAGACCAGTTTCAGTACGAAGAGGCCGCTCAAGGTGCGGCTGCGTTTGACGTGAATGCCAAGGCTTCACCCAAGGCGGTGCGTGCTGCCTGGGCGTTTTGCATCACCATTGTGGGTCTGGCTGCTGTGGGTATCGCCTCTAAAGCTGGCTTTGCTTACGCCATTATTGTGATGGTGTCCCTGGGGGCAGCGACAGGTCTGGCCGGTGGCATGAACCCACGCGAAATCCTGCAGGCCATGTATGCTGGTGCGGGTAAGCTGATCTGGATCTTCTTCCTGTTCTGGCTGTTCAACCCGGTGCTGGTACTGGTGGACCAACTGAACGCCTATCACGCCTTGCTCGATTCGGTGCAACCGTACCTGATTGGTATCAGTGGCGCGGTGCTGTGCATGCTGATCGTGGCCTTTAACGTGGTGGGCCATATCCCGGGTGCTGCTGTGGCGCAGATGACCTTTACCGCCAAGATTTTCGGCCCGGTTCTGGCTGCTGCCGGGGTGGGCCCTGCTGCAACCGCTGCCGTCATTTTGGGCAGTTCGCAGATTGATTGGTTTGGCCCTTTCCCTTCTTCAGATATGTTCGGCCAGATGGGCCTGGCACGCTCCACTCAACTTAAGTACATGCTGTATAACGGCTGGGCGGTCATGATCATCAATCTGTTGATGTTCGCTGGCCTGTTCATGATTCTGGTCTGAGTACTGAAGGAGAGAGTGTATGTTTACCGTGGGAAGCGAGTTGTTGGATGCGCCGCTGGTTCGTGAACGCTTGCAAGAGCGACTGGAGCCTTTGCTGACCCAGGAGTCCGCCCGTATTTCGATGGCGGTCTACGCTACCGATGGCACTTCCCTGTTTGACTGGCATGCGCAGCGCGTCATGCCGTCGGCCAGCCTGATCAAGACGCCCATGCTCTTGTGTTTGCTGGAGCAGGTGGCCCAGGGCAAGCTGTCGCTGGAGTCGGTTTACCCTCTGCCCGAGGGCGATCGCACACCCGGCACCGGCATTTTGAGTCAGTTGCCCGGCGTACCCAGCCTGAGCCTGCGCGAGCTGGCCTTGCTGATGATTATCCTGAGCGATAACGTCGCCACCAATGCCCTGATCGATTTGCTGGGCATGGATAACATTAATGCCTGGAGCGCCCAGGCTGGTTTGCAGCATACGGACTTGCAGCGTCACATGATGGATATGAAGGCGCGCGAGGCCGGCAAGGACAACTGGACCACGGCCCAGGATGCTTGCTCGGCCTTGCTGTACCTGTTGCATTCGCCTGCTTTGCCGGAAAACCTGCGTCAGCAGGGGCTGGATATGCTGGCGGACCAGCGCGAACGCGGTCACTTTGCGGCAATGCTGCCTTCTATCGCTCAACTGGCTCACAAGACCGGCTCCTTGCCCGGTTTGCGTCACGATGCCGGTATCTTGACGATGGGCGAACGCAGTGTGGTGCTGGCCGTGATGGCCGATGGCTTTACCGATGGCCGCACCAGCACCTCTTTATATGGTGGCCAGGGGGCGAGTGTCTTGTCCCGTCTGGCCTTGGAAACGGCCCGCGCCTTGCAGTACTGAGCCGGTCCGAAAGGATAAAAGTATGTCTACGACACGTGTTGCCCTGGTGCAATTGGATAGCGGCCGCGACCGCCAAACCAATTTGGATCAGCTAGAACATTGGGTGCTGGCCGCCGCCAAAGACGGGGCACAGTTGATTGTGACTCCCGAGTACAGCGATGTGCGTGGTGATACGCAATGGTTGCAGCAAAACGCCACACCCATTCCGGGTCTGGTGACCGATCACATGGCCAGCCTGGCTCGCCGCACCGGTGCCTGGATTCATCTGGGTTCCATGCACGAGCGCCGTCCTGATGATCATCGCCTGGGCAATACCAGCGTGACGTTTTCGCCAGACGGTGAAATCGTGGCGCAATACCGCAAGGTGCACTTGTACGACGCCGTGGTAAATGGTCTGGAATATCGTGAGTCCGACGATTTCTGCCATGGTCAGCATTTGCAAAATGTGCAGGTTGGGGAGCTGAATCTGGGCCTGAGCATTTGCTACGACATGCGCTTTGCCGAGCTGTTCCGTACCTTGCGTGCCCGTGGCGCGAATGTGCTGGTGGTGCCGGCAGCCTTTAATGTGCATACTGGCCGTGATCACTGGGAGGTCCTGTTGCGTGCCCGTGCCATTGAGAACCAGTGCTACGTACTGGCCGCCGCGCAGATCGGTGGCCCTGGCCCCGCTATGCCTTGTCTGGGCCGCAGCATGATTATTGACCCTTGGGGTACGGTATTGGCCTGCATGCCCGATCACCCTGGCTATATCTGTGCCGATCTGGATCCCGCGCGCGTGCAGCGCATGCGAGAGTCGCTCCCGGCCTGGCTGCACCGCCGGGGTGATCTGTATCCTATTTCTTCTTGATTGTGTGCTGAAACAGACTGGAGTCTGCCATGACCGTTCCTGCGGCCTTTGAGTTTTATCCGGGCACTGCCCCCTTGTTGATTTCCATGCCCCATTCGGGCACCTATGTGCCATCGGCCTTGCTGGCGCGTTTTACGGAGTCAGCGCGTCAGGTGCCGGATACGGATTGGCATATTCCCCGTCTATACGAGTGCGCTCAGCAATTGGGCGCGTCTGTGCTGGTGGCGACGTACTCGCGTTTTGTTGTCGATCAGAACCGCCCGCCGGACAATGCCAGCCTGTACCCAGGGCAAAGTGTGACCGGTCTCTGTCCTTTGGATACCTTTGACGATGAGCCTATCTACCAGCCTGGACAAGAGCCGGACGAACGTGAGATTGCCCAGCGTCGCGAGAGCATCTGGCTGCCGTATCATCAGAAGCTGGAAGAAGAGCTGATGCGTCTTCTGACCTTGCACGGTCGTGTAGTCCTGTGGGATGCGCACTCGATTCGTTCGGTGGTTCCGCGCTTTTTTGAAGGCCGTCTGCCGGATCTGAATTTCGGGACGGCCAATGGTCAGAGCTGTGATCCTGCCTTGAGCGATCGCCTGATGAAAACGGCCTTGGCCAACAAAGACTACAGTAGTGTGCTGAATGGTCGTTTCAAAGGTGGCTACATTACCCGCCATTACGGACGTCCTCAGCAGAACATTCATGCTGTGCAGTTGGAGATGGCACAGTGCTGCTATATGCAAGAGCAGTGGCCCTTTGATTACAACGAAGCGGCTGCCCACAACATTCAGCCCTTGATCGAGGCCTTGTTGCGCGACGCGCTGGCCTTTGCGTCCGAGTCGTAAATTTGTCGTGACCCCCGGTACAGGCAAGCCGGGGCGCTACACTATCGCCTTGGCCACGGTGGCCGTAGAGCGATTCATTCATGTCTGACTTTTCCCCGCCCCTATTTGAGCAACTGTGCTGTCCCTTGGACGGCTTGCCGCTCTTGTTCGAGGCTCCCAGCTGGCGCTGCCCTTCGGGCCATTGTTTCGATACGGCCAGCCAGGGCTATATCAATCTGCTTCCTGTACAAAACAAGCGCTCACGTGATCCAGGAGATAGCAAGGAGATGGTGGCGGCGCGTCGCCGTTATCTGGAGTCGGGGGTATACGAACCTATTGCCGCAGGTGTGTGGCGTGCTTTGATGGATGGATTGGAAGGGGAGGCGCCCTACGCTTGTCTGGATGCAGGCTGTGGGGAAGGCTATTATCCGCGTTATTTGCGTCAGCAGGATCAACAGGGGCAACTGGCCCTGATCGGTCTGGATATTTCCAAATGGGCTGTCATGGCAGCAGCACGCAGCTCACCAGACATACGTTGGCTGGTAGGGAGCAACGCACATTTGCCCGTGCCTGATGGTGCCTTGGATGCCGTGCTGTGCCTGTTTGGTTTTGCCGTGCCCGATGAGTTTTTACGGGCGCTGAAACCCGGCGGCATTTGGGTGCAGGTGGAGACAGGACCAGACCATTTGTTGGAGCTGCGCCGTATCATTTACAGCAGTTTGAAGGTCGACAAGAGCCAGGAGCAAGCTGTGGCAGTCGGCTTTTGCTTGGAGCATAGCGAGCGTATCCGTTTTGAGATATCGCTACACACGCAGGAACAAATTACAGATTTGTTGTTGATGACCCCTCATATGTTTCGTGCCAGTATGCCGGGTCTGGAGCGTGTGCGTCAGTTGTCGAGCCTTGACCTGCAGGTGGATGTGCAGATCAAGGTGCTGCGCCGTCTTTAAGTTGGCCCAGCCTCCTCTTGCTCAGAGGGCAGGGGGCATTTCTCTCACCTGATTGTTCTGAGAGCTGATTTCAACACGGTTGCGGCCATTGCGTTTGGCTGTGTAGAGCGCCTCGTCGGCCAATTTCAAGACAGTGCTGTGTTCACGAGCATGGATGGGCCAATTCGCCACTCCGATGGAGATGGTAATGGGCGAGCCTGTGGGGCTGTTGGTTTTACTGATCAATATGCGCAGACGCTCGGCCAGTTGTACGGCTTGGTCGATATCCTGATCAGGCAGGAAGATACTGAATTCTTCTCCCCCGACTCGGCAGACCAGGTCCGTGTCACGGGTGCAGGCTCGCATGGTATCGGCCAGAAAGCACAGTACTAGGTCGCCCACATCGTGGCCATACGTGTCATTGATACGCTTAAAGTGGTCGATATCGACCGCCAGAATGGAAAAAGGCATATCCGTATCTTTCCATTGCTGGAGCATGACATTCATGCCACGACGATTGGTCAGGCTGGTGAGTGGGTCAGTATTGCGCTCGATATCCATGGCGCCCATCTTGCGATTGACGCGTTTAAGGCCCAGTAGCATCGCCAGTTTGATTTGGCGGGACTCAAAGTACCAGGCATGAACCTGGCCGATGCGGGAGCCAGCCTCGTCTGTATCCAAGTGGGGGGCCAGGCGGGCCAACTGGCGCAAAGGTTTGGCAATAAGCATGGCCAGCATCCAGATAAGGATCTGAACAGCGATAAAAAATGGGATGGAGTTGCGCAACACTTTACCCATCAGGCCGCTAAGTTCTTTCAACACGATGTCGGTGGGGCTTTGTACGACCAAGCCCCATTGCACATCCTTGCTGGGGGCAAAGCCGGTCAGCATGTCTGTGCCTTGAGAGTTCTCCAGGGTCAGGGCGTCAATCCTGCCTTGGTTGACGGCATCAATGGCAGGGTTGTCGCTGATAATCTCGCCGATGCGACTTGTATCCTGGTGATAAAGCAGACGTTTGTTTTTGTCGACGACATAGATGTAGGAGCCGTCACGATGAAAGTGCTCGCCTAGCAGCGCATTCAGGCTATTGGGTTCATGTAGATAGATGGAGCCGCCTACCAGGCCCTGATAGTTACCATCAACGTCAAGAATGGGGTACGACAGAAAGATCAGCAGCCGGCCAGTGGCCGACATGTACGGGGAGCTGACCAGGGGGATTTTGCTGTTCAGGGCATGTCGGGCGCCCTCGCTATGCAATACGGTTCCCAGTAGGCCGAGGTTGTAAGGGGCATTGGCCAGTACCTGGCCTTTGGCATCCAGAATTAGCACCGAGTTGAAGCTGTTGTTTTGTTCGTGCAGGCGGTTGACCTCCGCATTGAGCTGCTGCTCAGTTTTTGGGGTGGGGCCCGAGAGCAGATTGGCGCTGTAACGAAGTTGCTGCTGCAAATTGGCAATAAAGGCATCCGTGCTGCTTGCCAGTTTCAGCGCATAGGCCCGGTTCTTTTCCAGGGCCTGATCCATTAACAGGGTACGTTCGGCCCAGTAGGCTCCATATAAGGTGTAACCCATGGTCAGCAGGCTGCTAGCGGTAGCCAGCAGCAAAATCAGCCGGCGCAGATCGACAAAAAACATGAGGATGGGCGAGTGCTAGGATGAAAAGGGCTGGAAGGAGCTGGAGAAGGCAAGAACTGCCCTAATCCATTATACGTAAAGAATTTTTTTGGGGTCGTTTAAATGCGGCTAGAGACCACGGCAAGGACAGTCCGTCCGGCAGGGGGTAACAGCAACGTGTAAGATGTGAAATGGTCTAGACCAATAGACAATTACCACATGAGTATCGCTGGCTGGGTAAATTGAATGGTATCGGCCGGCACCTTTCCATGGAGATCCCGATATGAAAAGCGTAGATAGTTTTAAGGCTTTGCACCAGTTGGATGTCGGCGGGCAGTCCTACGACTACTATCGGTTGGATGCGGTTCGTGGAGATGGCCTGGATGTTGCCAGCCTGCCGTATGGCTTGAAGATCCTGCTGGAAAACCTGCTGCGCACCGAGGATGGCGCCGATGTGACCGCGGATGATATTCGCGCCCTGGCCGCCTGGGATCCTGCTGCCGAGCCCGATCGTGAAATCGCCTTTACCCCCGCACGTGTTGTGCTGCAGGACTTTACCGGTGTGCCAGCCGTTGTGGACTTGGCAGCCATGCGTGAAGCCATGCAGGCGCTGGGTGGCGACCCGCAAAAAATTAACCCCCTGGCACCGGTAGAGCTGGTCATTGACCACTCGGTGATCGTGGACGATTTTGGCAAACCCAGTTCTTTTGAGCGCAACGTACAGATCGAGTACGAGCGCAACATGGAGCGCTACCAGTTTCTGCGCTGGGGCCAAAGTGCATTCGATAACTTCAAGGTCGTGCCACCGGGCACGGGTATTGTTCACCAGGTGAACCTGGAACACTTGGCCCGCGTGGTCTTTACGCGCGACGAACAAGGCCGTCAACTGGCCTATCCCGATACCTGTGTGGGTACGGACTCGCACACACCGATGGTCAATGGTCTGGGCGTGGTGGCCTGGGGCGTTGGTGGTATCGAGGCCGAAGCTGCTATGCTGGGCCAGCCCATTTCCATGCTGATCCCCCGCGTTGTGGGTTTCAAGCTGACGGGTCAAATGCCTGAAGGCACCACGGCGACAGACTTGGTGCTGACGATTACCGATATGCTGCGCAAGCACGGTGTGGTGGGCAAGTTTGTGGAGTTCTATGGCCCTGGCGTCAGCGCTGTGCCTTTGGCCAACCGTGCCACGATCGGCAATATGAGCCCTGAATACGGCTCTACTATTTCCATGTTCCCGATTGACGAGGAAACCCTGCGCTACATGGAGCTGACGGGTCGCTCCAAAGAGCAGATCGACCTGGTGCGTGAGTATGCCCAGGCCCAGGGTCTGTGGCATGACCCGCAGCACGAGCCTCGCTACTCCGAGCGCCTGGAGCTGGATTTGTCCACGGTCGTCCCCTCGATTGCCGGCCCCAAGCGCCCGCAAGACCGCATTGCCCTGTCCTCGTCCCAATCCGCCTTCCGTACCTCGGTACGTGATCTGCTGGGCGATGATGTGGCGACCTATGACGAGGCGGTGGAAGAAAGTTTCCCCGCCTCGGATGTGCCTTCGCACAAGCCGCCAGCACCCCGTAAAGCGGCGGTGACGTTCACGTTGGCCGACGGTAGCCAGTGCGAGCTGGATCACGGCTCGGTGGTGATTGCCGCCATTACCTCGTGTACCAATACCTCCAACCCAAGTGTGATGATGGCCGCTGGTCTGCTGGCCAAGAAAGCCGTGGAAAAGGGCTTGAGCCGCAAGCCTTGGGTGAAAACCAGTTTGGCCCCAGGCTCACGCGTGGTCACTGACTACTACAAACGTGCCGGCCTGACCCCCTATCTGGATAAGCTGGGTTTTGACTTGGTGGGTTACGGTTGCACCACGTGTATTGGTAACTCCGGCCCACTGATTCCAGAAGTCAGCCAGGCGATTAATCAAAACGATCTGGCCGTGGTGTCCACCTTGTCGGGCAACCGTAACTTCGAGGGCCGTATTCACCCCGAAGTGAAAATGAACTACCTGATGTCGCCACCGCTGGTGGTGGCCTACGCCTTGGCGGGCACGATGGATATCGACCTGTACAAGGAGCCTTTGGGGCAGGGTAGCGATGGCAAGGATGTGTATCTGAAAGACATCTGGCCCTCTGCCGCTGAAGTGCAGGACGTGATCAGCAAGGCGATCGCCTCGGATATGTACCGTGATGGTTATGCCGATGTGTTTGCCGGTGATGAACGTTGGCGCTCTCTGCCTACGCCCGAAGGGGATCGTTTTGAATGGCAGGATTCCTCTACCTACGTGCGCAAACCCCCTTATTTCATTGACCTGAAGCGTGACCCCAGCCCTGTCTCGGATATTCGTGGCGCACGCGTGTTGGCCAAGCTGGGTGACTCGGTGACGACCGACCACATCAGTCCGGCTGGGTCGATTGCACGCATGTCGCCAGCGGCCACGTATTTGATGGACCACGGCGTACAGCCGCAGGACTTCAACTCGTACGGCTCGCGTCGCGGTAACCATGAAGTCATGATTCGCGGCACGTTTGCCAACGTGCGCTTGCGTAATCAACTGGCTCCGGGCACGGAAGGGGGCTATACACGCGACTTCACGCAAGATGGCGCGCCCGTGGCAACGATTTACGATGCCTCGCGCAATTACTTGAGTGCCGGTGTCCCGCTGGTCATTCTGGCGGGCAAGGAATACGGTTCGGGTTCTTCGCGTGACTGGGCGGCCAAAGGCACGGTGCTGCTCGGTGTACGGGCAGTCATTGCCGAGTCTTACGAGCGTATTCACCGCAGCAATTTACTGGGTATGGGCGTGATGCCTTTGCAGTTCCCGGCTGGCCAAAACGCGGAAACCCTGGGTCTGACGGGTGACGAAGTCTTCGATATCGAAGGCATTACCGCCTTGAATCAGGACAGAATCCCCGAGAAGGTCAAAGTGCGTGCTGGTGATATTGAGTTCGAGGCCCTGGTCCGAATTGATACGCCTAGCGAAGCGCATTATTACCGTCATGGCGGTATCATGCAGTACGTGTTGCGGGGTTTGTTGAAAGCGTAAGCTCGGCAGCAGGCCACGGCGTGATTTGACACGCCTGCAGGTGCGCCAGTGGTGTCATGCCTCTGGCGCATTTGTGTGTTCAGGGGCCGGCTCTTTTGCCGGCCTTTTGTGTGGGTAAAGAAAAATGGCGAATACCCAAGAAGCATCTTGGTCTGAGTTGTTGTCTGGCCGTAATGGCTTGCGTTCGCTGGCCTTGGCCGGAGGCGTGGCTGTTCACGCGATCAATGTGTACGTGGCGACCACGATTCTGCCTTCCGTAGTGGAGGATATAGGCGGGCTGGAGTACTACGCGTGGAATACCACGCTCTTTGTGGTGGCATCCATTCTGGGCTCGGCCCTGTCACCACAAGTCCTGGAAAAATGGGGCCTGCGACACAGCTTTCTGGTGTCGCTGCTGTTCTTTGCGATTGGCACGACCTTGTGCGCGGCAGCGCCTTCCATGCCTTTCCTGCTTTTTGCCCGCACGATTCAAGGATTGGGGGGCGGCTTGTTATTGGGTCTGAGCTACTCCTCGATCCGGTTGGTGTTTGAAGAGCGGCTTTGGCCGCGCGTGATGGCCCTGGTGTCCAGCATGTGGGGCGTGGCGACCTTGTCGGGACCGGCGATTGGCGGGGTGTTTGCCCAGATGGGCCAATGGCGTCTGGCCTTCTGGAGTGTCCTGCCGTGTGCCGCTTTGCTGGCGATTCTGGTCTGGACCCAGTTGCGTGATGCGCGTGCCCCTGAAACGCGTCAATCCGGTTCGACCTTGGGCAAGGTCTTGTTGTTGACCGCCTCGGTACTGGTCATGTCGGCAGGTAGCCTGTCCACGTCGTGGATGATCAATCTGGCCGGTGTCGTGGGTGGCGCGATGCTGGTGTATCTGATGGCGCGTGCCGACAGCAAGTCCACCAGCCGCCTGTTTCCGCAGGGCACCTATTCCATCAACACCGCCTTGGGTAGTTTGTACGCTGGTATTGGCTTGGTCAGTGTGGCGGTGGCAACGGAAATCTTCATTCCGTATTTCTTGCAGATCATCCATCACATGAGCCCGCTGAAAGCCGGCTACCTGACTGCCTTGATGTCCGGTGGCTGGACCTTGGGTTCGATTGCCAGTTCCAGCCGTGGGCTGAAAACCGGGGACAGATTGATTATTGCCGGGCCTGTGCTCTCGGGCTTGTCGCTGGCTGCCCTGGGCGTGTTTATCCCGTGGGAGGGTTTGAGCGAAGGCAGGGATTATTCCTGGGCCTTGTACCTGTCCTTACTGGGCGTTGGAATAGGGATTGGTCTGGCCTGGCCGCACCTGCTGACACGGGTCTTTCATTCCGCGCCCAAGGGCCAGGAGAATATTGCCTCGGCTGCCATTACGACCTTGCAGCTGTTTACGATGGCCTTGGGGGCTGCATTGGCCGGGATCATCACCACGGCCTCGGGCTTTGCAGACCCCGGTGGGGTGCAGGGCGCGCGCCAGTCAGCGCAGGCTCTGCTGTGGCTGTTTGCTCTGGCGCCTCTTCTTGCCGCCTTTCTGTCCGGGCCTGCAAGACGGGTGCGCCCCAAGGCTTAGCCTTAGACGGTGCTTTTGGGCAAGCGGAACAATTCTGGATCCGGGCCAAGACGACCTTCGGCCTGGTCCAGACCGGCAATGTCTGCCATGTCCTGCTCGCTGAGCTCGAAGCTGAAAATGTCCATATTGTCGCGCTGGCGTTCGGGGGAGGTGGACTTGGTAATCACCATATTGCCCAGTTGAATCTGCCAGCGCAGCATGACTTGCGCCACAGAGCGGCCATGTTCCTTGGCAATCTTGTTCAGTACCGGATTGTCCCACAGCGTACCCAGTCCCAGTGGGCTCCAGGCTTGCGTCTGGATAGCGTGGTCTTCATGGTAGTGGCGAGACTCTGCCTGCTGAAAGCCGGGGTGCAGCTCAATCTGATTGAGCACAGGCAACACGCCGGTCTTGTCCAGCAAGGTTTGCAGGTGCTGGGGCAGGAAGTTGCACACACCAATGGATTTGACGCGGCCTTCATTGCGCAGATTGATCAGTGTTTCCCAGGTCTGGATGTACTGGCGGTTCTTGGGCACAGGCCAGTGAATCAGGTACAGATCCACATATTCGAGCTGCAGTTTGTCCATGCTTTCTTCAAAGCCTGCACGGGTGTTGTCGTGGCCATGCATGTCATTCCACAGCTTGGTGGTCACAAACAGCTCCTCGCGTGGCACCTTGGACTGACGAATCCCTTGACCGATTTCGGCCTCGTTGCCGTAGATGGCAGCAGTGTCGATCAGGCGGTAGCCTACCTCGATGCCACTGCACACCACATCGGCCGTTTGCTCGGCAGGCACCTGCCAGACACCCAGGCCCAGTTGTGGCGCGCGGTTATCGTCGTGGAAGGTGATTGTTGGGGGGGTAGTCGACATAAGTCTCTCCTCGGTAGAGTGCACGGCAAAACAGCCAGGGTCTGGCTGATGAAACCACCGCGCATGGGGAACGATCGGGGCCTAGGGCCTGTTAACGCAATCTCCTTACATCGTGTTAACAGGTCCTAGAGTACAGGCGGTGTCAAGGCAAAAGTCCTTAAAGGGACCTGAATCCACACGGGATGGACACGTGAAGCTTGTACGTAGGCAGGAAATTGGCTTATTGTTTTTTGTCCTGCGGCGATTATAGAGGCGTCGACTGGATTTTTTATTAAGATGTTGCAATCTGCATCATTCATAATCCCATATAAGCGTTGTCCTATGGGGTTCCAGCTGGAGTAAGTATGAGCGTACATACCACGCAGGTTCGCATTAGCGTTCCCGCTCTGACCGCCTATAAGGGCAAACAAAAAATTGCGTCGTTAACAGCCTATATCGCGCCTATCGCACGAATGCTGGACGAGCACATGGATATGATCCTGGTGGGCGATTCGACCGCGATGGTAGGGTATGCCATGCCTGACACCCTGAGCATTACGGTGGATATGTTGGCTGCCCATGCTGCGGCCGTGGTGCGTGCTACTAAGCACGCTTGTATTGTCGTGGATATGCCCTTTGGCAGCTATCAGGAATCACCCCAGCAGGCATTTGCCAACGCATCGCGTATGCTCGCGGCCAGTGGTGCCCAGGCAGTGAAGATGGAAGGCGGTCAAGCCATGGCTGAAACGACCCGCTTTCTGGTCGAGCGCGGCGTGCCTGTGTTGGCCCACGTGGGTTTGATGCCTCAGTACGTCAACACTATGGGTGGCTACAAGGCTCAAGGCATGACCGATGCTGCCGCCCAGCGCGTGTTGGACGATGCCGTCGCACATGC
Source organism: Alcaligenes sp. (assembly GCF_050255915.1). NCBI lineage: Bacteria > Pseudomonadati > Pseudomonadota > Betaproteobacteria > Burkholderiales > Alcaligenaceae > Alcaligenes > Alcaligenes sp. The sequence goes on from NZ_JBFWIQ010000005.1 coordinate 120,614, forward strand.
TCAGGCCGGTGCCTGGGGTGTGGTGCTGGAAGGGGTGGCGGAAAGTGTGGGCCGCCGGATTACCGAAACCATCGCCATTCCTACGATCGGTATCGGTGCCTCGCCTGCGTGTGATGGCCAGGTGTTGGTAACTGAAGATATCCTGGGCCTGACTAACGGCAAGATTCCCAAATTTGCCAAACCTTACGCGGATGTGGGTGCCTTGATCTCGCAAGCGGCAGCGCAGTACGCGGCGGAGGTGCGTGATGGTTCTTTCCCCACGTTGGAGCAGTGTTTCGGCGTGAAACGCTAGTCCGGCTAACTATTCCGCATTAGAATATTTCATGTTGATAAATGCGGCATTCACATAGACCGACATGGAAATTCGCCAATTAGAAGCTTTTGCAGCTGTGATGTCCGCAGGCAGTGTGACCGCTGCCGGCCGGTTGCTGGACCGCTCGCAGCCTGTGGTCAGCCGCCAGATTCAGGAGCTGGAGCAGGAACTGGGCTTCAGGCTTTTTACTCGTACCCGTCCGCAGGTCACCCTGACCGATCAAGGGCGCGAGTTTTATCTGGAAGCCAGGCCGGTGCTGATGAATCTGGAGGTGCTGCAAAGTCGCGCTCTGGAAATCGCCCGTGGCGGCCTGCGGCCCCTGCGTATCGTGGCCACTCATGCGCTGGCTATTGGGTTGCTGCCCCAAGCGCTGGGCATCATGGAGCATCACGATCCCGCCTTCAAGCAAAAGCTGATTATTGATACGGTAAAGCCGGAAGAGGTGGTGCAAGCCATCGACGAAGGGCGGGCAGATCTGGCTGTTACCAGTTTGCCGCTCGATATTGATGGTTGCACCTTGCACTGGTCAGGACAAAGTCCGTGTCTGTTGGGTATGGCATTGGATCATCCCCTGTCCGAGCACGAACTGGTGCGTTTGAGTGATATTCAAGGCACGCCCCTGATTTCCATTCAGAACCGCCATCGCCTGCGTCATACCCTGGCAACCGCTCTGTTGCGCGCCAGTCCGGAAGCACCGGAAGATATTCGTCATATCGAGGTTGCATCGTCTTTGGAAGGGCTGGTTCTGGCCAGCCAAGGGGTAGGCGTGTCCTTGATCGACCCCTTCACTGCCCACGGCCTGCCACTGCCGAATGTGGTGTTGCGCCCCATTGATATCCACGTGCCTTATATGGTCGGCGTGGTGTCGCTGCGATCACGCGAACTACGTCCCGATGCACAGCGTCTGGTCGAGGCCATGCGACAGTATGTGCTGCAGTTCATCCCGCGCTTTGTACTGGGAGATGATACGGGCTTGCCCAGCACGCAGGATCCGTTTGACTCGCTGTAAACAGGTGGGGGCTGCTGCGGCGTCCCACCTTTGTCAGCCTCAAGGAATCATGGCGTAAGCCACAACCTCCAGCTTCATGCCCGGCTCCACTAAAGCGGCCACGCCCACGCTGGCTCGGTTGGGAAAGGGCGCGGAGAAAGACTCCCTGTAGACCTTGTCGATGACGTCCATATCGGCGATATCAGTCATGTAAATCAGCACTTGGGTGACGTTTTCCAGGCTAGCTCCCGCTGCTTGAGTGGCCCGTTGCATATTGGCAAAGGTCAGGCGAGCCTGTTGCTCGATGCTTCCCGTATCGATGCTGCCGTCCGGCCGCACAGGCCCGGCTACCATGAACAGCATTTCCCCTTTGGCTTTGACAGCCCAGGAGAACGCTTGCTTGAGGGGAGGAAGCCCGACGTCGACAACTTGTTTCATCACTTGCTCCGAGTAGAGATGACCGGCAAAGACGCAAAGAGCGCCTGCGTTGCATCGCCCAAACGGGTGTTGGGGCGAGCCTGGTCAACAATGACATCGAAGTGGTTGCGTGCGGGCATTTCGATGGGGGGCAGATATTGGGCGCCCAGTGCGTTCAGCGCGTCGGCAAAAGCCTGACTCTGGCGTTTGAACGCCGAGGTTTCGATTTCTCCCCAGCTAATGATGGTGGGAGGAAATCCGTTCAGATCAAGCAGTTGAGGGCTAATCGCCCGTGCACTGTCCACGTCCAGAGACAGTGCCTCATTGATGCTGGTGCCAATCAGGGGCTGTAGATCGTAAATGCCCGATACCAGCACCGCGGCTGCAGGTGCGCCGACAGGCAAATCAGGGTCGTCTTTCCATCCGCGCAGGCAGCACATGGCTGCCAGATGCGCACCGGCAGAACTGCCGGAAACGACAATACGTTGTGGATCAAAACCCAGCTCTTTACCGTGCTCATACAGCCAGCGCAGTGCCTGGCGGCATTCCAGCACCATGTCATGGACAGAGGCTTGCGGTGCCAAGGTGTAATCGATGGCCGCAAAGGCGATACCCGTGTTGGTGCAATCCGGGGCCGAGAACAGAGAGGACGCCTTGGAGAGCTCTTGCCAGTAGCCGCCGTGAATAAATAGCAGCAGCGGTGGGAGGGATTCCGAGTCGCGCGGCTCAGGCAAAAAGAGGTCGAGCTTATGCGCGGCGGCACTGCCATAGGTCAGCTCGGTATGACGTGATCCGCTTTGCAAGGCCGCTGCGCTAAGCGTGGCGTAGTCCTCAATGTAAGGCGCGTAGTTTCCGCCTATACAGGAGCTGGGCGAGTATTCGCGCTCGCGCTCCTGCGCGGAGAGTAAGTCGTGTGAAGCTGGCATTACAGCGCGGTCCGAACTGTCCAGATTTCAGGGAACAGCACCACGTCCAGCATCTTGCGCAAGTAGCTGACGCCGCCTGTGCCACCCGTGCCGCGCTTGAAGCCGATGACGCGTTCAACCGTCGTGACATGGCGGAAACGCCAAAGACGGAAGGCGTCCTCAATGTCGGTCAGTTTCTCACCCAGCTGGTACAGGTCCCAGTGTGCATGTGGGTCACGGTAAACCTGCAACCAGGCAGCTTCGACTTCGGGGCTGGCCACGTAGGGCTGCGTCCAGTCACGCTCCAGATAGTCTGCGGGAATGTCAAAACCCTGGCGGGCCAACAGACGCAGCGACTCATCGTACAGCGAGGGGGCACGGTAAGCGGCCTCAACCTGGCGGAGCAGCTCAGGGCGGTGTGCATGTGGCTTGAGCATAGCGGCATTCTTGTTGCCCAAAGCAAACTCAATACAGCGATATTGCGCGCTTTGAAAACCGCTGGAGCTGGCCAGATAAGGCCGCATGGCAGTGTATTCCGGCGGGGTCATGGTCGAGAGCACCGTCCAGGCGCTGACCAGTTGTTCCATGATGCGCGAGACACGCGCCAGCATCTTGAAGCTGTCGGCGTATCGGTCAGCAGCGACCGATTCAGTGGCCGCGTTCAGTTCGTGCAGCATCAGTTTCATCCAGAGCTCACTGGTCTGGTGCTGGATGATGAACAGCATTTCGTCGTGGGCAGGCGAGAGCGGATGCTGAGCGCCCAGCACCTCGTCCAGGTGCAGGTAGTCGCCATAGCTCATGGATTGGCTGAAATCCAACTGCGCTTTTTCTTCCGAAACAATGCGCTCTGTCTCGCTGACTCCCTTGTCAGCCGATGCCTTGGAAGCATTCATTTGTTCTGTTCCCGGTACATTAATCATGACCTATGCGACCAATGGAACAGGTCGCGTGGGTCGCTGGAAAACCAAAGTCGCGTTGCGCGCCAAGGGGAGTGTGCCATGCCTCTTGCCCGAAGGTTTCCATCAGTGGCGCGATGCAGTCACCCGAGCAGGCGGGCACAGGGGTAAAGCTGAATGTTGTCTGTGGTTTCATTATTTAATCCCACTTAAATTTATGCGTTGATCTTAGGGATTTAAGGGTCTTGCGCCAAGCTGTTTTTTATAGAAGCATAATTTTTTCTAGAAAACTTTAAAAACAGGTTTTTTTATGCAAATAGATTTGGATGAGGTGGATTGCAGTTTACTGGCCGAGCTGCAACGAAACGCCAGGCTCACCACAAGCGAGCTGGCGCAAAAAGTGGGTATATCGCAGTCGCCTTGCTGGCGCCGGATCCGTCGCATGGAAGAAGCCGGACTTATTTCAGGCTACCACGCCCGGCTGGATCGTCGCGGCCTGGGCTACGGTGTGGTGGCCTTCGTCAGCATCAGTGTGGACTTTCAGAACGAAGCGCGTTCGGTGCAGTTTGTAGAAGCGGTACGCGATATTTCGGAGGTAGTGATGTGTCATGGCATTGCAGGCCCGGCCGACTTTTTGCTCATGGTGGTGGCCAAGGACCTGGACAGCTATTCGGAGTTGTTGCAACGGAAACTGCACCGTTTGCCGGGTGTCCGGCAAGCGCAAACCAGCTTTTCCTTGCAGGAGTTCAAGGGGCTTAACGAGCTGCCAATCCCGGTAATGGTCAAGCCTGCACCCTGATTCACTACGCTGTAAACCTTGATATGCGACGCGATCATACGTTCTGCCGCGTTGCCCATGATGAGTTAGGTGGCTAAGGGTTAGCTCTGATTTATTGTCAAAGAAGTCCGTCCGTAGAATTGATCAAAAATCACAAATCATTGCTCGAACTCATTTTGTGACGGAATCTAATGAAACATTCAGATGCTGCAAGCGCCAGTGCTCCGCTCGAAGCTTTTCAACCTATCGTTCGGCAATCCGTTAACGAAGCGGTCTATCAAGCCCTGCGAAACAAGCTGATGCATGGGGAGTACCGTGCCGGCCAAGTGCTGGGTATTCAATACCTGGCCGACGCGCTGGGCACCAGCACCATGCCCGTGCGTGAAGCACTACGCCGCCTGGTCGCACAACAGGGGCTAGAGCCGTTGCCCAACGGCACCACGCGTGTTCCGCTGATCACCAAAGCCTGCTTGAGCGATATTCGCCGTGCGCGCGTTCTGATCGAAGGCACCGTCACCGAGTGGGCCGGCCCCTTGCTGACCTCCTCCGTGCTGGATCAGTTGGAACAGTTGGCGCAAGAAATCACCCAAGAGCGCCGTACGCCCAAAGGCGTAGCCAGCAGCCTGGAAAAAAATCGAATCTTTCATTTCACGATTTACGCCGCCGCCCAGTCTCCCGTCATGCTCGCCATGATCGAGAGCCTGTGGCTGCAGTCAGGTGCTTATCTGCGCGAAACCCGCGAATTACTCCACAACGAGGACTCCTCGGATCAATTGCACGAGTCCGCCGTAATCGCACTGCGTAACGGCAATTTCGCCCAGGCACGTCAATACATTCAGGAAGATGTCTCCTGGATATTTGACCGTTTGGATCTGCCTGATTGAATCGATCTTTCAACTACTCATCCCCCACCAAAGACCATGCTAAAAAAACATAGATCAAAAGCAGTGACCGAGGGCGTGACCCGCACCCCACACCGAGCCTTTCTGCGTGCAACGGGCCTGGATGATGATGACCTGGACCGCTCGATGGTCGCCATCATCGGAACCGCCGGAGACAACACACCCTGTTCCAAATCGCTGGGCCCGCAGGCAGACAGTGTGCGTCTGGGGGTTGCACAGGGCGGTGGCGTGCCCGTCATGATGAACACGATTTCCGTGTCTGACGGCACCTCCATGAACCACGCTGGCATGCGCATGAGTCTGGTCTCGCGCGAGATGATTGCCGACAGTATGGAAATAGCCGTGCGTGGTCACGCCTATGATGCTTTGGTCGGTTTGGGTGGTTGCGACAAGACGCTGCCCGGCACCTTGATGGCTATGGCACGGCTTAACGTTCCCTCGGTGTTCATTTATGGCGGTTCCATGTTGCCGGGCTACTCGCCCGATGGCACTGAAAACACCGTGCTGACTGCTATTGAAGGGGTGGGTCGCTACCAGACTGGGGCGATTTCCCTGGAGCAGTTGCACGGCATCGAGCGCACCTGTGCCATGACCGTGGGCTCCTGTCCGGGCCAGTTCACCGCCAACACCATGGGTATGGTGGCAGAGGCTTTGGGTATGTCCTTCCTAGGTTCCTCGACCACGCCAGCGGTTTACAGCCAGCGGCACGCACTGGCTCGCCGCGCCGGTCGCCGCGTGATGGAGATTCTGGAAAACGGTGGTCCTTTGCCGCGTGATCTCATTACCCGCAAGAGCCTGGAAAATGCCGCGGCGGCTGTGGCGGCGACGGGTGGCTCGACAAACGTAGCCTTGCATATCCCCGCCATTGCACACGAAGTAGGTATCCGCTTCACCATGGATGATCTGGCTGAGGTGTTCAACCGCACGCCGCTGATTGCCGACTTGCAGCCCGGTGGCCGTTATCTGGCACGCGATCTGGACGTGATCGGTGGGGTGCCCGTCGTGCTCAAGGCCCTCTTGAAGAGCGGCCACCTGCACGGCGATGCCTTGACCATTACCGGCGAAACCTTGGCCGAGGCCTTGGAAAGCTTCCCCGATGTTGATGGTCGTATCGTGCGTAGCAGTGATCAGCCTATTCATGCGTCAGGCGGTCTGGTTGTACTCAAGGGCAATCTGTGTCCGGATGGGGCCTTGCTGAAGATTGCTGGCTTGAAGTCTCTGGTTTTTGAAGGCCGCGCCCGTGTCTTTGAAACCGAGGAAGATTGCATGGCCGTAGTGTCCAGGCAGGCCTACGAGACTGGCGATGTGCTGATCATTCGCAATGAAGGCCCCAAAGGCGGCCCCGGCATGCGCGAGATGCTAAGCGTTACCGCCGCCATTTACGGCCATGGCAATGGCGAGAAAGTGGCACTGCTGACCGATGGCCGTTTCTCGGGTGCGACACGCGGCATGTGCATCGGCTATGCCAGCCCTGAAGCGGCAGCCGGTGGGAACATCGGCTTGGTGCGTGACGGTGACCGTATCACCATCGACGCTACGCAAAGCAGCATGCAGTTGCATGTGTCCGATGAAGAACTGGCTGTACGCCGGGCGCAATGGAAACCCTATGTACGAGATCGTTTGGCGGGTGCGTTGGAGAAGTACGCACGTCTGGTTGGGCCGACCAATGAAGGGGCAGTGACCCATTCGGGTGCTGCCCAGTGGCCGCAAGAACAGCTTGAGGACGTATAAGATGAAACTCGGTTTTTGCGGTTTGGGGTTGATGGGTGCTGCTATGGTGCAGCGCCTGCTGAAAGCGGGCCACGAGGTCAAAGTCTGGAACCGTTCCAGGGAAAAGGCCGAGCCGTTGGCGGCGCTCGGTGCGCAGATTGTAAGTACGCCACGCGAAGCGGCTGAAAGCACCGACGGTGTCTTGCTATGCCTGTTTGATGCCAAGGCCGCCGAGGCCGTGGTGTTTGGCGCGGACGGGATTGCTCAGGCAGCGGGCCTTAAATGGCTGGTGGATCACTCCAGTATCGACCCTGAGGCCACACGCAAGCTGGCCGCTCGTTTGGCGGAGATCTGCGGCGCTGACTGGATTGATGCCCCGGTGTCCGGCGGTATTCCCGGCGTGGAGGCCGGTACGCTGGCCATCATGACGGGCGGTAGCGAAACCCATATGCCTGAAGCCGAGGCCGCCATGTGCGCCTACGCCGGCAATATCACGCATATGGGGCCTTCCGGGACCGGGCAGGCAACCAAGCTGTGCAATCAGGCCATCGTGGCAACTTCGATTGCGGCATTGGCTGAAGCCATTGGCTTTGCCCAGCGCAATAACATCAATGTGGACAAGCTGGCGCCCGCGCTGGCGGGTGGTTGGGCGGACTCCAAGCCCTTGCAGATCTTTGCCCCGCGCATGATAGAGGCCCAGGAAAAAAGTATTGGTGCGCTGTCCACCATGCTCAAGGATATCGACACCCTGATCGCCAATGCCCAACAAAGCGGCGCGCCTATGCCGGTTGCCGCCAGCGTGCAGCAAATGTTGCGCGTGGCAAGCGCCATGGGGCTGGGTCAGGCCGAGGTGTCTGCCTTGGTCAGCGTTGTGCTGCCCGAGCAGCGTGACGCTTTTCTTCGCCAGATAAGCACATAAGGCAGGCTGCCCCATGCAACTATCCGCTAATCTCAGCTGGTTGTATCGGCATCTGGACTGGAGCGAACGCTTTGAGGCTGCGGCGGCCGATGGGTTTCAGGGCGTCGAGATTTTGCTGCCTTACGACTACGCTCCGGCTTGGTACGCTCAGCGACTGCAAGCCGCACAGCTGGAGCTGACGCTGATCAACACGCCTATAGGCGAGGGGCAGGGCAGGTTGGGCTGGGCGGCCATTCCCGGCGCACAGGCCCAGTTCCAGGAAGCCTTTGATCGCGCCCGTGCGGTTGCACAGGCGACCGGGTGCCGTCGTATCCACGTGATGGCGGGTGATGTCAGCCCCTTTGCGCAGGAAGACGGTCGGGCCGCACTGATCAGTAATCTGGAGCATGCTTTGGCCTTGGCTGAAGCGGATGACTTGATCCTGACGCTGGAAGCGCTCAATCGCAGTGATATGGCCGGGTATTTTTATTATTTGCCCGAACAGGTCATAGAGGTGCTCCAGCATTTCAATTCCCCGCGCCTGCGCCTGCAATTTGATTACTACCACTGCGTCAAAGAAAGTTTGGACGTCTGTTCCAGCGTGGCGGCCTGTGCGCCCTGGATCGGCTATGTGCAGATCGCGGGTGCCGATGGGCGCTACGAGCCGGATCTTGCACAATATGATTTGCTGGCTGGCGTGGCGGCCTTGCCCGTCTTGGCTTACGACAGCTGGCTGGGCTGCGAGTATCAGCCTCGTGGGTTGCCGTCAGAAGGTTTGGCCTGGTGTCAGCCCTTGCGAGATCGCGGTGTGCTGGCTGCACCACGTCGCCGTGATGCGGCTTGTACACAGGCTGCCGGGAGATAAGCCATGAAGCATGTCTTGATTACTGGCGCCAACGGCTACATCGGTCAAGCGCTTGCCCGTGCGGTAGCCAAACGTCTTGCAGCCAAAGAAATTCAAAGCCTGACGCTGATGGATCTGGCTTTTGAAGAGCAAAGCTATCACCACCTGCCTGGCCTGCGCTGCTTAAGCGGTGACTTGTCCGATGAAACCGTGCTGCAGGCCGCTTTGACGCCAGCGCCCGATACGGTTTTCCATCTGGCCTCGGTGACCAGTCGGCTGGCTGAAGCACATTTTGCGTTGGGCCTGCGCGTCAATATCGCCGGTACGGTGAGCTTGTTTGAGCACTTGCGACACCAAGAGCTGTGTCCTGTCGTGGTGTATGCCAGCAGTATTGGCGTCTTCGGTACGCCGCTGCCCCAGCAGGTAGATGACAACACCCCAGTTGCACCCACCTTAAGTTACGGGACGCAGAAGCGGATGGTGGAGTTGCTGTTGGCCGATTACAGCCGCCGGGGCTTTCTGGATGGTCGCTCGGTTCGTTTGCCTACCGTGGTTGCCAGGCCCATGACGGCTGAAACGGCGTTGTCTTCATTTGCCAGCTCCTTGATTCACGCCCTTGCCGCTGGCAGCACGTACGAGTGTCCCATCGGCCTGCAGGGGTGGATATGGCTGCTTTCCTTGCCCACCTGCGTACAACATCTTTTGACGACGGCGAGCATCGAAACGGCTCGTTTGCCGCAGGGACGAGTGTGGAATCTGCCCGCCCAGCGTCTTCAAGTTGCAGACCTGGTACAGGCTGCCAAATCCCGCTATGGCCGGGGGGCCGATGCGGGTTTGCGTTTTCAGTCCAACCCTCAGTTTGATCAGCAGTTTGCCCAGTGGCCACCGTTGACAACGGCAATCGCCACGCAGTTGGGTATGCAGCATGACGGCGACGTCAAAACCTTGCTTGAACAGGCTCTTGTTTCCTGAAGGGCCTGGCTAACTATACCTATAACGATCTACCACTAAAAAGGATTCCCCATGAAGAACCGATGGATTTCTCGCCTGTTGGGTATTGCCTTAACGAGCCTGGGTGTGGCGGCAGGTCCCGCCAAAGCGGACAAACCGGTGGAGCTGACTTTTTCGGCCTGGATTCCGCAGACACATGTTCTGGTCGCTAATTTCATGAAGCCCTGGGCCAAAGAGGTGGAGCAGGCCACCGAAGGGCGCGTCAAGATCAATTTCCTGACCAAGGCGGCCACTAACCCGGTTGGGCATCTGGATGCGGTACGCAATGGCCTGGTTGATCTGGCCTTTATTTCCTACTCCTATTACCCCGGCAATTTCGATTTGATGAAATTTGCCATGCTGCCGTTTTCGGGCAATAGCGCCGAGTCCACCTCGCTGGCAGCGTGGGATATCTATAGCAAGTATCTGCAAGATGCCAAAGAGCATCGCGGCATCAAGTTGCTGGGCATTTATGGTCACGGCCCGGGCAGTGTTTACACCACAGAAAAACAGGTACAAAACATTGCCGACTTCGATGGCCTGAAGCTGCGTATTGGCGGTGGCATGCAGGCCGATCTGTCCAAGGCGCTGAATGTGAATGCGGTGGTAAAGCCTGCTTCCGAATCGTATGAACTGCTTAGCACCGGCGTGGTGGATGGGGTTCTTTTCCCGCCTGAATCGGTTGTTTCGTTTCGTCTGGACAGCGTCGTCAAACATGCGACGGTTTTTCCCGGCGGTCTTTATGCCGATTTGCACGGCATCATCATGAATCCGGGTGCCTTTGATCGCTTGTCTGAAAAAGACCGCGAGATCGTGATGGGGCTTTCGGGTGAGCATATCGCGCGCATGGGGGGCAAGGCCTGGGGTGATGCGGATGTGGCCGCTCTGAAAACCCTGCAGGCAAGTCATGTGCAGTTTCACCCAGCCAGTAAAGAGCTGATTGCCGCCGTCAAAGAGCGCACAGCTTCGTTCGAGCAAACCTGGCTTGCTGCTGCAAAGGCCAAGGGCATAGACGGGCCTGCCGTGCTGGCCGAGTTTCGTGCCGATCTGAAAGCGCGGGAAAGCGGCCAGTGATCAGCGTATTCAGACTGTCTTGAACCTGCTGGACGCCGCGTGCGCCAGCAGCCCCGGAGCTACAAAGCATGAACTCCATTCTCTCTTTATTAAGAGCGGGTCTTCGGCGTCTGACTGAGTTATGCATGGTCTCGCTGGCCTTGCTGACTTTGGCCGATGTGCTAGGACGCTACATTTTCAACGTGTCGGTGATGGGTGCGGTAGAACTGACGGAAATACTCATGGTGGGGGTGATCTTCTGCGGCATTGTCTTTGCCACCATGGCGCGTGAACACATTGTGGTCGACCTGGTGCCCGTTCCCGGTGGGGATAGGGGGGCGCGAGTCGTTCATATCTCCAGCCACTTGCTGGCAGCGGGGATCAGTGCCTTGCTGGCTATGGTCAGTTGGACACAAGCCGAGTCGGCGGCCGAGTACGCTGATCAGACCACCTTGCTGGGGCTGCCATTGGCTCCGGTTGTTTACTTCATGAGCATCATGCTGTTCGTCAACACACTGGTGGAGTTGGGGCAGCTTGGCCGGAGCAGGAACGCAAAGACGGCCCATCTGGAACAAGAGGCACAGAATGACTGAAGCGCTGATTGGCTTTGCCGCCATGCTCCTTTTGATCTTCCTGCGGGTGCCCGTAGCGTTTTCCATGGCCCTGGTGGGTTTTATCGGTGTTGGCATCATGCGCAACTGGCCCTCGGCCTACGCCATGACCGGCGCAGTGGTGCGTGAAAGCGGTTTTCAATATTTGCTGTCGGTGCTGCCGCTGTTCATCTTGATGGGTAACTTCATTACTCAAGCCAAATTGTCCAAAGAGCTTTACGCTGCCGCCTATGCGTTTTTGGGGCATAGAAAGGGTGGGCTGGCCATGTCTACGGTAGTGGCCTGTGGTGGTTTTGGCGCGGTGTGTGGCTCCAGTCTGGCGACGGCGGCCACCATGTCCAAAGTGGCCTACCCGCAAATGCGTAGGCTCGGTTACAGCCGTGCCTTGGCTTCTGGTTCGATCGCTGCGGGTGGCACGCTGGGCATTCTGATTCCACCCTCAATTGTGATGGTGGTCTACGCCATCTTGACCGAACAAAGCATAGGCAAGATGTTTGCCGCCGGTGTTCTGCCCGGCCTGTTGGCTGTGGGTCTCTACCTCTTGGCGGTCAGATGGACGATCTGGCGCGACCCTAATGCCGGGCCTCCCGGTGAACGCATGAGTTGGAAAGAGCGTTTGAGTGCGCTGCGCGATGTCTGGGGGGTGCTGGTGTTGTTCATTATCGTGATGGGCGGCATTTATGGCGGGGTATTTAGCTCTACTGAAGCGGCTGGGATTGGTGCTTGCGGTGCCTTTCTGTTCGCGCTGCTGCGTGGCCGTTTGACCTGGCAGACACTGTCCAATGTGCTGGTTGAGTCGGCGCGTACGACGGGCATGTTGTTCTTGGTGCTGATCGGCGCCTTGCTGTTTTCCAGCTTTATCAATTTCACCTCCATGCCCAGCGACTTGCAGGACTGGGTGCAGCAGTTCGAGATGAGCCCGATCGTGGTGATTTTGCTGATTTGCGCGATTTATATCGTGCTGGGCAGTGTGTTGGAGAGCATGTCCATGGTCTTGCTGACCGTGCCTATTTTCTACCCGCTGGTGCAGCACCTGGGCTTTGATCTGGTCTGGTTCGGCATCATCGTAGTGGTGGTCACAGAAATCAGTTTCATCACCCCGCCTGTGGGCATGAACGTCATGGTGCTGAAAAGCCTGCTGCCCGACGTGAAGATGGGCACGCTGTATCGGGGAGTCTTGCCTTTTGTGGTAGCGGATATTTTCCGCCTGGCGGTGCTCTTGGCTTTTCCAGTTATTTCGCTGCTCTTGCCCAAATACCTTGGATAAAAACGGATTCGCAACATGATTATCGACCAAAGAACCTATACCATCCCTACCGGCCTGCTGCGCGACTTCCTGTCCCTGTATGCAACGCAAGGGCGTGCCGTACAAATCGAACATCTGGGCGCTTGTCACGGCTACTACACCACGGAAGTAGGCGAACTGAATCAGGTGGTGCATCTGTGGGCATACAAGGATATGGCTGACCGGGAAGCCCGTCGTAACGCACTGGAGGCTGACCCGCGCTGGTTGGCTTATCGTCGCAAGGCCTGTGCTGCCGGTCATGTCATACGCCAGAGCAATGCCCTGCTTAAACAAGTTGATTTCGACGTCTTTACAAGCGAAGCATGACCATGAACCCGAAGATTCTTCAAGCCTGCCCCTTGCCGCCTCCTCTGGCGGGCAAACTGCCTGCCTTGTGTCCGGTTGAAACCCTGAGTGATGCGCCCGATCAAGCGCTGTTCTTGCGTGAGCGTGGCGGCGAGTTTACGGTGCTGGTCACCACAGGAACGCAGGGCGCAGACAAGGGGCTGATTGAGGCACTGCCTAATTTGAAGGCTATTTGTAGCCTGGGCGTGGGCTACGATGCCATCGACCTGGATGCAGTCCGTGCGCGTGGGGTGATGCTGAGCAATACTCCAGACGTTCTTAACGACTGCGTGGCCGACTTGGCGATTGGTTTGTTGATCGATGTGGTGCGTGGCATTTCGGCTTCCGACCGACATGTCCGGCGTGGTGACTGGCCTCGTGTCGGCCCGACCATGCCCAGCACTCGGGTCAGTGGCAAGCGCCTGGGCATGCTGGGTATGGGACGAGTCGGGCAGGTTATTGCGCGTCGCGCTATCGGCTTTGATATGGAGATCCGCTATCACACACGTAGTGCCAAACCCGAGTTGCCTTGGCAGCACGAGCCTTCATTGCTGGCTTTGGCGCAATGGTGCGATTTCCTCATCGTGGCTTGCCCCGGCAGCCCGCAAACTTACCATCTGGTGTCTGCCGAGGTCTTGAGAGCCTTGGGGCCCAACGGCTACCTGGTCAATGTCGCTCGCGGCTCTGTGGTGGATGAAAAAGCCTTGGTGGCGGCTCTTGAGCATGGCCAATTAGGCGGCGCCGGATTGGATGTGTTCGAGAACGAACCCGATGTGCCTGCCGAGTTGTTAAGTAACGAGCGGGTAGTCGTGCTGCCTCATGTAGGGAGCGCAACCCGTGAAACCCGTGCCGCCATGTGCGAGCTGGTGTTAAAGAATGCTGAGAGTTACCTTACGCAAGGCAGTCTTGTGACGCCGGTTAGATTGTAAAGACTGCCTCAGGAATAACGCAGCGGTTTCAAGCTTCTGGCTTGAACTGCTGCTTCTTTCTGAGCCAGTGTTAGCCAGTATTGCCTGGTTTGCAAAGTTTTGAGTACCTGTTAAGCACCAGGTCATGAAGTTGCCCTATTTACAGGGTTGGAGTAATCGCTCTGCTTTCGACTAATGACCAAATACCGAATCTGGAGATGGGTCGTATTAGTGGGAAGTCCGTGACGAGCAGGAGTTAGCTAGCCAAGGTGTCGGCGTATCTGCTTGGTCGCCCCTTATACGATCCTCCGTCTGCCCGTCGTCAGCTTGGTCGCTTGTTCTTGCCAACACGTTCTCCTTTGGCTGAGCAGAAACAGACGTGTTTTCTTTGCATGGAGCGGTGCTTTCAACTATATACTTGATGCTTAAACAATTAAATTGAATCGGGCCTTGTACGCCCGGCATCAGGTGGGAGGCAGCTTGCATCATGCGGCTCAATATTCAAGATTTTCAGGTAGCGGCCCAAAGCAGCCTGCCACGCTTTGTCTATGACTATGTTGCTGGTGGGGCAGAAGACGAACTCTGTCTGGCTCGTAATCAGGCAGATTTGCAGACGCTGACTTTGTCGCCACGCAGTTTGCGTGATACGTCGGCGGTATCAACAGAAATAGAGGTCTTTGGACGCCGATGGGCTGCGCCTTTTGGTGTCGCTCCCGTTGGCTTGATCGATGTCGTGCGTCCACGTGGGGATCTGCACGCAGCGCGTGCCGCAGGCAAGGCGGGCTTGCCGTACATTTTGTCCACTGCCTCCAATAGCCCTTTGGAGCAGGTGCGTGAAGTCTGCGAAGGCCCATGCTGGATGCAGTTGTATGTGATGCAAGACAGGGGCATGGCCAATTCCATTCTGGATCGCGCCCGCCAAGCCGGGTTCGAAGCCTTGGTTTTGACCGTCGATGTGCCTGTAGGTGGTTATAGAGAAAAGGACATACGCCACGGTTTCAAATTGCCGTTTCGTCCAGGCCCCCGCTTATTGTTGGATATGGCTTCGCAGCCCCGCTGGCTGTGGCGTCAGGCTTTGGCCGGCCAACCCCAGTTTGTCAACCTGATGCCCACGCAAGGAGCCACTTCTGCTCAGGCACAGGCAGCACTGCTGGCGCGAAGCATGGACCGCCGCTTGATTTGGGATGATGTCTCCTGGCTGCGTTCCAAGTGGGACGGCCCGTTGCTGATCAAAGGTGTGCTCCATCCTGAAGATGCACGTCAGGCCTTGCATTACGGTGTAGATGGACTGATTGTGTCCAATCACGGTGGCCGACAACTGGACTGTGCGCCTTCAACAATCAGCGTTCTCCCGCAAATCATGGATATCGTCAAAACGCAGATGCCGGTGTTTATCGATAGCGGCTTTCGGCGTGGTGCAGATGTCGCCAAGGCCATCGCTTGTGGAGCGACGGGCGCATTCCTGGGACGTGCCGTCGCCTACGGTTTGGCTCAAGGCGGCGAGCAGGGCGTCTTTGACGTGTTGGGCTTGGTCGCTCAGGAGCTGGAACGGACGATGATTTTATTGGGGGCTTCATGCCCGGCAGATTTGACCCAATGTCTTGTATCCTCTATCGAGTAAGGTGTCCGATGCCCGCTGAAATCTGCGGCGGGAAACTTACTCTTTGGATGTATGGCGTGTGAAAGGAAGCTGTCTTTGCCAAGGCGTGGTCTTTGAGATTACCGGCGCTATTACGAACCTGCTCTATTGCCATTGCAGCATGTGTCGTAAGTCGCATGGCTCTGCATTCAGGGCGCGGGGCAAGGTCAAGACCAAGGAATTTCATTGGCGTCGCGGTCAGGAACTGCTGCGGTTTTATGAGTCATCGCCAGGAGAGCACCGGGGTTTTTGCTCCAGGTGCGGGTCAAATATTTTGACTAAATTCGATCAAAAACCAGAAGAGCTGGGCTTGGCGTTAGGGGTGTTGGACGATGACCCTGGTCTGCGTCCCACTTGTCACGTTTTCGTGGGCTCAAAAGCCGCGTGGCATGAGATTGCTGATGGGCTTATTCAGTACGAGGGGTTCCCGCCTGGCTAGCAGCAAGACTCGGACAGCAGAAAAACAAAACGCCAAGCTTTTGAAAGCTTGGCGTTTTGTTTTATTCGTGGTGCCGGCTAAAGGAGTTGAACCCTCGACCTTCGCATTACAAGTGCGCTGCTCTACCAACTGAGCTAAGCCGGCGAATTGACGATTATAGCCGGAATTTTTGATAAGAAGCAATCACCAGAAAAATATTGATGTGGCCCAAGACTCACAGGCTCAGCCAGTAAGTAGGTTCTGGTTATAAGCGCATGATGAAAATGTCGTTTTAAATGCCTTTCTCCCTACCCATAATCTGATCTATCCAAGCTGTGCTTATATAGAAAGCGCGCAATTGAACATTAGTGACGGGCTCCGAAGGCCGCGTCCGGGAACGTTGGGGAACACCATGAAATTGAAGTCTGTTGTTGGCTCTGCCTTGTTGTTGACGTCTTTGCTGGGTGGTAACGTCAGCGCCCAGGTTTCTTTGCTGAATGCCTCGTTTGATGTGGCGCGCGAGACCTTTGCGGCAATCAACCCCAAGTTTGTTGAGCACTGGAAAGCCACTACGGGCGAAGACATCAAGATTGATCAGTCTTTTGCCGGAACTTCCCGTCAGGCCCAGGACATTATTCAGGGTAAGAAAGTCGATACCGTGACCTTCAACCAGGTCACCGATATTGAGTTCCTGGCCGAGCGCGGCGCGGTGGCCAAGGACTGGGCCACTAAATTCCCGAACAACAGCTCGCCTTACTACAGCACTATCGCTTTCCTGGTGCGCAAGGGCAATCCCAAGAACATCAAGTCCTGGGATGATCTGGTGCGTGACGATGTGAAACTGGTGTTCCCGAACCCCAAGACCTCGGGCAATGCTCGCTACACCTATTTGGCGTCCTGGCTGTATGCCAATGAAGCCTTTGGCGGTGATGAAGCCAAGATCAAAGAGTTTGTCGGTAAGGTGCTGGCTAATGTCGAGAGCTTCCCCACCGGTGGCCGTGGCGCGACAGTGGCTTTTGCCCAGAATGGTCAGGGTGATGTGTTGCTGACTTTTGAATCCGAAGTGCTTAATATTGCCGCCAGCGATGAATTCAAGGGCAGTGAGTTGGAAGTGGTGGTGCCCCCCGTCAGCGTATTGGCTGAGTTCCCCGTAGCCGTGGTGGATCGTGTGGTTGACCAGAAGGGCACCCGCAAGGAGGCGACCGAATACCTGAAGTTCCAGTACACCCCGGAGATTCAGCGTCTGTTGGCTGGTTTCAACTACCGTGTGACGGATCCTGCTGTTGCCAAGGAGTTTGAGTCCAAATACGCACCGGTCAAGTTGATCAACCCCACCGACCTCCTGGGTTCCTGGACTGATATTCAAAGCCGCCACTTTGCCGCGAATGGCGTGTTGGACCAGTTGCTGGCCAAGTAATTCATGAGTCGTACTCTTGTGGGCGGGGCGCAGGATTCCGGGGCGAAGACTGCGCTAAAGCCACTCTTTTTTCTGCGTCGCCCCGTCATGCCGGGTTTTGGGCTGAGCTTTGGCTTTAGCGTCCTGTACCTGTCCATTATTGTGCTGCTGCCTTTGTCGGCCTTGTTCATGTACGTCAGTGACATGAGTCTGGCCGATTATTGGCGTGCGGTCACGGATAAGCGCGTCGTCAGCAGCTATCAGGTTACGATCAGCGCTGCCCTTTATTCCACCCTGACTGCTAGCGTGGTGGGGTTCATTATTGCCTGGATCATCACGCGCTTTGAGTTTCCGGGGCGTCGCCTGATCGATGCTTTGGTAGACCTGCCGTTTGCCTTACCGACTTCGGTAGCGGGTTTGACCTTGGCGACGCTGTTTGTGCCCGGCGGCTGGTTTGGTCAGTTTCTGCCGGAAGGCTGGAAGATCGCCTATCAATACCCCGGCATTGTTCTGGCCATGACCTTCACCAGTTTGCCCTTTGTGGTGCGTATTGTGCAGCCCGTGATTGAAGAGCTGGGGGCCGAGTACGAAGAGGTTGCCCACACACTGGGTGCCAGTGGCTGGCAGACGTTCAGCAAAGTGGTGTTTCCTCCGCTGATTCCTGCGCTGGTCACGGGAGCCTCCCAGGCTTTTATCCGCAGTTTGGGTGAGTTCGGCGCAGTCATCATGATTGCTGGCAACATTCCCTACAAAACCGAAGTATCGTCCCTGATGATTTTTGTGCGCCTACAAGAATTCAACTATCCGGCGGCGGCGGCGATTGCCTCGGTGATCTTGATCGCCTCCTTGCTGCTGCTGTTCACCTTGCAACTAGTGCAGAATCGCTTGTTGGGCTGGCAGCGGAGGGCGTCATGAGAAAAACACCTAAAAGCACGGCTGATCGCCTGATTCTGGCCTTGGGCATTGCCTTGGTGCTGGGTCTGCTGGTGGTCCCCCTGATACTGATCTTCTCCAAAGCCTTGGGCGATGGTTTGCCAGCTTTATGGAGCAATCTGCAAGAGGACTACATGCTGCACGCCATTGGGCTTACCCTGTTTGTGGCGGTGCTGACGGTGCCCCTGAACATGGTCTTTGGCATTCTGCTGGCCTGGTGTCTGACGCATTACGAGTTTCGTGGCCGCCGTTTGCTCAGTACCTTGGTGGATTTGCCTTACGCGGTTTCTCCGGTGGTAGCTGGCCTGTGTTATCTGGTGGTCTACGGTGTGGAGTCGTCTCTGGGACAGTGGTTAAGCGCACGTGATATCCAGTTGATGTTCGCCTGGCCGGGAATCCTGATGGTCACGATCTTTGTGACCACGCCTTATGTGGCCCGTATCCTGATTCCTATCATGCAGGCGCAAGGTTCGGACGCGCAGGCGGCGGCGTTAAGTCTGGGTGCCAATGGTTGGCAGATCTTCTGGCACGTCACGCTGCCGGATATCAAATGGGCCTTGCTGTATGGCGTGGTGCTGACCAATGCTCGTGCGATTGGCGAGTTCGGCGCGGTGTCCGTGGTGTCTGGCACCATCATGAATCAGACCTTGACCTTGTCCCTGCTGGTGGATCAGTTGAACAACGATAACAAGGCGGCTGCGGCCTTTACAGCGGCTGCGCTACTGGCTCTATTCGCCATCGTGTCCGTGATGCTCAAGAGCCTGCTGGAGTGGCGTGTGGCGGCTGGGCGTCGTCGCAATCAGGCTGAGGCGGTGCAGTAGGGGTAGAACTTAGCGTGCTTAATTAAAGAGAGTGTTCTTGGCCGCGCTCAGTGACAATGCAAGTGCTTGGGTGACCGGTTCTACTATTTGATATCTGTAGTAGAACTGGTTATCCAAGAGGTAAAAAAGGCTCCTTACGGAGCCTTTTTTGTCTGCGTCGAACGCGCCTTATTTGACGATTTTCAGGTGCGAGACCTTGTCAGCGTCTTTTTTGGCAACGGGCGCTTCCGGTGTCGCTTCAGGGGCTGCCTCTGGTGCTTCGCCTTCCGCGTAAGGCTCGGATTCGACGACCTCAAAACCCATGCCAGCGCCTGTTTCGCGTGCGTAGATGGCCGATACGGCCGCTACGGGCACGAAAATGTCTTCCGTGACACCGCCGAAGCGGGCCTGGAATTCAATGTAATCGTTACCCAGGATCAGGCCATTGGTGGCCAGATGCCCAATATTCAGGGTGATTTGACCATCCTGAATATGGCCGCGTGGAACAACAGTGTTGGCGTCTACTGTGACCACAATGTGTGGTGTGTATCCGTGATCGGAACACCATTCGTGTAGAGCGCGCAACAGGTAGGGTTTGGTAGAGGTCTCTTGCATAATGAATTAGCGACGCATGACTTTTTCGGAAGGCGTCAGCGCTTCAATGTAAGCAGGACGCGAGAACACGCGCTCGGCGTACTTTTGCACAGGAGCAGCGCTCTTGGGCAGTTCGATACCGTAGTGGTCCAGGCGCCAGAGCAGGGGAGCGATCGCCACGTCCAGCATGGAGAATTCTTCACCCAGCATGTATTTGTTCTTGAGCAGGATCGGAGCCAACTGCGACAAGTGGTTGCGGATTTGCTGACGGGCCAGTTCTTGTGCCTTGGCATCCGTGTTGCGGCGGTCTTCCAGGGCAGCCACGTGTACAAACAGTTCCTTCTCGAAGTTGTACAGGAACAAGCGAGTACGGGCGCGCATGGTAGGGTCCGCAGGCATCAGCTGAGGATGCGGGAAACGCTCATCAATGTATTCATTGATGATGTTCGATTCGTACAAGATCAGGTCACGTTCTACCAGGATGGGCACCTGTCCGTAGGGGTTCATGACGGCGATATCTTCAGGCTTGTTGTACAAGTCGATGTCGCGGATCTCGAAATCCATGCCTTTTTCAAACAACACAAAACGGCAGCGCTGTGAGAATGGGCAAGTTGTTCCAGAGTAGAGCACCATCATGGTAGGAGATTCCAGTCGTAGAAATAAAAACAAGAGCCTCACGGCTCAGAACTTAAAACCCTGCAGAGGGTTTTAACAATAAAAAGCCGGGCAGGCTAGTTAGGCCTGCCCGTCTAGCATAGCGTTTTACTTGATGTCTTTCCAGAAAACGCTGTTCAGGCGCCATGCAACGGCAAAGAACAAGAGCAGGAACAGGATTACGCCCACACCAATTTTCTTGCGCTCCAGTTGCACAGGTTCTGCCATCCAGTCCATGAAGTTGGCCAGGTCGGCGACATCGCTGTCGTACTTGGCAGCCATCTTGGCATTGACAGGCTCGAGCTTGACCGAGTCGGAGGCATGGCCAGTGTAATTGTCCAATACTTCTGTCTTGACGGACGAGAAGCCGGCGGGATCGTAGCTGGCGACTGTCTTGACCCACTCTTTGCTGCCATCGTCTTTGGCGGTTTCAGCCACGGTCGTACGGTGCAAAGTCACACCACCTTGGCGCTCCCACATGGCGTGAGGCATACCCACGCTTGGGAAAACCAGGTTATCCCAGCCTGTAGGACGGGATGCGTCACGGTAGAAAGTGCGCAGGTAGGTGTAGATGTAGTCTGCGCCGCTAGGGCCCAGGTTGGTGGACTTGGCACGTGCAATCACGGACAGGTCAGGAGGAGCAGCACCAAACCATTTTTTGCCCATTTCCGGGGTCATGGCGATCTTCATCAGATCACCCACCTTGTCCGAGGAGAACAGCAAGTTTTTCTTGATGTCTTCTTCGGTCAGGCCGATATCTGTCAGCTTGTTGTAGCGCATGGAGTTGGCGCTATGACAGTTCAGACAGTAGTTCACAAACAGTTTTGCGCCATTTTGCAAAGCCGCCATGTCATTCATGCGGTCGGGCGCGCGCTCCAGGGCATAGCCACCTTCGGCGGCCACAGCCACCGTGCAGGTAAGGGACAAGGCCAGAGCGCCAAGCAGTTTTTTAATCATGGTCATTCCGTTTCGTGTTGGGGGCCTAGTGAGGGCGGAAAGTCACGCGATCAGGTTCGGGTTTGAATGTACCCATGCGGCTCCATACTGGCATCAACAGGAAGAATGCCAGGTAGATCACCGTACCGATCTGGCTCAGCAGGTTGAACAAGTCGTTCGGGGCCTGCGTGCCCAGGTAACCCAAGATCAGGAAGTTGATGATGAAAATCGCGTACAGCACTTTGTGCCAGGTAGGACGGTAACGAATCGACTTCACAGGCGATTTGTCCAGCCAAGGCAGGAAGAACAGGATCACGACCGTACCACCCATGGCCACCACGCCCCAGAACTTGGCGTCGATAACACGCAGCAACACAGCAACAGCGATCAGGATGGCTGGAACAGCCAGACGCCAGATACCGGGCAGCTTGCCTTTGACGAACAGCACCAGCGCGCCCAGCACGGAAGCACCGGCCAGAACCCAGGTAAAGTCAGCGGTTGTGGCACGCAGCATGGAGTAGAAAGGCGTGAAGTACCAGACAGGCGCAATGTGTGGAGGAGTCTTTAGCGCATCGGCTGGGCTGAAGTTGTTGAACTCCAGGAAGTAGCCGCCCATTTCAGGGGCAAAGAACACAATCGCGGCAAACACAATCAGGAAGCCAGCCACACCCAGGATGTCGTGTACCGAGTAGTAGGGGTGGAAGGGAATGCCATCCAAAGGACGACCTTGTGCGTCTTTGGGGCCGTTCTTGATTTCGATACCGTCAGGGTTGTTGGAACCGACTTCGTGCAGCGCGATCAGGTGAGCCACAACCAGGCCCAGCAGGACCAGAGGCACAGCAATGACGTGCAGCGCAAAGAAGCGGTTCAGGGTGGCGTCGGACACCACGTAGTCACCACGGATGAAAATAGCCAGGTCAGGACCAATGAAAGGAATGGCCGAGAACAGGTTAACAATCACCTGGGCGCCCCAGTAGGACATCTGGCCCCATGGCAGCAGGTAGCCCATGAAGGCTTCAGCCATCAGACAGAGGAAAATGGCAACGCCAAAGATCCACACCAGTTCACGAGGCTTGCGGTAAGAACCGTAGAACAAGCCGCGCAGCATGTGCAGGTACACCACCACGAAGAACATGGAAGCGCCTGTGGAGTGCATGTAGCGGATGATCCAGCCACCGGGCACTTCGCGCATGATGTACTCAACCGACTCAAAGGCCAGTTTGGCATCAGGCTTGTAGTTCATGACCAGAAAAATACCAGTCACAATCTGGATGACCAGCACCAGCAGTGCCAGGGAACCAAAGAAGTACCAGAAGTTGAAGTTCTTCGGCGCGTAATATTCTGACATGTGCTCTTTGTACATGGATGTCAGGGGGAAGCGCCTGTCAATCCATCCCAAGAGTCCTGTCGTTTCGACGGTTTTCTCGCCAGCCATGAAACGGCTCCTTTATCTTTTTAAATAGTACGTATTGGGTTACAGCCGCCTTAGGCCTTGTTGTTTTCGTCTACGCCGATGGTAACCATCGTGCCGTCGGCCGAGAACTCGTAGGGCGGGATTTCCAGATTGTCCGGAGCAGGCTTGTTGCTGTAGACCCGGCCGGCCAGGTCAAACGTGGAGCCGTGGCAGGGGCACAGAAAGCCGCCTTCCCAACCACCGGGCAGACCGGCGCCAGCGCCAGCGGCCAGATGCGGGGTAGGGGAGCAACCCAGGTGGGTGCAAATACCGATACAGATAAAGATTTCAGGGCGACGCGAACGGTATTCGTTCTTGGCGTACGCGGGGGTGTAGCCGGGACGGTCCGAGTCAGGGTCGGCCAGTTGGCTATCGAGCTTGGGCAGGGCGTCCAGTTGCTCTTGGGTGCGGTGCAGAATCCAGACCGGTTTCCCGCGCCATTCAACGGTGCGCATCTGACCGGGGGCGATATTGGAAATATCAACCTCTACGGGAGCGCCGGCCGCTTTTGCTTTCTCCGAAGGAGCAAAGGAGCTGACAAAGGGAACAGCTGTTGCCACACCAGCAACACCACCTAATGCACAGGCGGTGGCGACCCAGGTGCGGCGCGAAGGATCGGGCGGAAGATTGAAATCAACCGCGCCTCTGGCATCGGGCTGTGTCGTGTTCTGACTCATTCTAGTATCCTTATTCCTGCCCGGCTCGGGCAATACCACAATTTACGGATTTGGGCCTGGGTATATTATTCAACCGCACATTATACGCGTTACCCAGCGCAGCATAACTTGATCAAAGGTGAACATATGAACAAGGCTCGAGGTTTCCTGAACGAATTCCGGGAGTTCGCCGTTAAAGGCAACATGATGGACCTTGCGGTCGGTGTCATTATTGGCGCTGCTTTCGGCAAGATTATCGACTCGCTGGTAAAAGACATCATCATGCCCGTCATCAGTTTCATCCTTGGCGGCGAGGTGAATTTTACCAATCAGTTCACAGTCTTGCGTAGACCAGAGGGCTTTACCGGCCCAGAAACCCTGGAAGCTTTGAGGTCGGCAGGGGCTGTTGTTCTTTCGTGGGGTAGCTTCCTGACCATTTTGATCAACTTCATCTTGCTGGCCTTCGTGGTGTTTTGCATGGTCAAGATGATTAACCGTATGCGCGCCACGGTGGCCAAGGAAGAAGCAGCGGAAGTCGTTCCCGCGCCAACCCCTGAAGACGTGCTGTTGCTGCGTGAGATCAGGGATTCGCTGAAAAAATAAAAGCCCAAACGTATCAAAGCTTTAAGGTGCCTTTCGGCACCTTTTGTTTATGTAAACCCACCGGCAGGGCCAAGTTTGCCCGCGCCGGATGCCTGATTTTAGCCTTTCCTGGCCTGGGCTTGTCTAGCCATGCGGGGCTTTAAAGCTTGTTCAAGGTCATATGTGCTGGTTTTTGGTGAAGTCAGATCGGGTTGTCCATGTCGATGAACTCGACCTCAATACCAAATTGACGCGCAATTTCCTCACCCAGAGCTTTGGCACCGTAGCGTTCGGTGGCATGGTGACCGGCAGCCATGAAGGCAATATTGTTTTCCTGTGCGCTGTGAAAGGTCTGTTCTGAGGCCTCACCGCTGATATAAAGATCGGCTTGGGCGGCAACGGCACTATCAATAAAACCCTGTGCGCCTCCCGTGCACCACGCGATTCGGCGGACTTTTCGTTGTAAATCACCAACAATTAGTGGTTTGCGGTGTAAGTTATTGCAAACTGTCAGGCCGAATGTTTCCAGTGAAACGGGGGCAGGCAGTTCACCCAGCCAGACCAGTCCGTCCGGGCCACAGGTTTGTGCCAAGCCGTTTGCATCACGGAGCACCTCAATGCCTAATTGCCGAGCCAGTTGAGCGTTGTTGCCAAACTCGGGATGCGCATCCAGGGGCAGGTGATAGCCCAAGAGGTTAAGCTGATGCGACAGGACGCGTTCGATACGAGTTTTTCGGGTGCCAACAATACATGGGTTCTCGTTTTTCCAGAACCAGCCGTGGTGTACCAAAATTGCGTCCGCCTGGCGGGCAATAGCGGCATCAATCAGCGCCAGCGAGGCCGTTACGCCGGTGACAAGTTTGCCAATATAGGGCTTGCCTTCGACCTGGAGCCCATTGGGACAGTAGTCTTTGAAACGGGTGATATCCAAGGTGCTATTGAGCCAGTTGGCCAGTTCTGCCGTTGAAACCTGAGTCATGGAAATCCTTATCTGAAAGAGTGCTATGCGTCGATTGTGGCTAGTATTTGCTCAAGCGGTGACGATCTGCTTAGCGGGTTTTTTTATTGTGGTGACATTCAGGCCTCAGTGGTTGGGAGCACCCCAGTTACCCGTGCGCACAACTGATGCGGTGGTCATGCCGGCACCGGTTCCTTCTTTACTGGCCCCTGTCGCCCAGGAGAGCCCCTTGTCTTATGCCTCGGCGGTCACCCAGGCCGCGCCGGCTGTCGTTAATGTGTACACCAGCAAGTATTTGGAAGGCAATTCTCCCTTGCTGGAAGACCCCGATTTGCAACGTCTGTTCCGTGAACTGCCTGATCTGATGGGGCGTCGCTCCACAATCAACCTGGGCTCGGGCGTGATCGTACACGAACAAGGCTATATCCTGACCAATTACCATGTGATCGAGGCGGCCGAAGCCATTGAGGTGGCCTTGTCGGATGGGCGTCAGGCCAAGGCTCGCTTGATTGGTTCGGACCCGGAAAGCGATCTGGCTGTGCTCAAGATCGATCTGCCCAAACTGGTGGTGATCCGGACACAGTCCCAGGATCAGTTGCAGGTGGGAGATGTCGTACTGGCTATCGGCAACCCTTTCGGAGTGGGGCAAACCACCACAATGGGTATTGTGTCGGGGCTGGGGCGCAATCGCCTGGGTATCAATATTTACGAGAACTTTATCCAGACAGATGCGGCAATCAATCCGGGCAATTCTGGTGGTGCCTTGGTGGATGTGACGGGCCGACTGGTGGGGATCAATACCGCTATTTATTCTGAAACCGGAGGGTCGCTGGGAATCGGCTTTGCCATTCCTGCTTCGACAGCGCTGGCCATTATGGACGAGATCATTCGTAATGGAGAAGTGACGCGGGGTTGGCTGGGGCTGGAGCCGCAGGACATCACGCCAGACTTGGTCAAGAGCTTCAAGCTGAAAAGTGATGCGGGTGTGATTATTGCCAGCGTGCAGCGTCATGGCCCGGCTGCCGAGGCCCATTTGCTGGTTGGGGATATCGTGTTGGGGTTGAATGGTCAGTCAGTGACCGATTCAATTGATCTGCTCAACCAGATTGGCCCCGTGCAACCTGGACAGACCGTGACGTTACGTGTGCTGCGCGATGGCAAGGAGCTGGATGTTCCTGTCAAGGTTGGTATGCGGCCTCAGGTGCGCAAGTAAGGTCAGCAGCTTCCCTGCTTTTTCCTGGTGGGGTGCCCCTCGAAGAAGGGTTGAAGGGCCATGGCCTTGAGGGCTGTACCGGTTTTTGGCTGTTTTACAGATCGTAGCGGCACAAGGGCTTTGCAACGCGTCTATAAAAGAATGGCTCTCTAGGACTGCTCTTTTTGGAGCAGGGCAAGAGAGCCATTTTTGGGCCTGCACTGACAAAAACCTAGCGTGTACAGACCGATGTTGCTTTGACCGTTTTACAGGTCCAGCTCACGGCCTTCGCTGCTTTCCGTTTCTCGTTTTTTGATCAGGCTGGCGGCCAGAATCCCTAACTCATAGAGCAGGCATAGCGGAGTTGCTAACAGAAGCTGGCTGACCACGTCCGGTGGAGTAACAATAGCAGCGATGACAAAGGCACCCACAATGACATAGCCACGGATTTCACGCAGCTTGGCTACCGTCACAACGCCTGTTTTTACCAGCAAGATCACTGCGATCGGCACTTCAAATGTAATGCCAAATGCCAGGAACATGGTCATGACAAAACCCAGGTAGGCTTCGATGTCCGGAGCTGGCGTAATCGATTGTGGGGCAAACGTGGCGATGAAATGGAAAACGGTGCGGAACACCACGAAATAACAAAATGCCATGCCAGCGATGAACAGCAAGGTGCTGGTCATGATCAGGGGCAACGCCAGTTTCTTCTCGTGGTTATACAAGCCAGGCGCAATAAAGGCCCATGCCTGATAAAGCACAATCGGCAAGGCCAGCACGAAGGCTGCCATCAGGGTGACTTTGACCGGCACCATGAAAGGGGTAATTACCCCCGTGGCGATCATGCGTGTGCCCTCGGGCAGCGAGCTCATCATGGGCTGTGCCAACACATCGTAAATGGCCGAGGCACCCGGATAGGTAAACAACACGATAAAAATTCCCACCACGGCAATAACGGCGCGTAACAGGCGTGTGCGCAGCTCTACCAGGTGAGAGATAAAGGTGTCTTCTTGAGGCGCGTCGGTGCTCATGCCGTAGGTCCTTTAGCGGGGTGGGCGGGAGCATCCGTAGGACGGGGAGCGTCGTCACTGGCAGGCGCGCTAGGCGCTGGTGGGGCGGCTGCATCCGTGCTTGGCTGGCTGGCAGCCGGTTCTGTTAAAGCGGCGTCGGGCGTTGTAGTCGCGCTGTCAGCGGTATCTGAAAAGGCCTTACGTGCGGACTCCGACGCATTTTGTAGCGTGTCGCGCGCTTCGGTCAGAGGCTGGCTCAGGCTTTTGCCTGTGTCCTGGACCGAGCTGCGTACCGAACGCGCAGCGTCCTCCATCTGGTCTTTGAGCTTATTGACCTCATCCAGATTGATTTCACGTTGGATATCGGATTTGACCTCGGTGACGTAACGCTGAGCGCGGCCAAGCAGATGCCCGGCCGTGCGAGCCACTTTGGGAAGGCGCTCCGGACCGATAACGATCAAAGCAACTACACCAATCAGGAGTAGCTCAGTAAAGCTGATATCAAACATGGAGACTCACGTAAAAGTCAGGTGCGATCGGACTTTTCCTTTGCCTGCACATCGATTGTTTGGGGATCTGCCGTACGCTGGCTGACAGACTCGGGATTTTTCTCGTCGTCGCCAACTTCTTTCATGCCTTCTTTAAAACCTTTGACTGCACCGCCCAGATCCGAGCCGATGTTACGCAGTTTTTTGGTGCCGAAAACCAGGGCGACGATGACCAGAACGATCAACCAGTGCCAAATGCTAAAGCTACCCATAATGTATCTCCCTTAAGCAGCCATGGCTGCGCGTTGTTGCCATGGGCGCTCACCGCCCAAGATGTGCATGTGTAAATGGTTGATTTCCTGCCCGCCATCCAAACCGTTGTTGATGACAATGCGGAAACCGCCTTCTGGGCCGGGGCGACAACCAGCCTTTGCGGCCAGGGAAGGAGCCAAAGCCATCATTTTACCCAACCATTCGCTATCCTGGTCCGATACGTCCTGCATGGAGACGACGTGTTTTTTGGGAATGACCAGAATATGAATAGGAGCCGCTGGGTTGATGTCGTGAAATGCCAGAAAATCCTCGTCCTCGTATACCTTTTTGGACGGGATCTGACCGGCAGCAATTTTACAGAAAAGACAGTTCTCGCTCATAGCAACCTCGGTAGCGAAGCACTCGCTGGGCGAATGCTGAAAATCTAGGTATTAGGACAGTGTAGCGCGACTAGATGACAGGATTACGCTTGATCCTTAGGTCGCGAAGCTTTTTCTTCCAATCCCGATGTGCCTTCACGGCGCAGCAGCTCTGTCAGGACATCACGAGGCTCTAGACCATAATAGGTCAGGGCCACCAGGCTATGAAACCACAGGTCTGCGGTTTCGCAGACAATGCGTTCGCGCTCCTGATCCTTAGCCGCCATGACCAACTCGGTTGCCTCCTCGCCGATCTTCTTCAAGAACGCATCCGGCCCTTTGGCCAGAAGCTTGGCGGCATAGGACGAGGAAGGGTCCCCGCCTTGTGCCGGCAAACGGGACTTCAGAGTGCGGCCAAGATGATCGAGAATAGTCTCGACAGTAGGTTGTTCGTTCATCGGTAAATATGCTCCGGGTCTTTCAGGACGGGATCAACCACCACCCATTGTGCTTGATCGCTCTGGCCTTGCAACTGGCGATAAAAGCAGCTTTCACGTCCCGTATGACAGGCAATCTGACCAAGCTGTTCCACGCTGAGCAAAATAACATCGCCGTCGCAGTCCAGGCGCAAGTCGCTGACATGCTGCACATGGCCGGATTCCTCGCCTTTGCGCCACAGGCGCTGGCGGGAACGCGACCAGTACACGGCACGGCCAGTACTGACGGTCTCTTGCAGGGACTCCTGGTTCATCCAGGCGACCATCAGGATTTTGCCCGTGGCCTGGTCCTGTGCAATCGCAGGGATCAGACCTTGTTCATCAAAGCGGATTTCAGCCAGCCAGGCCGGTAAGTCTGCCATTAGCGTCGCACCTGAATACCTTGCGCAGCCATGAAATCCTTGGCTTCGGCAATAGTGTGTTGACCATAGTGGAAGATGCTGGCGGCCAGCACGGCACTAGCACCACCTTTGATCACGCCGTCGGCCAGGTCTTGCAGGCCACCCACGCCGCCAGAGGCGATAACGGGCACGGAGACCGCATCGGATACGGCACGGGTCAGTTCCAGATCAAAGCCGGATTTGGTGCCGTCGCGGTCCATGCTGGTCAGCAGCAGCTCGCCTGCGCCATAGTCGGCCATGCGGGCTGCCCATTCCACGACATCCAGACCCGTTCCACGACGGCCGCCGTGAGTAAAGACTTCCCAGCGGGGAGCTTCGTTTTCGGCACTGACACGGCGAGCATCAATGGCGACAACCATGCACTGCGTGCCGTGGTGATCGCTGGCAGCACGCACCAGATCAGGGTTGCTGATGGCGGCGCTGTTAATGGACACCTTGTCCGCACCGGCATTGAGCAGGCGCTGGATGTCCGTGACTTCACGGACACCGCCACCGACTGTCAGCGGAATGAAAATCTGGCTGGCCACCTGTTCGATGATCGGCAAGATCAGATCCCGGTTGTCCGAGGTGGCGGTAATGTCCAGGAAGGTCAGCTCATCGGCACCTTGGTCGTTGTATTTGCGGGCGATCTCTACCGGGTCTCCGGCATCGACCAGATCCACAAAGTTGATCCCTTTGACCACGCGACCGGCGGTGACATCCAGACAGGGGATAATGCGGCAGGCTAATTCGTTGGTAGCAACCTGGCTCATGCCGGGTACTCGTCAGCAAACGTTTGTGCCTCGGCAAAATCCAGGGTGCCTTCATAAATGCTGCGCCCCAAAATGACACCTTCAATCCCTTCGTGCTCGACAGCACACAGGTCTTCGATGTCTTTCAGGTTGGTGACGCCGCCCGAGGCGATCACAGGAATCTTGACGTGCTGAGACAGTTTGACGGTGGCTTCGATATTGACGCCTGTCAACATGCCGTCGCGGCCAATATCCGTATAGATAATGGATTCGCAGCCGTAGTCTTCAAATTTCTTGGCCAGGTCCAGTACGTCGTGGCGTGTCAGCTTGCTCCAGCCATCGGTGGCGATTTTGCCGTCACGGGCGTCCAGGCCAACAATGATGCTGCCAGGAAAAGCGCTGCAAGCGTCCTGCAGGAAACCTGGGCTTTTGACGGCGGCTGTGCCAACAATGACATAGCTCATTCCGGCGTCCAGGTAACGTTCGATGGTGTCCAGATCGCGGATACCGCCCCCGATCTGTACGGGAATCTCACCGTCAATGGCCGCAATAATGGATTTGATGGCTTCGCTGTTCTTGGGCTTGCCGGCAAAAGCGCCGTTCAAGTCCACCAGATGCAGGCGCCGGGCCCCTTGCTCGAGCCACTGTGTTGCTATTTTGGCCGGATCATCCGAGAAAATAGTGGCGTCGTCCAGGTCACCCTGGCGAAGGCGCACACAACGCCCGTCTTTAAGGTCGATGGCGGGAATCAAAAGCATGGTCTTTAGCCGTAAAAAACGTAAGAAATACTGGGTCGGAAAAAGTCGAAAAGACGCCAGGAAGCTTTATTGAAAAATCATGGCTTCCAGTTGGCGAAATTCCGGAACAGTTGCAGGCCGTTGTCCGCACTTTTCTCAGGATGGCATTGCAACGCAAAAATATTAGCGTTTGCGATCGCCGAGGTAAAGCGTTGGCCATAGTGCGTCGAACCACAAGTTTGATCTATATGCAGCGGATCGACAAAGTAGCTATGCACAAAGTAAAAGAACGCGCCATCTTCAATGCCAGCCCATAAGGGGTGGTCTTGAGTCTGGTGTACGCGGTTCCAGCCAATATGGGGCACTTTCAGCCCGGTGCCGGAGGCGTGGTCGCTGCTTTTGTAGTTTGGGCCCTCAAAACGGCGCACTTGGCCGGGAATCAGACCTAAACAGGGGACATTGCCTTCCTGACTGGAGTCGAACAGCATTTGTTCGCCTACGCAGATACCTAATAAAGGTTTGCTGCGGGCTGCAGTCAGCAAGGCATCGCGCAAACCGGATTGGTCCAGGTGGGCCATGCAATCGGGCATGGCTCCCTGGCCGGGTAATACAACCCGGTCCGCATCCAGAATGGCTTGAGGAGTTTGAGCAAGAACAATGCGCGCATCAGGTGCAGCGGCATGCAGTGCCCGGGCAACCGAGAAGATGTTGCCCGAACCGTAATCGACAATAGCGATAGTGGTCACGATGTGTGTCCAAAGGACGTTTACAGAACCCCTTTGGTCGAAGGCACCACGCCTTCGCTACGTGGGTCCAGCTCCAGAGCCATACGCAATGCTCGACCAAAGGCTTTAAACACGGTTTCGCACTGATGATGTGCGTTTTCGCCGCGCAGGTTATCGATGTGCATAGAAACCAGGGCGTGGTTGACAAAACCCTGGAAAAACTCGCGTGCCAAGTCTACATCGAACTGACCGATTCGTGCGCGGGTAAAGGGCACAAAATAAAACAGACCAGGGCGACCGGAGAAGTCCACGACGACGCGCGACAGGGCTTCGTCCAGCGGCACGTAGGAGTGGCCATAGCGGCGCAGACCGGCTTTGCTACCGACAGCCTTGGCAAATGCCTGGCCCAGCGCAATGCCGATATCTTCGACGGTATGGTGGTCGTCGATGTGGGTATCGCCCTCACAGTGCACATCCAAGTCGATCAGACCGTGGCGGGCAATCTGGTCCAGCATGTGGTCCAGAAAAGGCACACCGCTGTTGAGCGAGTGACGGCCGGTGCCGTCCAGGTTAACGGCCACGCGGATGCGGGTTTCATTGGTATTGCGGGTAATCTCGGCGGTACGCATATCAGAGCCGGCGGCAAGGCCGGTATCAGGATTGGTTCAATCGGAATTGCGCGCTGGCAGCGTGGGCGTACAGGCCCTCGCCTTGTGCCAGCGTAGCGGCTATGGGTCCCAGTGTCTGGGCGCCTGATTCTGAAACCTGAATAATGCTGCTGCGTTTCTGGAAATCGTAGACGCCCAACGGTGACGAGAAACGCGCAGTGCGTGCCGTCGGCAGGACATGGTTAGGCCCGGCACAGTAATCGCCCAGCGATTCGGAGCTGTAGGGGCCTAGGAAAATGGCGCCAGCATGGCGGATTTTGCCCAACAAGTCCTGGGCGTTCCGGGTAGAGACTTCCAGGTGTTCCGGCGCGATATGGTTGCTGATCTGACAGGCCTCGTCCAGATCGCGGACGTGGATCAGGGCTCCCCGGCCAGACAGGCTGCGACGGATGATGTCCTCGCGTGGCATGGTGGGTAACAAGCGTTCGATAGCGGCTTCAACCTGATCCAGAAAGTCGGCATCGGGGCACAGCAAGATGGCCTGGGCCAGCTCGTCGTGTTCGGCCTGGGAGAACAGGTCCATGGCCACCCAGTCGGCCGGAGCACTGCCGTCGCTGATGATCAGGATTTCGGAGGGGCCGGCAATCATGTCGATACCCACCACACCAAAGACGCGGCGTTTGGCAGCGGCTACATAGGCGTTGCCGGGGCCGACAATCTTGTCCACCGCAGGAATGGTATCCGTGCCGTAAGCCAAGGCGCCCACGGCTTGTGCGCCACCAATGGTGAACACGCGATCGACACCACCTAGGGCGGCGGCGGCCAGCACGATAGGGTTGCGCACGCCATCGGGTGTAGGCGTGACCATGATCAGTTCAGGAACACCCGCCACTTTGGCGGGAATGGCGTTCATCAGAACCGAGGAGGGGTAAGCGGCCTTGCCACCGGGAACATACAGTCCCACACGGTCCAAGGGGGTGACTTGCTGGCCCAGCACGGTGCCGTCGGCTTCTGTGTAGGTCCAGGTTTGGGCACGTTGATGTTCGTGATAACGGCGCACGCGCTCGGCGGCCTGCTCCAGTGCCTTGCGCTGATCGGCGGGCAGGCTGTCCAGGGCTGCAAACAGCTCTTTTTTAGAAATTTCCAGTGCCGAAGCCTGTTCAACGGCCAGTCGGTCAAAGCGCTGGGTGTAATCCAACAAGGCCGTGTCTCCCTCATGCTGGATACGATGCAGAATCTCGGCACAAGCGTGCTCGATAGACGCGTCTTCAGACGCTTCGTAAGCCAGTAGCGTGCGCAGTTCGGCATCGAACTGGGCGGATTGAGAGTTCAGGCGATGGATCAGTGACATGTCGCTATAGGAAAAAGCTAAGGATCAAGGGCCAGTGTATAACATTTCGCTTGCGCAAAAGGCGGTCTGCGTCTTTTGCGCAAGCAGGATTGTTCGGCTGTTTGTCCCCTGCAAGAAGCAGGGGAGATTTTACTCGTCCACCGAGGCGCGAGAGAAAGCGTCGATCAGGGGTTGTAGCTGGGTACCACGGTTTTTCATGGCAGCTTGATTGACGATCAAACGTGAGGAGATGGGGGTGATGTCTTCCACTTCCACTAGCTTGTTGGCACGCAGGGTGCCGCCGCTGGAGACCAGATCCACAATGGCGTCAGCCAGACCGACCAGCGGGGCCAGCTCCATGGAGCCATATAGCTTGATCAGGTCCACGTACACGCCTTTGCTGGCGAAGTGTTCGCGAGCCGCGCGCGTGTATTTGGTTGCGATACGCAAGCGCGAACCTTGTTTGACAGCCGAATGGTAGTCAAAGCCCTCCGCCACGGCTACGCACAGACGGCAACGGGCAATGTTCAGATCCACGGGCTGGTATAGACCGCCGGGGTGCTGTTCCATGTGCTCGTACAACACGTCCTTGCCGGCAATCCCGATATGGGCGGCACCGTATTGCACGTAGGTCGGCACGTCCGTGGCACGCACAATAATCAGACGCAGGTCCGGATTATTGGTGGGCAGGATCAGTTTGCGCGACGTTTCCGGGCTTTCCAGCACTTTGATGCCCGCCTCTTCCAGCAAAGGCAGGGTTTCGTCAAAAATCCGGCCTTTGGACAAGGCCAGCGTCAGAGGTTGATTTAAACCGGCGGGGCTCATTAGGTTTCCTTGCTGCTGATTCGCTCGATGTTGGCGCCTACGGCTTGAAGCTTGGCTTCCATACGGTCGTAGCCACGGTCCAGATGGTAGATGCGTTCGACGGTGGTGTCACCCCGAGCAGCCAGACCCGCAATGACCAAACTGGCCGACGCACGCAGGTCGGTTGCCATGACGGTAGCGCCCGTCAGGTAGGGGGCGCCGGTAACCACGGCCATATGGCCTTCGATATCAATCTGTGCACCCAGACGGTTCAATTCCTGCACGTGCATGTAGCGATTTTCAAAGATGGTTTCCACAACCGAGGCGGTGCCGTCGGCAATGGTGTTCAAGGCCATCAGTTGAGCCTGCATGTCGGTAGGGAAACCGGGATATTCGCTGGTGCGAAAGCTAACGGCCTTGGGGCGACCATTCATGCTGGCCTTGATCCAGTCTGGGCCGGTTTCAATGTGCAGACCGGCTTCGCGCAGCTTGTCCAGCGTGGCGCCCATGGCGTCAGCATCGGTATTGCGCAAGGTCAGTTCGCCACCGGTAGCGGCAACAGCACACAGGAAGGTGCCGGCTTCAATACGGTCGGGGCAGATGGTGTGCTTGGCACCGTGCAGGCGTTCGACACCGTCAATGACGATGCGGTCGGTGCCGTGGCCCTGGATCTTGGCGCCCATCTTGATCAGCAGCTCGGCCAGATCAATAATTTCTGGTTCGCGGGCCGCGTTCTCCAGAATGGTTTGGCCTTCTGCCAGGACAGCGGCCATCATCAGGTTTTCGGTGCCGGTGACTGTCACCATGTCCGTGCGCACCACTGCACCACGCAAGCGTTTGGCGCGGGCATTCACAAAGCCATGCTCGACATGGATTTCTGCACCCATGGCAGCCAGACCCTTGATGTGCTGATCTACCGGGCGTTGGCCAATGGCGCAACCACCGGGCAGGCTGACGCGGGCCTGGCCAAAGCGGGCCAGCAGGGGGCCCAGCACCAGAATCGAGGCGCGCATGGTTTTCACCAGTTCGTAGGGCGCTTCCAGATTGGTGATGTTGCCTGCATTAAGCTCCAGCGTGCCATTGCGCTCCTGGGTGACACCCAACTGGCCCAAGAGCTTCAGGGTGGTGTCGATATCGCGCAGACGCGGGACATTGTCCAGGTACACCGTATCGGCAGTCAGCAAACTGGCGCACAGAATAGGCAGAGCAGCGTTTTTGGCGCCAGAGACGGTGATCTCGCCATTGAGGCGTTGTCCGCCTGTGATGCGTAATTTATCCATTCGGATTGGCCTTGTATTCGTCGGGGGTCAGCGTGCGCATGGACAGGGCGTGGATTTCAGCTTTCATCCGGTCACCCAGGGCCTTGTAGACCAGTTGGTGACGCGCAATCAGGCGTTTGCCTTCAAAGGCGGTGCTGACGATCAGGGCCTCAAAGTGCGAACCATCGCCTTGCACTTGCAAGTGTTCACAGGGCAGGTTGTCGGCAATGTATTGGTGAACTTGTTCGGGAGTCGGCAACATGAGATCAATTCCGTAATTTATAGCCTGAGGCAAGCAGGCGTAGCGAAATCAGACACAGCGCAACAAAGACGCTGGCGACAACGGTCAGGCTGAACCAAGGAGAAATATCCGAGGCGGCAAAAAAACCGTAGCGGAATCCGTCAATGGTATAAAGCAACGGATTCCAGTGTGAAACAGTCTGCCAAAACGGCGGCAGGCTATGAATTGAATAGAACACACCTGACAAAAAGGTGGCGGGCATGATCAGAAAGTTCTGGAACGCGGCCAACTGGTCGAATTTTTCAGACCACAGGCCGGCGATCAAGCCTAAGGTGCCCATGATGCCGCAGGACAGGACGGCAAAGACCAATACCCACAAAGGCTTGGCCAGGGGCAAGGAGACAAAGAACAGGGACACCAACCAGACACAGAGGCCCACACAGATGCCACGGGCGATGGACGCCAGCAGATAAGCAGCGAAAATTTCGCGGTGCGACAGTGGCGGCAACAGGATAAAGACCAGATTGCCTGTGATGCGGCTTTGAATCAATGATGACGAGGGGTTGGCAAAGGCGT
The DNA here is from genome assembly GCF_050255915.1 of Alcaligenes sp. NCBI lineage: Bacteria > Pseudomonadati > Pseudomonadota > Betaproteobacteria > Burkholderiales > Alcaligenaceae > Alcaligenes > Alcaligenes sp. The sequence goes on from NZ_JBFWIQ010000005.1 coordinate 156,710, forward strand.
TTTGCAACATGCTCATCATCATCAGGCCCGGAATCAGGAAGGCGGTATAGGGCACGGAGTCGTACACCGTGACGCGACCTTCCAGTACGTGGGCGAAAATCAGCAAATACATCAGCGCTGTCAGCACCGGAGCGGCAATGGTCTGAAAGCCCACTTTCCAGAAACGCATCAGCTCTTTGCGCAGCAGTGTCGGGAAACCCGAGCCCATCTTGGGCTGAGGGGGCAGGCTCAGGGTGCCGATCTTGTTTGTGGGTGCGTCCGTGTTTTGTGGCACACCCCAGTGTTTGGGAGAGGGGTTCTGGTTCACAGTGCGACTCCCATTTTTCCTTCGTTGTGCATGATGCGCACAAATGCATCCTCCAGATCGTGGCCACCCGCGCGTTCCATAATGGCTTGTGTGGTATCCAGGGCGACAATCTTGCCACTCTTGAGCATGGCCAGTCGGCCACAGAGGGCCTGGGCTTCTTCCAGATAGTGGGTGGTCAGCAAGATGGTGTGGCCTTGTTGATTCAGACGAATGATGAATTCCCACAGCGTGCGGCGCAGGTCCACGTCCACACCGGCAGTGGGTTCATCCAGAATAATGACAGGGGGGCGATGGACCAGTGCCTGGGCAACCAGCACGCGGCGCTTCATGCCACCGGACAAGGCACGCATATTGGTGTCGGCCTTGTCGCTCAAGGCCAGATTGGCCAGGATCTCGTCGATCCAGTCGTCATTGTGTTTCAGGCCAAAATAGCCCGATTGCAGACGCAAGGTTTCACGAACAGTGAAAAAGGGATCATAAACAATTTCCTGTGGCACCACGCCCAGCGATTGGCGGGCTTTTTGGTACTGGGTGCGCACATCGTAACCACAGACACTGACCTGGCCGCTGGTGGGACGGGTCAGGCCCGCCAACATGGAAATCAGGGTTGTTTTGCCGGCGCCGTTGGGGCCGAGCAAGCCAAAAAACTCACCATGTTCGATAGTCAGGCTGACCTGATCGACGGCCAGAAAACCGGCATCGGAGCGGGGAGGGGAAAACAGGCTTTTGAGTCCCCGGCTTTGGGGGGCGAAGCGTTTGCTGACGTTATCGAGTTTGAAGGCGGACATGGCAATTTGGTTGGCCTGACGCGAGTGTGGCGGTACAAGTCGTCGCGGTAGCGTCTTTGTTAACTAAACAGGCCTACGCATGGGCGTAGACCTGTTTGGGGGTGATCAGGCTCTTTATTATAGAGTACGACTCTGGTCTGCTTAAGAAAGCTCGACCAAAGCGCCCGAGCTTGCCACGGCCTGTCTTAGCTGTTTTGCTTGTTCAGCGCCTGAATCAGGCCATCAATGCCACTTTGTTCAATTTGCTGGGCAAACTGGTTGCGGTAGTTTTGGATCAGCCAGATACCTTCCACGTTCAAGTCGTAGATTCTCCAGCCTTCAGGTGTTTTCTCCAGGCGGTAATCTACGCCAACCGGGCCACCGTTGGATTGGGTCAGCGAGGAGCGCACAACCACGTCGTCCGCATTGGCATCACCACGGAAAGGCAGAATGGTCAACTGGGTCTTGTCATCCACACGGGACAAGGCGCCGCTGTAGGTGCGAACCAAGGTGCCCTTGAAAGCCTCGACCAGTCTTTGGCGTTGATCTGCGCTGGCTTGGCGCCAGTAGCGGCCAGCGGACAGGCGAGTGGTCTTTTCCAGGTTCACGTACGGCATGATGTTTTCGTTCACAGCGGCCGTGATGGCAGCACGATCACCCTTGCGGATGGCCTCGCTTGCCTTGACAACTTGCAATGCCTGATTGCCAACCGTTTCAACAAACTTGTTGGGCTCGCCTTTAGGGTCGGCGGCTTGGGCGTGCGCGGCGACAGCATACAAACACAGGGCCAGCGCGGCACAGGTGGTCAGAACCCAGGAAATCAGGCGAGAGGGAGAGGACTGCAAAGCAGTCCCGCCCAAGGCGGGACGGGAAATCATAAAAAAACTCCGGAATAATGTTCTGCGGGCAGGGCGTTTTTATTCGTCTGCGTCCGAGTAGTCAGGCAGATCCTGGCTGGTGTCGCCACCAGTGCGGCGGTCTTGAACCATCGCATGGCGTCGTTGCAGGTAAGCGTCGCGTATGAAGCTGTAGCGGTCAAGGGCGATGTCGTTAACAAGTTTTTCTGTATCCAGCACGCCGGCGCGGGCATCCAGCGCCCACAGACCCATGATGCTGTTGCGTACCGGTACATCCTTGATCGCCATGATCGGGCCCGTGGAGGAAAAGCCTTCCAGGAAGCTGGTGCCGCGTGCCAAACCATCACGAACCGTGCTTGGGCCAAAGAAGGGCAGAACCACGTAAGGTCCAGGCTTGATGCCCCATACGCCCAGCGTTACGCCAAAGTCGTTGGGGATGCGCTCAGAGCCGTTCATGGTGGCAACGTCGATACAACCACCCAGGCCCATGGTGGAGTTGAACAGGACACGGCCCAGGGTGTTGAAGAAGTCAACATGCTCGCCTTGCAGGAAGCTGTTGACGGCCGACCAGGCATCGCCCAGGTTGTTGAAAATGTTACTAATGCAGGTGCGTGCAGGCTGCGGTGTCAGGGCGGTATAGCCTTCTGCAATGGGTTTGATCAGCGCGCCGTCCACGGTTTCGTTAAAAGCGTAGATGCCACGGTTCATGCTCTCCCATGGGTCCTGGGGGTTGGGGTTGGGCACATTGGCGCAACCGGCCACAAGGGCAGCACTGGCACCGACCAGGCTCAAACGGACTCCACGAGGCAGGGAGTAAGAGCGGCGAGTTGTTGTATTCATGGTTGTGTCGTCTGTAATGAGCATGAGTCAGCGGTTTACTACTCCGATTTGGAGCCGCCGTCATTGGAGGCCGTGTTGTAAAGGAACTTGCTGATCAGTTCCTCCAGCACAACCGCGCTTTGGGTATAGGTAATGGTGCTACCGCTTTGTAAATTCTTGTCGTCGCCGCCGGCAGTCAGACCTATGTATTGTTCACCCAACAGGCCCGAGGTCAAAATGGAGGCCGACGTGTCTACGGGGAATTTGTAGTGTTCGTCCATATCCAGTGTGACCACGGCTTTGAAGTCCTGATTGTCAAAACCAATGGAGCTGACTCGACCAACGACCACACCGCTGGCCTTGATGGGCGCACGTGGTTTCAGGCCACCTAGATTATCGAACTTGGCAGAGACCTGGTAGGTTTTGGCAAAGGAAAAAGAACTGAGGTTACCCGCCCGCAGAGCCAGGAATGCCAGTGCGACCAGCCCCAGCAAAACAAACAGGCCAACCCAGAAATCGGTTTTCTCGCGATTCATAGCTGAGCAATTCCTAAATAGTTAACTGAACATAAGGGCGGTGAGCAGGAAGTCCGTGCCCAATACCGCCAAAGCGCCGCTGACAACGGTGCGTGTGGTCGCGCGAGAAACGCCTTCGGGCGTGGCCTTGGCATGCCAGCCCATATACAGCGCAATCAAGGTCACGATCAGGCCAAATACCAGGCTCTTGATCACACCGTTGAGTACGTCATCAATCACATCGACGCCATTTTGCATCTGTGACCAAAAGGCGCCGGCATCAATGCCGATCATTTGTACGCCGACGATATAGCCGCCCAAAATACCGACCATGGAAAAGACGGCGGCCAGAATAGGCATGGCAATAATGCCACCCCAAAAACGCGGCACCAGCAGGCGTCGCAAGGGGTCGACTGCCATGACTTCCATGGCAGCAATCTGTTCACCGGCTTTCATCAAACCGATCTCGGCAGTGAGCGACGTACCGGCCCGACCAGCGAACAGCAAAGCGGTCACAACGGGGCCCAGTTCTCGTACCAAAGACAGGGCGACCAGCAGACCCAGCGCCTCTTCGGAACCATAACGATTCAGCGTGTAATAGCCTTGCAAGCCCAGCACAAAACCGACGAACAGGCCGGAAACGGCAATGATCAGCAGCGAATAGTTGCCGATAAAGTGAATTTGCTGGGAAACCAGACGGGGGCGGCGCCACAGCAGCGATGAACGTGCTAGCAAGGCAGCAAAAAGGCGGCTGAATGCGCCCAGCCCGTAAATGCTGTTGCGTATCGTAGTGCCTAGCGCGCTAATCGGGGCGGTAATGAAGTTCATGAGCGCGTTGTCCGATTTTGGAGCCAGGCTTCAAAAGCCGGGGTAACGGGGTAATTAAAGGCGATGGGGCCATCGGGTTCGCCACGCAGGAACTGTTGCACGTAGGGATCTTTGGAGGCGCGCAGCTCGGTGGGCGTGCCTTGGGTTAGCAAACGTCCCTGGCCAACCATATAGACTTGATCAGCAATGGCAAAAGATTCGGCCACATCGTGCGTAATCAGTACCGAAGCGCAGTTCAGGCGATCCGTCAGGTCTCGAATCAGTTGTGCGGTAATGCCCATAGAAATAGGATCCAGGCCGGCAAAGGGTTCATCGTACAGAATCAGCTCGGGCTCCAGCACAATGGCGCGAGCCAAGGCAACCCGGCGGGCCATACCGCCAGAGATTTCATTGATGCCCAAATGGGCGGCGGCACGCAGGCCAACGGCGTCCAGCTTGTCCAGCACACGATCTTCAATGGCGGGTTCAGAATCGTTTGTTAGCTCCCGTAAAGGGAAAGCCACGTTTTCAAATACGTTCAGGTCGGTAAACAGGGCACCCTGCTGAAACAGTACACCCATGCGTTGACGCGTCTGGCGCAGGGCCTCGCCGTCCAGCTTGGCCAGGTCCTGGCCAAAAACCGTGACCGTGCCTTTTTGGGCGCGAATTTGCCCAGTAGCAGCACGCAGAAGTGTTGTTTTTCCGGAACCCGATCCCCCCATCATGGCAACGACCTGGCCTTTCTGGACGGTCATGGACACGTCCGCCAGTACGGTAAAAGCACCATAACCCAGCGAGGCAGAATCCAGATTTAGTACGGCTTGGTCAGTATTTACAGCCATGTCGCGGGCAAAAGGGAGGTAAAAGGACCTGCCATTGTACTGCTTGCAGCTCTGGCGGCTCAATGTCTTGCGCTTTCTGAACACAGGATCGTGACGCTTTTATGACCCATTTTGTGGCGCTTGATACAGCCACTTACTTAAAGTCGGGGCTAGCGATGAAGTCCTCATGTTTACGGGGCGAATTTATCTTAGGTGGCGGGCTGTATCAAGGCAAAGAGCAATCCGCCACCTGCCAGTAACCATAAAGGGTTGATGCGACTTAGCAGCAGAATGGCCGTACAGGCCAGAGCTGTGCCCCAGGCCCACAATCCGCCTTGAGCCGCTTTTAGGATTGTGCCGCTGGCGGCCAGGATCATGCCTGCGGCAATGGGTAGTAGCCCGATTTCAATAGCGCGGATGATGCGCGTGCCCTCATGGCGTTTCCAGATGGTCGCCAAGTAGTAGATCAGTAAGGCCGATGGTAGAAAAATGGCTACGGATGCGGCCAGGGCACCGGCCCAGCCTGCTGCCTTCCAACCCACCAGAGTCACAAGCAAGGATTTCGGGCCGGGTGTCAGGCGCGACAGGGCGAACAGGTCCAGAAACTCCTGATTGTTGAGCCAGCCATGGATTTCTACCGATTGCCGGTGAATTTCCGGGATGATGCTCTGCCCGCCGCCTATAGTCAGAAAAGACAGAGGCGCGAACACGCGCATGAGCTGGAACAGGACCGTGATCATGATTGTGCTGCCGATGAATCCCCAAGCTGTAGCCAGGCGTACCAGACGGACAGCGGCGCACAGATCAGAATAACGGGGATCAGGCTCCATTCCATGACGAAAATGCCGAGAAAAACCGCCAACATGATCGCAATTGGCACAATTCCGGTAGCTGCGCTGCGCGCCGAGCGTACGCCCATTTCAAGCGACAGACCGATGGCGGCTGCGGCAATCCCGGCCATGGCCTGAGGCACCAGGGTAGAGCCTGTCAGTTGTTCTAGACCAATCAGCATGAAAATGGCCAGGAGCAGCGGGGGAAGCACCATGCCCAGCGTGGCAAGCAAAGCTCCAGGTCCGGCCAGCAGACGGTAACCAATCCAGATAGAGAGATTCACCACATTGATGCCGGGTAGTGCCTGGGATAGGGCCAGACCGCTCAGAAAGTCTGCCTGGCTCATCAGGCGTCGCTGGACGACAAACTCGCGCATTAGCCAGCCACTCAAGCCCCCGCCAAAGCTGGTCAGGCCAATTCGGGCAAAGATCAGAAACAGAGCGCTTAAGGATAAAGGGGGAGCTTCTTGAGACCGGGTCATAGGGCAATGAAGGCGGATAGGGCTCGTCAAAAGTGGAAGTTTGAGCATTCTGGCATACAAATTAAGCCGTTTTTGCCCTCTCGTGGGCTCGGGTAGGGGGCTGATCCTCCTTGCCAAAGGTGCTGCGGTGCCTTTATCAGTAAGAGCATGGCTGCTGGGCAGGGATGGCTCCAAGCTCTTGCCATCCCCAAGTGTTCCTTATTTGTTTGAAATGTTTAAAGAAAAAAATTAATTAAAGTAAATCAAAAAATTAAATAAAAATGAATTGAAATAAATAAGAAAAAATTAAATAAACAACTTGAAACCATGTGTGGTGCCAGCTTGATAGGGTATGAAGCAATTGCTGATAATGAAGGGGGGAATAGGCTTTTTATAGGTTCAATCTATTGAAATAAAAGACATTGAAACGACCGTTTGAATTTTATGCAAAGAAGTCTAAGTGAATGGACAGGCCGGCCAGGATCAGAACATGGACCGTTTTATGAAGACGGATTTGATCTATGCTCATCTTTGATTGAAAATAAAAAAGACTTTATGGTCTTAAAGCCGGTTGTGCGTGTACGATTATTCGATTGCCTCGCATCGTAGAGCGTCCTTTTGGGGCCTTATGCTGCGTGGGGTTTCAGTTTCCTGGAGACAAACCTATGACATCTAGTTCAGCCAGTGCAGTGACGGGCAGTGCCCGTACCTTGCGTCGGGTCGCCGTGTGCGGTGCCGGCGTCATGGGCGCGCAAATTGCCGCTCATTGCGTCAATGCAGGCATACCAGTAGTTCTGTTTGATCTGCCCGCCCGCGAGGGTCCAAAAAATGGCATTGCCATTCGTGCCATTGCCAATCTGCGCAAAATGAATCCCGCTCCTTTAGGTACGCCAGACTTGGCTGACCTGATCGAACCCGCCAACTACGAAGACAATCTGGATCGTCTGGCCGATTGCGATCTGGTGATCGAAGCCATTGCCGAGCGTCTGGACTGGAAGCAGGATTTGTATCGCAAAATCGGGCCAGCACTGAACCCTAGTGCCATCATTGCCAGCAACACGTCCGGTTTGTCCATCACGTCCTTGGCGGACGTTCTGCCTGAAGCGCTGCGCCCACGTTTTTGCGGCGTGCACTTTTTCAACCCACCGCGCTACATGAGCCTGGTGGAGCTGATCCCCACGAAATACACCCAGCCCGAGCTGCTGGATGTTCTGGAAACTTTCCTGGTATCGCAGTTGGGCAAGGGCGTGGTTCGCGCCAAAGATACCCCCAACTTTATCGGTAACCGTATTGGTGTTTTTGGCATTCTGTCCGTGTTCGAGCAGGCTCGCCGCTTCTCCCTGACCTACGAGCAGGTTGATGAATTGACGGGCACACGCCTGGGCCGCGCCAAATCGGGTACTTACCGTACCGCCGACGTCGTTGGTCTGGATACGCTGGCACACGTGATCCGCACCATGCAGGATCAACTGCCCGATGACAGCTTCAAAGCACACTTTGGCCTGCCGCCAGAAGTGCAGGGCCTGATTGATGCGGGCGCCTTGGGTCAAAAGACCGGCGCCGGTTTCTTCCGCAAGAAGGGTCGCGAGATTCAGCGTTTCGATGCCCAGCAGCGTGATTACGTGGCCGCTGACCAGAAAATTGATCCCGATGTGGCCGCCATTTTGGCCGTACGTGACCCGGCTGAGCGCCTGCGTCAGCTGCGCGAGTCCGACAAGCCTCAGGCTCAATTCGTGTGGGCGGTGCTGCGTGATACCTTCCACTACAGCGCCATTCATCTGCAAGACATTGCCGACAACGCACGTCAGCTGGATCTGGCCTTGAAATGGGGCTTTGGCCACAAGCAAGGCCCGTTCGAGATCTGGCAGGCTGCCGGATGGCGTCAGGTGACGGAGTGGATCAACCAGGACATTCAAGAGGGCAAGACGCTGAGCAGCCAGGCGCTGCCAGACTGGGCGACTCGTGGTCCTGTGTGGGAAGCGCAAGGTGTACACACCGCCGCTGGCTCCTGGAATCCTTCGCAAAGCCGTTTTGAAGGCCGTAGCCATCTGCCTGTTTACCAGCGTCACATTGGCACACCTTTGCTGGTTGGCGAGGTCGAATCTCTGGAAACCACCACCGTTTTTGAAGATGAGTCGGTGCGTTGCTGGACACTGCCCGCGCCGCACCCACAAGATGTGCTGATCGTGTCCTTCAAGACCAAGATGCACACGCTAAGCCCCGGTGTGGTCAATGGCATGTTCAAGGCCATTGAATTGGCCGAAGCCTCGTATCAGGCGCTGGTGGTGGCCCAGGAGGGTGATCCATTCTCCGCAGGCGCGGACCTGAAAGCCATTTTGCCCGTGTTCGAGAAAGAAGGTGTGGCCGGCGTTGAGCCTGTGGAACGTGCCATGCAGGACATGGTTTTGCGTATCCGTTACGCCCAAGTGCCGGTGGTGGCTGCTGTGGCCGGTCTGGCACTGGGTGGCGGTTGCGAACTGGCTGTGCATTGCGCGCACCGCGTCGCTCACTTCGAGTCCTACATTGGTCTGGTTGAAGTGGGTGTGGGTCTGGTTCCAGGCGCAGGTGGTCTGGCTTACTCGGCTCGTCGCTCTGCTGAACTGCAAGCCATGGGTGCACCCGATGCCCCGCTGCTGGCCTATCTGAAGCGTTTTGCTCTGGCTATAGCCAGCGCCCAGGTGTCGCGCTCCGCTCTGGACGCCCGTCAGCTTGGTTTCCTGAAAGAGTCTGACACCATCGTCATGAACCGCCAAGAACTGGTTTACGTGGCCGTACGTCAGGCACAGGCTCTGGCCAGCGCTGGTTGGCGTGCGCCATTGCCACGTCGCTTCCCGGTTGCCGGTCGCGATGGCATCGCCACGCTGAAAGCACAGTTGGTGAACATGAAAGAAGGTGGTTTCATCTCGGAATATGACTTCCATATTGCCGAGAAAGTCGTAACCGTGATCTGCGGGGGCGATGTGGATCCCGGCTCGCTGGTGGATGAAGCCTGGATGATGGCGCAAGAGCGGCAGGCTTTCCTGGAGCTGCTCAATTCCCCCAAGACCCAGGAACGTATCACTGGGATGTTGAGCACTGGCAAGCCAGTGCGTAACTAGAGCGGATCAAGGAGTAGACATGACTGTACAACAAGCTTATATCGTCGCTGCCAAGCGGACGCCCATCGGAAAAGCGCCTCGCGGTGTGTTTTCGTCCTACCGCCCTGACGAGCTCTTGGCGGAAGCCATTCGCGGCATGCTGGCCGATGTACCGAAACTGGACCCTGCCGCCATCGAAGAAGTGGTAGCCGGTTGCGCCCTGCCTGAAGGCCCGCAAGGCTTTAACGTTGCGCGTATCTCTGCCTTGCTGGCAGGCCTGCCGCACACCGTGGCCGGGATGACCGTCAACCGTTTCTGCGCCTCGGGTTTGAGCGCCATTGCGATTGCTGCTGACCGTATCCGTACGGGCCAGGCAGACATCATCGTGGCTTCGGGTGTGGAATCCATGAGTCAGGTGCCGGTGATGGGTGTGAACACCACGTTCAGCCCCGAGATTTTCACTTCGGACGAGAACTACGGGATCGCTTACGGCATGGGTCTGACTGCTGAAGAAGTAGCGCGTCAGTGGAAAGTGTCCCGTGAGGATCAGGATGCGTTTGCCTTGACCTCGCACCAGAAAGCCATCAAGGCGTGGGAATCGGGCGAGTTCACGGGCGAAGTTCTGCCTGTAACGGTGACACGTCGTCAACCGAACCTGAGCACGCAGGAAATCTCCGTCAAAACCCAAGTGGTTGATCGTGACGAGGGTCCACGCCCTGATACCAGCCTGGAAGTGCTGGGCAAGCTGCGCCCCGTCTTTGCTGCGCGTGGCTCGGTCACGGCCGGCAACAGTTCGCAGACTTCGGACGGGGCAGGTGCCTTGCTGGTTGTTTCCGAGCGTGCCTTGCGCGAACACAATTTGACACCGCTGGCCCGCTTCGTGACCTTCTCGGTCCGTGGTGTGCCTCCGCAGATCATGGGTATTGGTCCTAAAGAAGCCGTGCCTCATGCGCTGGCCTTGGCTGGCCTGAAGCAAGACCAGATGGACTGGATCGAGCTGAACGAAGCCTTTGCGGCTCAATCTCTGGCGGTGATTCGTGATCTGGGTCTGGACCCCGAGCGCGTCAATCCGCTGGGCGGTGCTATTGCCATGGGTCACCCTCTGGGTGCAACTGGTGCCATGCGTGCCGCTACCGTGGTTCATGCCTTGCAGCGTCGTCAGCTGAAATACGGCATGCTCACCATGTGTATCGGTACAGGCATGGGGGCCGCCGGGATTTTCGAGCGGACATAATTTCCGATCTGCTGCTGTTTCTATCGTTGCTGGACAAAGCCGCCTTCGGGCGGCTTTTTATTGGGCGTTCCCTGCATCGGTGGGCAATAGCGCAATACGTGTAAGCAAATTTGCTTAAAACCCGCTAAATGTCAAAAAAGTAAAGTTTTGTTGTTGTCATAGAGTAGACATGGGCTCGCGCCATAGTCCTTTTCATTGTGTTGAACAGCTCACACGGAGGATGTATGGGATTGCCCTCGCGCATGGTGTCCAGCCTGCATGTTCCCCCCATGTTCTGGCAGGGACGAGTCAAGGCTCGTCTGGAGTCGGGGCAGTTTGAGGTCGACTGCGGCGAGCGCTGCTGGATTGTACCGCAGGCCGTCAGTTGCCTGGTGCAGCCGCAAGTGGGCGACAAGGTCTGGGTAGGCGGTGCCGATGGCGAGCAGGCCTATGTGTTCGCCGTGCTGGAGCGTCCCCAGGGTGGGGCTTTGCATCTGGTCGCCGACCAAGGCTTGCATGTGCAGGCAGCGCAGGGCGGGGTGCATATCCAGTCCGAGGCGGACCTGACCTTGCAGGCAGGTGGCCATTTGCGCCAATCCGGCCGGGAGATGAGCCTGACCGCTGGCACGCTGCGGATCTTGTCGCGCGTTCAGGAGACCGTGGCGGATCGCCTGTCCCAAGTGTGCAATCACGTATTTCGTCTGACTGAAAAAGAGGAGCGTTGGCGTGGGGGCCGCATGGACGTGCAGGCCCAGCATCAAATGCGTTTGCATGCCCGCCATACCTTGATGACTGCGCGCGAGCTGGTCAAAGTCGACGCTGACCAAATCCATATGGGGTAAGCATGCTGACAGAACGCCTTGTACAAGTGCATAGCCCGCTGGGGCCGGAAGTTTTGATGTTTCAGGCTCTGCAAGGTCGGGAAGCCTTGTCCCAGCCTTTTGAATTGCAGGTGGATGTGGTCTGCAATACCCCCTTGCTGGATTTGCGCAGCTTGCTGGGCGAGTCCCTGAGCCTGGAAATCAAAACACCTTATGCGGTGCCGCGCTTTCTGGATGGCCGTATCAGCGCATTTCGCCTGATGGGTAAAACCGGCCGCAGCGACCGCTTCTACACGTATAGGGCCACCTTGCGCCCCTGGCTCTGGTTCTTGAGCCAGAACATGGACAGCCGGATCTTTCAGGAAAAGACCGTGCCCGAGGTTTTGCAGGACGTGCTGGGCCGCTACCCCTTTGCCTGGGAGTCGCGCCTGACACAGGACTACCCGCGTCAAACCTATTGCGTCCAGTATCAGGAAAGCGACTTTCAGTTTGTTAGCCGCTTGATGGAGCGCGAGGGGATTTACTACTGGTTTGAGCATCGTAATGGCGCCCATACCCTGGTGATGGCCGACGATGTGGGGCAACATGCGGCTGCGCCCTGGCTTTCTGAGCTGCCCTTTGTTTCCCCCGACCGGGTAGCGCATCCCGATGTTGAGCATATCCATGCCTGGCACCCGTATGAGCAAGTCACTCCGGGCCGCTATGCGACAGCTGACTACGACTATTGCAAGCCGGGAGCCAGCCTGGACGCCACGCGTAGCAACCCGGCTGAACACGCCTTGGGTGATCTGGAAGTCTACGAATGGGCGGGTGGCTACACCGAGCCTCAACATGGTGAACATTACTCCCGCTTGCGGCTGGAAGCTTTGCAGGCAGTACGTAGCCAGGCACAAGCCCAGACTAATGCGCGTGGTGTCGCGCCGGGTTATTTGCTGTCCGTACGCAATCATCCACGCCCTGAGGACAACCGCGATTATCTGGTGACCCAAGTCGATTACGACTTTCTGGATGTAGGCCATACCGGCGAGAGCGGTATGGCCAGTCACTACTTCATTGATTTTCTGGTGATCCCGTCCAGCCAGCCGTATCGCCCTTTGCGACGCACACCTATTCCGCGTACCTACGGCCCGCAAACGGCCAAGGTGGTGGGCAAGAGCGGCGAGCAGCTGTGGACCGATCAATATGGTCGCATCAAGGTTCAGTTTTTGTGGGATCGCTACGGGCAGGCCAATGAAAACAGCTCCTGCTGGCTGCGTGTTTCCAGCCCGTGGGCAGGTGGTGGGTTTGGTGGCATTCAACTGCCCCGAGTGGGCGACGAAGTGATTGTGGATTTTCTGGGAGGCGACCCGGATCGGCCCATTGCTGTCGGTCGTGTGTATAACGCCAGCAATATGCCGCCCTGGAACTTGCCGGACAATGCCACACAAAGCGGCTTTTTAAGTCGTTCCAAAGACGGTGACCCCAGCAACGCCAACGCCTTCATGTTCGAGGACAGAGCTGGGCAGGAGCGTATCTGGCTGCATGCCGAGCGTAATCTGGATACGGAAGTTGAGGGCGATGAAACCCACACCGTCGATGGCAATCGGACGACGGTGGTCACAGGCCATGACACCTTGAGTGTCACGGCAACCCGCACAACAACGGTGCAGGATCTGGAAACCGAGACATTCAATAGCGGCGTCGTACGTACGGTCATCGGGGATCTGGTTGAAACCATAGAAGGTGAGCAGACCCGAACTCATACCGGTGATGTGACGCGTACCGTGACGGGCAATGTCACCGACACGTTGACAGGCGATTTGACCCGAACCATTACCGGCGAGGTCACCCATACGGTCACGGGCGATGTCACGGATTCCATCACCGGCACTCGCAACTCTACCCAAACCGGCGATTACACCCGCACGATTACCGGCGCGGTGGATTACACCGTGACTGGCGATGTCAAAGAAACCATTACGGGTGATGTGGACCTGACCACCACCGGCAATGTCACTGACACCCTGACTGGCAATCTGACCAAAAGCATTTCCGGTCCTGTGGACATTACCGCCTCAGCGGGCGTGAACATTACTACGCCTAGCTGGAAGGTGAATGTCACGGGTGTTGAAAAGTGGTGGATCCCGCATACCGAAAAAGTGACGGGGTTCCGCCTGAACGGCACGATTTCCTCGCTGGATGCATGGGGTATTCGGGCACAGGGCTATCTGGTCAATTTCCAGGCTGCCGTCATGAAGATGGACCACTCGGCCTTCAAGGACGAGAAAGCCTACGCCGCGATCAAGACCAGTGCGGTGTATCTGGGTAAGCAGGCGGTACGCGTCGGCAGCTCGGCGCTGCGTTTGGCCAAGTCCGGCTTGCACATCTTTTTTTAAGGACGTCCGCGACGATGCTGGGACAGTTTATGTGGATGGCTTTCAGCGCCTTGATGGGGGCCATCATGATTTCGATTGGTATTGCCCTGGAGTGGCGGGATTGGCTGCCTTATCTGGTCATCTTGCCCATGCTGATCGCAGTGGGTGGTTTTGTCGCCGGGTATCGGGGTTTTACGCGCTATTGGCGTGCTCGTCCTGAGGAACTCTTGTATCAGCGCCTGCATCGTGCCGAGGTCGTACCTCAACAGGCCGTGATCGTATCTCAGGATGAGCTGCTGCCAGAAGTTTTCAAATCTGCTTATCCGCTAGTGCGCCTGGGCCTGGACGTAGATGGCCAGAAAACCCATGTGGATGTGCTGGTGCAGCCCGAACTGAACAAGCGATTCAAACCGGGTAATTGGGTCAGCGTACTGTGTGATCCGGCCAATGCTCAGCTGTGTGCTCTGAACCGTGAACAGGTGACCTTGCAGTTGAAACCCGCCGCCAACTCCTATGGGGATTGATTGATGGTGGCGTTGGCTTTGCAGTTGAACAGGGATGATGCACACGCTGGTCCGAGGCAGTCAGGCAGTGCTCTTGACTCAAGCCAGTCCTGCTCGTGCTCTCCCAAAGGACAAGTCCCATGCGCATCGTAAAACCTTTGCGGCTGGGTATTTTGGCGCGCCCCTGGAGCTGGCGCGGACAGCATGCGCTAAGCGTGTCGGTACAGGCCTGGTGCTCCATGGATGCACCGCATGCCTTGAGCACCGATGCACGCATGTGGCAGAGCGTAGCTGGCTTGATGCAGGACGACGATGTACTGGATCTGGCCTTGCCCAAACCTTGTGCAGAGTTTCTGGTCTCTGGCCATGCCTGCGCACCGGGAGGCGAGCCGGTATCCCAACTGGCCGTACAAGCGCGTGTTGGCCCGATAGAAAAGCAGCTGGCTGTATTTGGGCAACGTCAGTGGCGACAAGGCAGACCGGGCGAGGCAGAGCCTTTTACCCGCGTGCCTTTGGATGGCAGCCGTAGCTGGGGCGGGGCGCAGTATCCCGATAATCCTGCCGGCATGGGAATGGAAGCAGCCAGTCCGGGCGGGCCGCTTTGCTTGCCACAGGTGGAGCCTTGGGAAGGGCGTTTGCACCGTTCTGGTCAGCAAGGCCGTCCAGCGGGTTTGGGGCCTGTGTCGCCTTTGCGACCACGTCGCTTTCGTTTGGCGGGCCGTTATGACCCCGCCTGGCAGCAAGGTGATCCTGGCATGATGCTGGACAGCCTGGACCCACATTTTTTCAATGCTGCTGAACCGGACCAGTGGTGGCGTGAACAAAGTCATTGGCCCGCAGACAGTTCTTGGGAGCTGCACCATCTGCACGCCCAGCGACCATGGTGGAGCGGTAGCTTGCCGCAGTGGGAGGCGATCTGCTGGTATCAGGATCGTCGTCTACCCGGTCTGCAAAAGTTGGCGCTGCGGCACACCACCGTCTGGTTTTTCCCTGATTTGGGCCACATGCTGTTGCTGTACCAAGGAAGCGTGCCGGGTCAGGACGCGCAGGCGCAAGATGTGAACTTATTAATGCCTGCCCTGGAGCCCTTGGGGCAGCCGCGTGGTCAGGACCATTACGAGCAAGTGCTGCGCTTGCGTAGCGAAGGTGATCAGGCTGGATTATTTGCCTTGCGTGACCAGGATTTACTGCCTGCTGACTGCTGTGCCCCTTTGGATGACGTTCAGAGCAGTTCAGATGACCCCTTGTCCCTGACCATGCGGATGCGCCTGGAGCGATGGGCGCAGGACGCAGCACATGAACACCCCGCTTGGCAGAACGAGCTGTTTTCCTTGGCGCAGGCCGGACCTCCCAAACCTATGGATGTGGACCGGACGGATTGGGTGCAGGAAGTGCGCCAAGCCAATCGCCAGCAATGGGATGCGCGCCAGCAGATGGAAGAGGGCATGGAGAAGGTGCAGGATTTGCAGCGTGAGTCTCCATTTCAGGATCAGGCCAGCACCCGTGTTACGGCGCGCGATACGCAGCGCATGTTGTATGAGCTGGATGCAGCGGCCAGCGACCAAGCGCCTGTGTCCGGCTTGCTATCCAAACCCATGGAGCAGGCCAGACGTGCGATGCAAGCTTATGCCCCTGCACCGCCTGCTGCCTCTGATCTGCGTCAGCAGCGTTTGCGCAGGCGCGTGGAGTTGATTCTGGCCGGAACCCGTAACCTGTCTGGTCTGGATTTGAGCGGACTGCATTTGCAGGACTTCGATTTCTCCGGGGTGCGCTGTGTTGGCACCTGCTTTAACGATTCGGTTTTACAGCAAGGCACGTTTGCAGGAGCAGACTGCTCTGGAGCCACATTTGTGCGGGCGCGATTGGAGCAGGTTCAATTCAATCAGTCCCAATTGGATGATGTGGATTTCAGCGCGGCAGTGCTGCAATCCGTGCAGTTTCGTCAGGTGCAGGCGGCCCGATGGCAGCCGCGCGAGTCCAGTTGGCAGGATGTCTTGTTCCAGCAGTCAAACCTTCAGGAGCAGGAGTGGCTGGATGTGGACCTGCTGCGTTGTACCTTCGAGACCTCGCAATTAAATGGCGTGCAGTATTTGATGCGCTCGCGCTTGTCCGAATTGTCTTATCTGGATTGCCAGTTGCAGCAATGCGCTTGGCTGGACTGCGATCTGCGGGATCTGTCCTTGAGGGGCTCCAGCCTGGAGGACACGTCCTGGCTGCTGGGTCTGTTGGACGGTGGGCTCGATTGCCGTGACAGCCGCTGGCGTCAAAGCGTGGTGTCCGGCTTGGCTATGCCGGGGTCGGACTGGCGCGGTGCCCGCTTGGAAGAAAGCAATTTGCGTGGGCTGGATTTGTCGCAATCCTGCTTTGAGCAGGCTCAGTTGATTCGCTGTGATTTATCCGGTGCCAATCTTCAGGGTTCGCAATGGACGCAGGCCCGCCTAAGCGATTGCATTCTGATCGAGACTGACTTTAGCCAAGCCATCTTGAGCAAGGTGGATATGAGCAATAGCCTGGCCGGGGGTGCGAATGTTCAAGGCACGAGGCTGGATACCGTGAATTTCTTCCGTGCTGATTTGATGGGTTTGCAAACGGATGCGCGTACCCGCAGCCGTAATCTGTATCTGCGCACGGCACGCCGCGACCCTGCTGGGGGGCAAGCCTGATGGACGCACATGCTTTGCGTTTGCGCATTCGGCAAGGTGAGCCTTTGCTGGGGCTGGATTTCAGCGATCTGTATTTGCCCCCGGGCGATTATTCAGGAGCGGTGTTCATCGCTTGTCGCCTGCCGCGTGTGCAAGCCTTGGGTGTCAATCTGGCGGGTAGCCGCTTCCATCAATGTGACTTGAGCGGAGCAGTACTGGATGCCAGTGTGCTGGATGGCTGCGCCTTTATGGAATGCGTGCTGATTGGCTTGTCCTGCAAGCATGTCCAGGCCAAGGAGGTGATGTGGCAGGACTGTGAGTTGCAGGGCGCTATCTGGCAATGCGGAGCCTGGAGCGACACCCACTGGGCGCAATGCATTTTACAGTCGGGAAATTTCGACCAAGCTCTTTTGCAGCGCTGCACTTGGACTGGTTGCCGTGCAGGGGGCTTGTCCTTGCAGTCGACCCGTCTGGAAGATGTGGTGGTCACCGAAATGGACTGGCGGGGCAGCGCTCTGGCCGGTAGTCGCTGGCACAGGGTGACGGCCAAAACCTGCAATTTCCAAGGCATGGACCTGTCGGGGCTGGATTTCAGTGGCAGTGTCTTGATGGAGTCCGACTTTACTCAAGCGGACCTAAGCCACACTCGTCTTTGCGGCACCAATTTCAAGTCTGCGATCTTGAATCAGGCCGTGCTGAACAAGGTCCAAGCCAAACAAGCTTTATTCGTTCAGGCGCAGGCCCAAGGGTTGCAGATTCGGGAGGCGAATCTGACACAAAGTCTGTGGGCTCAAGCCCATGCTCCCGAGGCAGATTTTCGCGGCTCTTGTTTGCAGCAAGCCTACTTCGCGCAGGCGGTGCTGGAGCAGGCCCGTTTCGAGCATAGCCAACTGCGCTATGCAGATTTCTCGTATGCAGATTGCCGCCGTGCTCGTTGGGGTGGCGCGCATTTTGAACGCACCCAGTTTCATCGCTGCTTGCTGGACAAGGCTGGGCAAGAACAGGCCGCAGGCTGCCTGCCCAATGACTCGGCCTTGCACGAGTCTGAAAGCTGGACGGCGCGTCACATGAATCTTGAATAAGGAGCCCTGATGTTTGCCAATTGCCAACGGGGTGGCATGGATATTGCCTTTCCCGACATCTGCAAGACACCACCGGCTCTGTTGCCGATTCCTTACCCCAATTTCGCAACGGGCCTGATGGGTATTCCCAATGCCTGGAACATCCTGTTGCAGGGCGGCCCTGCCCATAATCTGCTCACGACGATACCCTTGAGTAATGGTGACAATCCGGGCGTGGCCTTGGGTTTGATCTCGCAAACCGTGATGTCGCGCTCGCGCTCCATTACCTGCGTGCCTAATGTGCTGTGGAAGGGGATTCCGGCGACTCGCCTGACCAGTCTCAGCATGCAAAATACCGTCAACACGGTGGGCATGCGGGTCGTGCCCAGCCAGTTCAAGGTGCTGTTGCTGGGTGGCGGTGGTGCCGGGGGCGGAGCTGGTAAAGGCGGCAAGGGCGTGTCGGGCAGCGGGCCGGACGCGGCTCGTAAAGCGGCAGCACGTGAGGCCAAGCGGGCGCAGCTTAAACGCAACCGGCGTCGGGGTGCGCAGCGAGAGCGCGAGGTCGAGGCCGAGCTGAAGCAGGAAGGCCACGAGGTCATGGGCACGCAGGTGTCTGCAAAAACACCATTGA
This sequence comes from Alcaligenes sp., assembly GCF_050255915.1. Classification (NCBI taxonomy): domain Bacteria; kingdom Pseudomonadati; phylum Pseudomonadota; class Betaproteobacteria; order Burkholderiales; family Alcaligenaceae; genus Alcaligenes; species Alcaligenes sp. Next base: position 175,196 of record NZ_JBFWIQ010000005.1, read on the forward strand.
CCCGCCGTGTGATCGATATACTGATCAAGGACAAGAACACGGGCAAAATCCGGGCGGTCGAAGTCAAGAGCGGGGGAGCGCGCCGCTCCGCAACCCAGAAGGCCAAGGACAAGGCAATGGAGAGCAAGGGCGCAGAGTTGATTGGCAAGAATGCACCCAAGCAGCCACTTCCCAAGAACATACGCATACCTACGGAGGTACGACATTGAAAACGCACACTGATCCCGTTAAATATGACGCTGTGGACTGGCATGTGGGCGGGGACTACCCCTCTGATCTGGGTCCGCAAGGCGGTCGTACGCACATCGGCATGTATCTGGCCTGGCTGGTGGAAAAAGGCTTGCTGGCCAATGCTTTTATGGACCGCTACCCCAACGAGGTGCGTCAGTGCCGTGATCACATGATCAAAGGCTCGCAACTGCTGCAAGAGTGTTGCGACGATGTGCTGGTCAGCGAAGACATGTCCGAGCAGGGCAAAGCCTTTAGCGACTTCTATTACGACGAGCTGTATCTGGATGATTACGTGGATACGCTGGACGACGAGGTTTTGCCATCCATCTATCACGTGCCTGACGATTGGGACAGCTACGAAACCTTGCGACCGGTTCTGGAGCAACGCTACCAGTACTGGCGACAGGAGCAGGGGCTAGACGACTAGCACCTGGCTGATCTCTATTTGCTTCCTTTGAAAAGCGCTGCCTGCGGGCGGCGCTTTTGCTTTATTTGCTTCAAAAAGAGCGTAAATACATCTATTTTGCAAAATAAGTAAGGAAAGATTTTCGTCAAAAAGGTGTCACCTTCAGTTCCTAGACTGGCTCCGTGATCAGTTATCCGAGACGACAGCTATGGTCGAAGGAATACAGGAGCAGTGGCAGCCAGCCTGGATTTTGGCTCCCGAAAATGCCCACTACGGCGACAACCTGGAATATGAAGCAGACTTTCTGGCTTTGATGCAGGCCCTGCAAGTACAGGGCGAGCAGCAGTTTGGTCAAACCATTATTCCGGCCCAGGTGCCGGACTGGACGCGTATCGTCCGCCTGGTGCAGGACTTGCTGGACCGCTCGGCAGATATTCGCTTGCTGGTGGTGCTGGCTCAGGCGCGTTTGCAGACAGGTGGGCTGCCCGCTTTGGTGGAAGTGTGCGACTGGCTGTTCAGCGCCTTGCAACAAGGCTGGGAGCACGTTCATCCACGTCTGCACGACGATGGCGAGTTGGACCCCTTGCCGCGCGTCAATGCGCTGGCTGGGCTGTCGGCTATTGATGGCCTGGGCCGCCTGATGCGTGAAGCACCTGTAGTCAGCCTGGGGCATCGTCAACTGAATTTACGTGAAGTTGGTTACGTGCTGGATGGTAGCCAGAAAGATAGCGGCCTGCCGGGTCGTGACCGTCTGGTCGAAGAGCTGCGCCGTGCCTTTGCCGCAGGCCAAAGCCAGACCGTGGCTTTGAGCCGTTTGCGCCAGTTCCGCCAGGAGCTGGAGGCCTTGGTGCATCGCCATCTGGATGCCGAGTGGTCCGTGCGTTTGGACGGAGCCTGGGACACCGTGGAGGCTGCCTGCGCGGTGCTGGATGCGGCGACTTCACTGTCTACCCCTTCTGCTCCCGAGCCTGTGCAGGAAAGTCACTCCACCATTTCTGTGTCGCCGCAGCCTGCCAGTCAGGTACCGCCGGTGATGGGCTTGGCGGGCTGGCAAAACCTGCATGTTTCATCCCGCGAAGAGGTGGTGTTGTTGCTGGACAAGCTGGTGGCGTATTTCGAGCAGCACGAACCCAGCCATCCTGCCCCTTTGCTGCTGCGTCGCGCCCAGCAACTGGTGCCCATGGGTTTTCACGAGCTGATTCGTGACCTGGCTCCCGGTGCCTGGGATCAGATCCAGGTTTTCATGCCTCGATCCGAAGTGGCGACAGCCGCTTCTTAATTCCATAAATCAACTGGAGAAGACCTGATGTCTGTGAAATCCAATTCTGGCAGCGGCCAGAAATTCCTTGGGCGCAATCGGGCTCCGCGTGTGCAAATTGAGTACGACGTTGAACTGTACGGCGCCGAGCATCGTGTGCAACTGCCTTTCGTGATGGGTGTGCTGGCGGATCTGGCCGGGCACAACACGGAGAGCCAGCCGGAGTTGGGCGAGCGCAAGTTTATGGAAATCGACGTGGACAACTTCGATGACCGCATGAAGTCCATCGCACCCAAGCTGAACATGCAGGTTCCCAACAGCCTGAAGGGCGATGGCGTGCTGGGTGTAGAAGTGTCTTTTGACTCCATGGACAGCTTCTCCCCGGCTGAACTGGCCCGCCAGATCGAACCTTTGGCCCGCCTGCTGGAAGCCCGTACCCAACTGGCGAATTTGCTGACCTATATGGATGGCAAAAGCGGGGCAGAGGAATTGCTGTCCCGGCTGCTTCAACAGCCCGAACTCTTGCGTGCCCTGGCTGGCCGCCCACCCCAGGCCCTGACGATGGACGAGTCCCAGCCCGATCAGGACAGCGAGCCCAAAGCATAAGGAGCCCACCCCATGACCTCCACCCAGACATTGACCGCCACCCGCGATACGGCCCAGCTGGACGAACTGTCCAGCCTGTTGCAGCAGGAGTTTCGTCCCAAAACCGAGCAGGCCCAGCAGGCGGTTGAGTTTGCCGTCACCACGCTGGCCGAGCAGGCTTTGGACCAGTCCGTGACCTTGAGCGACGACGCCTATCAAACCATTCAGGCGGTGATTGCCCAGATCGATCAGAAGATGACCGAGCAGATCAATCACATCCTGCACCACCCGGAGTTTCAGCGCCTGGAAGGGGCCTGGCGTGGCTTGCATCATCTGGTCAGCAATACCGAAACTGACGAGCTGCTGCGTATCCGTGTGATGCCTGCCACCAAGAAAGAGCTGGCACGTAATCTGAAGCGCTACAAAGGCGTGGCCTGGGATCAAAGCCCCTTGTTCAAGAAGGTGTACGAACAGGAATACGGCCAGTTTGGTGGTGAGCCCTTTGGTTGCCTGGTGGGGGATTATCACTTCGACCACAGCCCACCCGATGTGGAAATGCTGGGTGAGCTGGCTCGTATCGGTGCTGCCGCGCATAGTCCCTTTATCGCCGGTGCTGCGCCGTCCGTGATGCAAATGGAGTCCTGGCAGGAGTTGGCCAATCCGCGTGACCTGACCAAGATTTTTTCCAATACCGAGTACGCCGCCTGGCAAAGCCTGCGTGAATCCGACGATGCCCGTTATCTGGGCCTGGCCATGCCGCGTTTTCTGGCGCGTTTGCCCTACGGTGCACGTACCAACCCGGTTGATGAGTTCGACTTCGAGGAAGACACAGACGGAGCTAGCCACGACCGCTACACCTGGGCTAACTCGGCCTATGCCATGGCGGTGAATATCAACCGGTCCTTCAAGCATTTTGGTTGGTGCACGGCAATTCGCGGTGTGGAGTCGGGCGGTGCAGTCGAGAACCTGCCTTGCCATACCTTCCCCACGGACGATGGCGGTGTGGACATCAAATGCCCCACGGAAATTGCCATCAGTGATCGCCGCGAAGCCGAACTGGCCAAGAACGGATTCATGCCCTTGGTGCACCGCAAGAATTCGGACTTTGCGGCCTTTATCGGTGCCCAGTCCTTGCAAAAGCCTCAGGAGTACTACGACGCAGATGCCACCGCCAATGCCCGTTTGGCTGCGCGCTTGCCATATCTGTTTGCCTGCTGCCGTTTCGCGCATTACCTGAAGTGCATTGTGCGCGACAAGATCGGCTCTTTTCGTGAGCGCGACGATATGGAGCGTTGGCTAAACAGCTGGATCATGAATTACGTGGATGGCGACCCGACCAACTCTTCGCAGGAAACCAAGGCACGCAAGCCGCTGGCCGCCGCCGAAGTCTCGGTGCAGGAAGTGCCGGACAACCCCGGTTATTACGCTGCCAAGTTCTTCTTGCGCCCGCACTACCAGCTGGAAGGTCTGACGGTTTCCTTGCGCCTGGTGTCCCGCTTGCCGTCACTGAAAGGCGAGCAGAACTGATTCCCACCCTGGCCTTTTGATGGCCTTATTCGACCTCCAAGGAGAAAAGCGTGTCTGTTGATATGTTCATGAAGATTGAAGGCGCCAATGGCGAGTCCAAAGATTCCAACCATAAGGATTGGACCGATATCCAGTCCTTTTCATGGGGCGCTTCGCAACCTGGCAGCATGAGCTCGGGCGGCGGTGGTGGCCAGGGCAAGGCCAATTTCAACGACCTGCATGTGGTCGCTCGGATCGACAAGGCCGCCCCTGCGGTGATGAAGCATTGCGCTAGCGGCAAGCACCTGGGCAAGGTGGAACTGTCGGTGTGCAAGGCCGGTGGCGAGCAGGTGGAATACTCCAAAATCACCCTGGAAGAAGTGCTGGTGACTTCGGTTCAGCTCAATGCCGAGCGCGATGTGGAAAGCGTAATGGTCAATTACTCCTTCCAGGCCGCACGCGTCAAACAGCAGTACTGGGAACAGTCCGACCGTGGCAGCAAAGGTGCTGAAACGCTGGTGGCCTGGGATATCAAGCAAAACAAAGAAGCCTGATCGGGTTTGGGTTTTCAGGCAGGGCCGCTATGGACCGCTTTCGCTTACCGGGACGCCGCGGGGCCGCGCTGATGCGCGGTCAGGCGGATCGCTTGCAACCTTGTCTGCTGGACAGGTTGACCGACGAGCGGCCCGATCAAACCTGGGAACCACCCCAGCCCATGAGTCAGTACCAGATGCGTCAGGCGGTACTGCGCGATCTGGGCCATTTGCTCAACACGCCCAATCAGGGGGCCACCCCCTTGATGCAGGCCTTGGCCCATGTGCGTCGCTCCTGCCTGAACTATGGCATGAGCCCGCTGGCGGGCAAGACCATGAGCGAAGTGGAATGGCTGGATGTGGAAGAAGCACTACGTACCGCGATCTTGCATTTCGAGCCGCGCATCCTGCCCGATACCTTGCAGGTGCATTGTCTGGATCACAGCGCTCAGCGCGATTTGCATAACGTCTTGAGCCTGCGCATTCAGGGCCATGTCTGGTGCGAGCCGTATCCGCAGGAATTCTTGCTGCGCACCAGTATTGATCTGGAAAGCGGGCAGTTGGACCTTGAAGAGAGTTACGCGTCGGGATGAATCCGGAGCTGCTGCATTACTACAACCGCGAACTGGCTTACCTGCGCGAGCTGGGTGCCGAATTCGCGCAAGCCTACCCCAAAGTGGCAGCCCGTCTGGGTGTGCACGATACGGCGGTGGCTGACCCCTATGTCGAGCGTTTGCTGGAGGGCTTCAGCTTTCTGACGGCTCGCATTCAAATGAAGATGGACGCGGAATTTCCCCGTCTCAGCCAGCAATTGCTGGATGTGATTCAACCTTCCTGGTTGATGCCCACCCCCAGCATGGGGCTGGTGCAGTTTCGGCCCAGCATGAGCGAAGGTGCTCTGGCCAAAGGCTTTACCCTCCCGCGCCATACTGCCTTGCGCTCCCGTATTCCGGCGGGTGAACAAACTGCCTGCGAATTTTCTACCTGCCATGCGGTGGATTTGTGGCCTATGAGCTTGTCGCAAGTCCGTTTGGGGGATGTGGCGGCTGATCTGCCCTTGGCAGCATTGGGCAGCCGACAGGCCGCACAAGCCCGTTCAGCTTTGAAACTGGACTTCACGGTACAGGGCGGTTTGACACTGGAAGAATTGGCCCTGGATGAGCTTAGCCTGCATCTGGACGGCCCGGAATCTGACAGCAGCTTGTTGCTGGATGCCTTGCTGCGGCAAGCGCTGGGGGTGTTCATCCAAATGGAAGATGGAGCCCCACAGTTTCTGGCTACGTCTGATTGTCTGACGCACGATGGCCTGGAAGATGAGCAAGCCATCTTGCCCATGGTGTCCCACGAGTTCTCCGGTCATCGATTGCTGCGGGAATATTTCGCCTTGCCGGGGCGCTTTGCCTTTGTGCGACTGCGTGGTTTGCAAGCCGCTATTGCCAGAGGGCGCGCGCAGGAGCGGAAAAGCCGCCGCTGGAGCCTACACATTGTGCTTAAACAGGTTTGGCCGGATCTGGCGGCACGCGTAGGCCCCGGCCATGTGCGTTTGTATTGCACGCCTGTCGTGAATCTGTTTCGTCGTCGCAGTGAACGTATGGCCTTGCGCCCACAGGCAACAGATCATCATGTGGTCATGGACCGAACGCGCCCCATGGATTTCGAAGTCTGCTTGATGGAGCAGGTGCAAGGGCACAGCCGGCAGGGCTCTGATGATGTGCTGTTTCGTCCCTTGTATGCCAGCACGGCCCAGGATGCAGGGCGCTATGGCAGTTACTACACCTTGCGCCGCGAACCGCGCGTGGTATCTGACACTCAGAAGCGCTGGGGTGGCCGCAGCAGTTACGGCGGTAGCGAAGTGTATTTATCATTGGTGAATCAGCATGAGCAGTCCGAGTTTTTCGGCATGAATCAGATTAGTGTCACCGCCTGGTGCAGCAACCGGGATTTGCCCTTGCTGCTGCCGCGCTCGCCCGAGTCTGACTTCAGCCTGCAAGTCTCGGCGCCTGTAGCCGGCGTCAGTTTATTGGGGGCTTTGACCCGTCCGCGAGCGGCATCAACAGGTGGTCGTCAGGCCTGGGATTTGATCTCGCAGATGAGCCTGGCCCAACTGGGGGTGGCCCAGTCAGACCCTACGCAGGCCGCCGGTCGCTGGCGTACCTTGTTGGCTCCGCATGTGGACAGCTCTGATGCCGGTGCCTTGCGTCAATTGGCGTCCATTGTGTCCGTGCAGGCGCGGCCTGTGCAGCGGGCCATGCCGGGGCCAGGCCCCTTGGTGATGGCGCGTGGCGTGCATTTTGAGGTCACGCTGGACCAAAGCGGTTTCCCCGGCGGTCGCCCTTTTGTGCTGGCCGCTGTGCTTAGTCGCTATCTGGCTCGCCATGTCAGCCTGAACAGTTTTGTGTCTACCCAGTTTCTTTCCGAGACAGGGGTGGAGCTAGGCGTCTGGGGACCGCAAGCAGGTACGCGGGCAGTGCTGTGAACCGGGCCGAGCAGGAGCAGTTAAAGCCACAAGCTTCTTTGGAAGAGCTGGGCCGGATTATTCAGCAATGGCCTTTTGGTCATGATTTGTTCCGGGTCTTGCGGGCCATTGATGCCTTGCAGGCCGCCCAAGGCCAGCCCCGTTTGGGAACCGCGCCTACGCCTCGTCAGGAAGAAGTGCGGGTAGGCCAGCCGCCTAGTTTGGCTTTTGCCGCCTCCAGCGTGCAAACCGCTCGTTGGGAGGATGAACAGCTGCATCTGGATGTGCAGGGCTTTGGCTTGTGGGGGCCTAATGGCCCTTTGCCACTGCACATGACGGAGTACTTTTTCCAGCGTAGCCGCAACTTTGGAGACCGTGCTGGCGTAGCCTTTCTGGACCAGTTTCATCACCGTCTGTTTTTGTTGTTTTTCAGAGCCTGGGCACAAGCGCAGGCAGTCTGTGATCTGGAGCATGATCAGGACGGTTTTACGCGCTGGCTGGCCAGTCTGGCCGGCGTGGGGAGACAGAGCGAATCGGCTCCCATGAGCGACCATGCCGTGCATTTCCAGGCACCGGCGCTGGCGTCTCAAACCCGCAGTGCACCGGCCTTGCAAGCGCTTCTGGCCAGCTATTTTCAATTGCCCGTGAATATTCAGCAGAACGTGCCAGTGTGGGTGCCGCTGGATGATCAAACCCAGGTCTGTCTGGGCTGCAGCTGTTCGGGGCTTGGGAAAAATACCGTTCTTGGCGCACGTATTCTGGACGTGCAGCAAACCATACGGATACGGATTGGCCCCTTGAGTCGGCAGGACTATGGGCGCTTCTTGCCGGGTCGTCCGGCCTGGCGGCAATTGCGCTATTGCCTGGCGCTGTATCTGGGGCTGGAGTGGTCGGTTCAGTTGCAACTGGTGCTGCAAGCCAGCGAGCAGCCTGATCTGGGCTTGGGGACAGGCTTGGGTTTGGGTCAGGAAACCTGGCTGGGCCAGCCCGGCACGCAGGACAGAGCGGATCTGTGCCTGTTTCTGGACAGCCGCCCAGATTGGCAAGATCCGCGCAGCTAAGGCCTAGGCCTGACGCATTCCCTGCAAAAGATCGAACTCGTTTTCCTTGTCGGACAAGGTGCTGACCCACTCCGGTGCGCGCCCCAATTCGGGCTGCCAACTGGCTGCCGGAATGGTGCTGTCGGTGCTGGGCGAGCTGGCCGGTTTAGCTGTTGTATCAAAGGGATGCTTGTCCGAAGGATCAGGCATGGGACCACCCACCGGGACCATGCCGGGAACATGCAGATCTGCAAAAGGATCGGCCGCCGGCGCAGTTGCCAAAGGCGTTTCATCTTGTGTGACAGGGCTGACTCCCGATTCCACCCGGTAGTGCATTTCCCCCAAAGTCAGGCGATCTCCGTTCTGCAAAGTCTTGACCTGTGCCAGTACCAACTCGATGCCATTCACGGCAACTTGACCGTCTGCGCTAGCTCGTTGAATTGTCAGCACATCTTGCTGACGACGCAGGTAAGACAGCACGGGCGGGGTCTGATTGTTATCGGGCAAAACCAGATCAGCCTGAGTCCAGGAACCGCAGACCAGACCGGGTTCAGGCACAGGGCGCGGGGCTCCGCCGGACTCTGCTTGCAAGCGCCAATCTACAGCGGTGCTCATGGCTGTGCTCCTGTCACTTTTTCATAAACCGGCCCCCAGGTGGGGTGACCGCGCTCGGCCTGGGCCAGGGCAAAGCCAGGGTCTACGGCCAGTGCCTGCTTGAAACGCTCCTCACACAAGAAGGTGTATTCGCGCACGCAAAAGCTGAAGGCCTGCAGTTTCAAGGCTTCGCTGTATTGATTGGGCGCGGCAGCGGGCAGGGTGCTGGAGCGGCCCACTTGCCGGATCACGGTGCTGTAGTCGCCTTCATTGAAGGCAGAGCGTATTTGCTCCAGTTCAGCTTCGGCAGCCGGGCTGAAAACAGCCACCGGCTTGTTCTGTGTTTGGGCGCAGGCTGTCAGTAAAACGGCCAGGGCCGGAACGATCAGGCGGGCAGGTAAATACATGGCAGGAAAAAGAAAAGTTGTACTTGCCCTCAAGACTAGGAAAGGAAAAAGACAGCCACATGACATGACGCGGAGGCTTTTGTAAGAGTTGTTGCGCAAGGGTAAGCACCGAAACACCCCGTGTCTTTAACAAAGTTGTCGCATTCATGCTTTTAGATGGGGCGCATTGCCATTCAAGGAGACATCGTGACCGCTTGCCGATTGCTTCGTGTGTGTTCGCTGCTGATGCTGGGTTTGCTGGCCTCATGCGCGTCCACCTCCAGTCGCATGGCCGTGCCCTACGAGATTGTTCTGACTGCTGATGAACAGCTCAACCCGGATGCCACGGGTCGGCCTTCCCCGGTACAGGTGTTTGTGTTCGAGCTGCGCTCGGGCAGCACCTTTGAATCCAGGGACTTCTTTGCCCTGCAGTCCGACCCGCAACAAGCCTTACAGGCGGATCTGCTCAATGTGGAGCAGATCGTGCTGCGCCCCGGCCAAGCCCATACCTTCAAGCGGCCAGGCGATTTGCAGGCCACCGCTGTGGGCGTGGTCGTGGGGTATCGCGAGCTGGATGCCAGCGTGTGGCGCGTTCTGTTGCCGCTGCCCGAGTCGCGCACCACCAATATCTACAAGTTCTGGCAGTCGGCCCCGGATGCCGTCCAGGTCAGCCTGCAATTACGCAAAAACGCCATTCATGTTGTTGATTGACAGGGCGTAGAACGGATTATCTCAATGGATAAAGTCATTTGGACCGAAGGGCTGTTTTTACGACCCCAGCATTTTCAGCAGATGGAGCGCTATCTGGAGCACTATGCCCACGCCGGACGGCGGGCTGCGCAGCCATTTTGCTGGGGCTTTGAAACCTTGAGTCTGGACGAGCAGGCCCTGAGCATGGGCAGTGTCGCCTTGCGCGAAGCGTGTGGCCTGCTGCCGGATGGCACGCCCTTTGATTGTCGGCCGGGTGCGATGCAGGTTGTGTCCTGGACAGCCCCCGAAGTGGTGCGTCCCGAGCGCCTGATGCTGGTGCTGCCCCGTCGTCAGGCCGGTCGGGCAGAGATTCAGTTTGAGGGGCACAGCTCGCGTCGTTCGCGCTATGTGGTCAGCGAACAGGATTTGTATGATAGCAGTGGTTTGTCGCCTGAGCCGTGCCTGTCGCAACTAGGGCGTTTGCAGCCAGTTTTGTTGCCCGAATCCGAGGTGTATGAAGACAGCATTGCCATGCCCGTGGCCCGCATTCTGGAGCGCAGGCCCGACCGCTCGCTGGTGTTGGACCCGGATTTCATTCCCCCCATCCTGTCCATTCAGGCTCATGCACGCCTCAGTGTTTTAAGCGCGGATGTGCAGGCTTTATTGCAGGCCCGTGCACAAGCTTTGACAGAACGCCTGGGGCCGGGAGGGCGCGGGCAGGGCGATGTGGCCGACTTCATGATGCTGGAGCTGGTTAATCGCTATCGGGCTGCCTTGTGGGCCATGGAGCAGCGCGTACACGTGCATCCTGGCGAGCTGTATCAGACCTGGATGGAGCTGTATGGCGCCTTGGCCACCTACACCCAGGACGGACGTCAGCCGCTTGTCTGGCCCTCCTATCAGCATGACGATCTGGCCCAGTCCTTTTTGCCGCTGGTGCTGGAGTTGCGCCGCGCCTTGTCTGTGGTCCTGGAACAGCAGGCCGTGTCGATTGCTCTGGAGGACAAGGGGCAGGGTGTACGGCTGGCCCAGATTGCGGACCGCGCACTCTTGCGTCAGGCGGGGTTTGTGCTGGCCGTACAGGCCGATTTGCCCGCCCAAACCGTGCGGCAGCATTTTGCGGCACAGGTGAAGTTGGGGCCGGTAGAACGCATCCGCGATCTGGTTCATCTGCAATTGCCGGGTATCGGTTTGCAGCCCTTGTCCGTCGCGCCACGTGCCTTGCCGTATCACGCCGGCTTCACCTACTTCGAGCTGGAAAAAGGCGGCGAGCTGTGGCGTCAGCTGGAGCAGAACGGTGCATTGGCCCTGCATTTGGCCGGAGACTTTCCCGGCCTGCAACTTGAGTTTTGGGCAATACGCCGCTGACCCGGAGCATGGCTATGAACGAGACAGTTTCCTGGAATAACGGCCCGGTCCCGGACGAGCGCCGATCGCGGGCAGATGCGCCGCGTTTTGTTGCGCAAGGGGCCAATCCCTTGCTGGAGGCCGCCAATCCTTTGCTGGTGATGGTGTCCGATATACGGCGTAGCGCCCGACATGCGGACCCGGCGGGTCTGCGTGCCAAGCTGGTCGCTGAAATCCGTCAATTTGAATTGCGCGCCCAGGCCGTTCCCGTGGCCAATGAAACCATTTTGGCGGCTCGCTACTGCCTGTGTACGACCCTGGATGAGGCGGCTGCGCTCACCCCTTGGGGGCAGGCCGGGGTCTGGTCCTCGCACACCTTGCTGGTCACCTTTCACAACGAGACCTGGGGCGGGGAGAAGTTCTTTCAGCTTCTGGATAAATTGATGCAAAGTCCGGCGGCGCATTTGCAGTTGCTGGAGCTGATGTATTTCTGCCTGGCTTTGGGGTTTCAAGGCCGCTATCGCGTGCATGAGCAGGGCGCCAGCCAGCTGGAAACCGTGCGCCAACGACTGTACATGAGCTTGCGCCAGTATGGGCAAACGGTGCCAGCCGCTCTGTCCCCGCATTGGCGCGACAACCCGGCGCAGAAAGTTGGCAAGCCTTTGCCTGTGCCTATCTGGGTGGCCGTTTGTGTGGCCTTGCTGCTGTGCTTGTTGATGTATCTGGGTGCCAGTCTGTTGCTGAACCGGCAGTCTGATCGGGCTTTCGAGGACATCGTGGCTTTGCGCCTGCCGGCCTTGCAGACACAGGGCCAGCCGCCGTCCAGTGGCGTCGCACCGCAGGCACCCTTGGCCTTGGCAGAGCTGTTGGCCCCCGAAGTGGCCGAGGGTCTGCTGACCGTGCGAGATCAGGCCGATCGCAGCGTCATTATCTTGCGAGGCGACGGTCTGTTCGACTCAGGAGCCGACCAGGTCCGTGCGCCGCTACTCCCTGTCATTGCTCGTATTGCGGATGCCGTTGAAGCTGCACCGGGCTTGGTACTGGTGGATGGCTATACCGATAACGTCCCCATACGCAGTGTGCGCTTTCCTTCCAATTTCCATCTCTCGCAGGCACGTGCCGATTCGGTTAAAGCCGTCTTGCAGGAGCGCTTGAGTCAGCCGGAACGTGTACGCGCCCAAGGTCGGGCCGATGCCGCGCCAGTGGCTGATAACGGCACTGCTCAAGGTCGGGCACAGAACCGTAGGGTGGAGATCACGATTGTGCCCTTGAGCAAGGAGGCCGGGCAATGACACGTCTTTTGAGTCTGGTCTTCAGCCGCAGCGTCTGGACCTTTGTGGGTGTGCTGATCCTGCTGGTGCTGATCTGGTTGCTGGGACCCTTGTTGGCGATTGGTCAAACCCGGCCACTGGAAACCGAGCTGTCGCGCTGGATTGCGATGGCGGTTGTGGTGGTGTTCTGGTTGTTGCGCCTGTTGTGGCGCAGTTGGCGGGAAGGCCGCTTGAACGCGCAATTGCTGGGGCAATTAAGCCGCCCGGCACAGAAGACGGCAGCACCGGGCAATACGGCTACGCCTCATCCTTTGCAAAGCCAGTTTGATGAGGCCATCGAACTGCTCAAGCGGATTCGCTTTGGTTCGCATATGGGCGGCCGCCTGCGCTCCTTGCTGTCGCGTCAGTACGTGTATCAATTGCCCTGGTATGTCTTTATCGGCGCACCTGGAGCGGGCAAAACCACGGCGCTGGTCAATTCCGGCTTGCAGTTTCCCTTGTCGGAGCGCTACGGAAAAACGTCGTTGCGAGGCGTGGGTGGCACGCGCAATTGCGATTGGTGGTTTACCGACGAAGCCGTCTTGCTGGATACGGCAGGCCGCTACACCACACATGAAAGTGATCCGGTAGGCGATGAACAGGAATGGCGTGGTTTTCTGGGCTTGCTCAAACGCTATCGCCGCAGGCAGCCGATTAATGGCACCTTGTTGACCATCAGTGTGCCGGATTTATTGTCCAGCACGGCCGCGCAACGTCATGATCATGCGCAGGTCTTGCGCCAGCGTTTGGCCGAATTGCGTGAGCGTTTGGGGATTCAGTTTCCTATCTATGTGCTGGTAACCAAAATGGATTTGCTCCAGGGATTTCAGGAGTATTTCGACCATTGTGATCGTCAGGAGCTGGAGCAAGTCTGGGGCTTCACCTTGCCCTATGAAAGCTCGCGCGAAGCGGGATTCTCCTTGTCGCACACCTATGGGCGCGAGTACGAAGCCTTGCATCAACGTCTGGAACGTGGCCTGGCGGCCGTGATGGCCGAGCAGCCCAATGAAAGCGTGCGTGCCGAGGCCTATCTGTTGCCTCAACAGTTTGCTCGTCTGGGGCCGGTGCTGGAGGAGTTTCTGGAACAGGTGTTTAGCCAGTCCCGCTTTGAGGCTCCGTTGTTGCTGCGTGGCGTGTACTTCACCAGTGGTCGGCAAGGGGGCGTGCGCCTGGATCAGGTGCGGGACTCCATGCGCGAGTATCTGGAAGTAGATGTGCAGGCGGATCAAGCGCAGCCGGTGGCCGGTCAGGGCCGCAGCTATTTTCTGACGCAGCTGCTAAAAGAGCTGATTTTTCAGGAAGCTGGGGTGGCAGGCCGGGACGAGCGTTGGGAGCGTCGAGTACGTTTGCGCCATTTTCTGGTCTACGGTCTGGTGGCGGTGGGCGTGCTGCTACTGGGGCTGGCCTGGAGTCGCAGTTTCCTGTTGAACCGCAGCTATGTGGAGCAGGTTGAAGGACGTGTCCCCCAGGCTCAGCAACAGGCGGATCAGACACAGGTGCTGGATACCACTCCGGCAGTCGGCTTGCTGCCTTTGCTGGATATGTTGTCGCTGCTACCGCAAAGCGATCAGTTTCCCTTGGATGCGCCCGGTCTGGAGCGGCGCATGGGCCTGTATCAGGGCGACAAGATGAAGGCCGCTGCCGATACCGTCTATCAACGCGCCTTAGAAAAACTGCTGGCCCCCTTGCTGGCGCGTCGTATCGAAACCGTGTTGCGCAGTGAGCAGGCGCAGGATCTGGAGTACGGCTACGAGGCGCTGCGCGCCTATCTGATGCTGTACGACACGCGACGCTATGACGCTGCCCATTTGCAGACCTGGCTGCTGGGCAGTTTGAAGCAGGACTTGCCGGCAGGCTTTACCCAGTCGCAATACGACAGGCTGGAGAGCCATGTTCGTGCCGTGACACAGGCGGGCTTGCTGCTCAATCCCTTCCCGCGCAATGAAGCCCTGATTGAACAAAGCCGGGAGCGTCTGGCGCGTATCAGCCTGGAGCAACGCACATACAGCCGCATGCGCCGCATTTTGGCGGCCACACCTGGACTGATGCCCATGTCTGTTGCAGGCATGGCCGGGCCGTACGCGGCCTCTGTGTTCAAGCGTGAAAGCGGTAAACCGCTAACCGAAGGGGTAGACGGTCTGTACACCTACGAGGGTTACTGGACCGTGGTTGAGCCACGCATCGACAGCGAGTTGCAGCAGATGCGTGAGGACGATCGCTGGATTCTGGGGCTGGATACGGGAGCCGGACAGTCCGAGGCAGCGCGTCGTGCGGCCAGCCAGGAACTGCGTCGCCTGTATCTGTTGGATTATGTGCGGGTATGGGATGAGTATCTGGCTGATTTGCGCCTGCTACAAGGCGGCAGCTTGCTGGAAAACATTCAACTGGCCCGCACCTTGTCCATGGCCGATTCTCCCTTGAAGCAGTTGGTCCAGCAGGTGGCTTTGCAAACTCGTTTGCTGCGAGAGGATGCGCAGCAGGGGGCCTCCTTGGGGGCACAAGCCAAAGTGCGGCTGGACGATACCCGGCAGGCGCTGGAGCAGATGTTTGGCCCGGTCGGCTTGGAGGGGAGTCGTCGTAATGAGCCTCAGGCCAAGCAGGTAGAGGCGATTGTGGATCAACACTTTGAGCCTTATCACCGCTTGGCTTCCAGCAGTGGCGGGGCACCCGCGCCTATTGATGGCACCCTGGAATTGCTGGATGAGTTCTATGCCTTTTTGACCTCCTCGGATGCGGCTTTGCGTAGCGCGGGCACTCCTCCACAGTCCAATGTGCTGACAAAGCTGCAAGCAGAAGCAGGCCGACTGCCCGGCCCCTTGCGTGATGCGCTGGATCAGTTCTCAGTGGGGGCTTCTGCCGAGATTGCGTCGCGGACTCAAGCCAGCCTGGGGCAGTTGGTGAATGCCACCATTGGCCAGTTTTGTCGTAGTGCGATTGCAGGGCGCTATCCCTTCGCCGCTCAGTCCAATCAGGATGTGGCCCCTAACGATTTTGCCCGCATGTTTGCGCCGGGTGGTTTGATGGATGCCTTCTTCCAAGAGCACCTGATGCATCAGGTGGATATGTCGGGTGGACGCTGGCGCTTCAAGCCGGGCATAGATGGACAGGCGGCGGCCAACTTCCGTTATCTGGATGCGTTTCAGCGTGCGGCTGTGATTCGGGATGTGTACTTCCCGGCAGGCGGTAATCAACCGCGTATCGATATGGCGTTCACGCCGGTTCAGCTGGATGCCGAGCTGTCACAAGTGCTGCTGGATGTGGATGGCCAGGTGCTGCGTTATGCCCATGGCCCGCAGGTTGCCATGGGGGTGCAGTGGCCGGGGCCGCGCGGGGGCCGTCAGGTCAGTCTGGAGGCACAGCCACAGTCCGAAGGCTCGGGGATGAGGGCGACCGGTGCCTGGGCGCTGCTGCGCTTGCTGGACAAGGCACAGCCTGTATCGGGCGCGTCTGCCGGTGCCCAGCGCTTGTCCTTTGCCTTGGGAGGTCGCCAGTTTGTGGTGGATGTGGTGGCCAATAGCTCCAAAAATCCGTGGCGTTTGGCGGAGATGAGAGGGTTTAGCTGCCCGGGGAGCCACTGAGATGCGCCAGGATGATTTCGATTCCAGCCCGGTGGTGATGTGGTACGGCAAGATTCCGGCCATGGGGGACTTTGTGCGCAGACGTATGCCCGAGCCGATTTTGTTGCCGTGGGAGCGCTGGTTCAGCAGTGGTGTCAGCCAGATTCGTTCGCCCAGCAAGACGGCTGGAGCCAATATGCCCAGCTCGCCCGTCCATGCCTGGGGATTTCTGATGTCCTTGCCGCAAGGGGGTGTGCAAGCAGGGGCGGTCATGCCCAGTCAGGACCGGGTTGGGCGCGAGTATCTGGTGTGCGCTTTGGTGCCACTGGATGCCGATCAGTCTCAGCGTGTCCGCCTGCCTGTGCTGGCCAGTATGGTTGAGCAATTGGGCCTGACCTTGCAGCAAGGTGTGCGCTTTTGCTGGGCGGCAACGCAGCTGGACCAGACCTTGTGCAGTGCCGTGCCCTATGCCGGTTTGCTGGCGGATAGTGTCGCCGCCAAGTCCCAGCAGCGCGATGCGGGGCAGGACATTCTGGATGTCTTGTACGGCTCTCAAGCGCCCTCTGTGTCACAAAACCCCTGGGCTGTCTTGCAGCCTTGTCTGGAGCCCGGTTCCCACCGCAGTTACTGGTGGTGTCTGGGCATGAATAATCCAAGCTGGCGCAGCGTGACGCACAGCGGCGAGTTAAGTCTGGCCCTGTTTCGGCGTCTGTTCGTGTCAGCCACAGCGGCAGATGCAGAAAGCCGCGCTTATCAACCATGGTGAGACCGCTCATGAAACGTACACACTCTGCCAAGGATGTTCAGGGCCGCCCTTTGGGGCAGATTCTGGACTCCCTGTCGCTGGACCAGCGGCTGGTGATTCTGGATCAATTGGCCTTACAGTTGGCCGAGCTGCATGAGCATCAGGAATGGTATGGCGCGCTGGGGCTGGGTACGGTGGTCTTGAGTGATGAAGGTTTGGTTCAGCTATTGCCGCTGGAACAGAACCTGCACAAGCGCAGTCTGGCGCAGGCGCGTGCTCAGGGGGTGGCATTTGATGAACCTTGTGCGGCTCCAGAGCAATATGTGGACGATCCGGTGCGACCTGCCGGCCCCTGGACGGATGTCTACGGTTATGCGGCCTTGCGCTGGCAGTTGACGAGCGGCCTTCCCCTGATGGCCGCTCCCTGGCGGCAACTGAAAGATCCTGTGGTGATGGATGAGGACGCAGATGGTCCTACGCAGGCCATGTTGCAGGGTCTGGCCCTTGACTGGGTACAGCGGCCTCAATCCATGGCTTCTTACCGACGGCTGGAACGATTGGGGCAAGTGCCAGAGCCTTTGCCCGAACATGCTCCCGCTGCGCAAGCGGTGCGGCCGATTACGCCTGAGCGCCGATCTTCCTTGCCACTGTGGCTGGCGGGCTTGGCAATAGTCGTTCTGGCAGGGCTGGGGGCGGCGTATTGGAGCGGTGATAGTGACACTTCCGGGCCCGCTGTGGCATCGTCTGATGCCAATCGTCCGGCGGTGGTGGGCGCCACGCCTGAAGAGTCCACAACAAGGCCGGGACCAACTACGTCGGAGCCGCCAGGAGGGTTGGTGGTGGGTGGAGAGTCCAAGCCGAATGATGTGGCTGCTTTGGGTGTAGGGGGTGTGTCTGCACCTCAATCGGGGCAGTCTTTGGAGGCAGGAGCAGATCAGCTTGGGTCGCGGCTGACAGGTACGCAAAATGGCACGGAGGCAGGGCAGCAATTAGCCCAGGCTTCGGGCTCACAAGCCGCGACAACACCGGAGTTGAAACTGCTGTCCGAGTCGGGAGCTTTGCAGCCTGCTTTGCCAGTTCAAATACAAAACACATCGGATGATGCAGCTCGTCTGGCTTTGGCTGATCATGCTGCCGGAACAGTCGGAACAGTCGGAACAGTCGGAACAGTCGGAACAGTCGGAACAGTCGGAACAGCCGGAACAACTGGAGCCGTTGGAGTTACAGGAGTTACTGAAGGGGGGGCTGCAACAGCAGAGGCCTCCGGAGTTAAGGAAACTACCGGGGCTGCGGGAAGTGCCGGAGCAATGGGACTTACCGAGACTGCCTCGGCCACTGCATCAGGAGTGGCCGCAAGCACACAAACCGAATCTTCAGAGCCTACCGCGCAAGTCGATCATGTGGAACAACTGGAGCCCGTCGCCGCCAAGCCCGCGCCACCGGCTAAGGGCACGGTTGCCCTGGATGTACGCCCTTGGGGGGAGGTCTATGTGAATGGCCGCAAGCAAGGTGTCAGCCCGCCTTTGAAGTCCTTGTCCCTGGCTCCAGGCTCGCACCGCATCGTTATCAAAAATGCGGGCTTGCCGGAGTTCAGCACAACAATACGGGTACGCTCAGGAAAGACGGCCAGCGTCAGCCACGAGTTCAAATAGGCTGCGGGAACCGAGAACGAAGACGCAGAAGCCCGAAGGCGGCGTAGCTGACTTACGCCGCCTTGCGCTTGCCGATCAATCCCGTGGCCAGCAAGGTCCCAAACAGAACGGTACTCATGCCGATCAACATCTGTGCGGTCAGGGCCTCGTCCAGCAGCAAGGCGCCCCACAGCACCCCAAAAGGCGGCACCAGAAAGGTCACCGTAATGGTTTTGGAGGGGCCGACATTGGACAGAAGACGGTAAAAAATCAGATAGGCGACGGCCGTGCACAGCAGGGATAAGGACAGCGCAGCCCCCCAGGCATGCAGGCCAGGAAACTGTGCGGGCCACCAGTAAATGGCTGCTGGCAATAGAACCAATGTTGCGCTGACCATGCTGCCTGCCGCTACGGCTTGTGGCTGTACACCACGCAGATAGCGGGCGGTAAAGTTGGCGGCAATACCGTAAAACACCGTGGCCACCAAAGACGCCAGCACGGCCCAGCCCTCGGCCCCTTTATTGAAGCTGAGCTTGTCGTATACCAGAATCAGAATGCCCAGGAAGCCCAAACACAGGCCCAGAATGCGGCTGGGTGTCAGGCGCTCTTTTAACCAGACGCGGGCAACCAGTGCACCGAACAAGGGAGCCATGGCATTCAGGACGGCCAGCAAGCCCGACTCCAGTCGCAAGGCTGCGAAGGCGTATAAGGAGAAGGGCACGGCGGCATTCAGAATGCCCAGGGCAAAGATGGGTTTCCAGTTCGCCAGAAAGATGGGTAAGCGTCCGGTGACGGTGATGTAGCTCATCAAGGCCAGGGCGCTTACACCGACCCGTATGGCGGTCAGGGGAAAGGGGCCAAAGTCGGGGACCGCTTGCAGCGTAAATAAAAACGAGCCGCCCCAGATGGCGGCCAGCAGGAATAAATCGCGTAAGTCTTTGGGGGACATGGGAATGGGATCGGTGGCGGCGGTCCGCATGGGCCGCATAACAGGGCAGATTGTAATCCTCTGCTTGCAACCGGGACACCGATATGGGCGTGACGGCAGGAGAGCTGAAGCTCCTGGGCGCTTTAGACAGACAGCTCTTTGTCCAGTGCGCGTTTCAGTACGCTAAAGACGCGTTTGTCCGTGCATTGTGCGGCGTTGAAACGCAGGAACTGCTTGGCATCAGGAGCTTGGCTAAACACAGGGCCTGGGGCCAGTACCACTCCCTGCGGCAGGCAGGCACGGGCCAGACTCAAGGCGTCATGTCCAGCGGGCAGCCGTGACCATAGAAACATGCCCTCGCGGGGGTGCAGCCAGGGTGTCAGGCCCAACCGCTCTAGCTGGGTCAGGCTGTGATCCATTGCTTTGGAGAGCCGGTATCGAACGCGTTCCAGATGCTTGCGATAGCCGCTGTCGCTAAGTGCGCTATTCAAAATCTGAGCGGATAGGCGGTTGCTGCTAAAGCTGGTTGCGGTACGCAAATCCACCAAGCTTTCGATCCAGGCAGGCTGGGCAGCAATGTATCCGCAACGCAGCGAGGCCGATAGTGTTTTGGAGAAACTGCCTATTTGCACCACGCGGGACAGGCCATCCAGTGCAGCTAGCCGGGTTGCGGGGCGGGTTTCCAGATCTCCGAAAATATCGTCTTCAATAATATAGAGGTCAGCACGTTGCGCCATGGCCAGTACGCTATGCGCCGTCATGGCCGACAGGCGTGCGCCGGTTGGGTTGTGTATGCCAGAGTTGGTGATGTAGAGGCGGGGTTTGTGCTCTTGCAATGCCGCCTCAAAAGCCGCCAGATCGGGGCCTTGATGCGTGTAGGGCACACCGACGACCTTGGCTCGGTGCGCTCGCAATAAGGCGTGGAAATTGAAGTAGCACGGGTCATCGACCAAGACGGTATCGCCAGGCTCCAGGAAAAAGCGACAGAGCAGATCAATGGCCTGTGTGCCCGAGTCGGTCAGCATGATTTGATGAGGAGCCGCATCAATTTCGGACAGCACCAGACGGCGGGCCAGTCGTTGACGCAACGCCTCCAGACCGAGTGGCGAACCGTAGTCCGTTAAGTCTGAGCTGTGGCTACGCGCTGCCTTGCGCAGGCCCCGACGCACTCCCTGGTCGTACATCCAGTCCGAGGGTAACCAGCCACAGCCCGGCATTAAGACATCTGCATTTGCTTCCAAGGATTGGCGCGAGATCCATAACGGGTCAATATCCCGCTCCAAAGCCGGATCCAGGGCGGCCAAGTTCAGCGGGGCCAACGGAGCCGTCACGTAAAAGCCGGACCCTGCACGAGCTTGGATCAGGCCTTCAGCCGCCAACCTGTCATAGGCTTCCACAATGGTGGACACGGAAACCCCCGCTGCCTGGGCTTGGGCACGTATCGAAGGCAGGCGGGTGCCGGGCGGATATGTCCGTGCCGCGATGTGTTCACGCACGGATTGCATGATGTGGTCTATACGGGTAACGGCAGACATGGGGCGGGCTTGGGCACGGTGTATGGGTCTAGTGGGCAGAACAGTTTTTTAAAACTGTACTGGACTGTGCCTAGGTATGCTGGCATAGCTGTGTTGTACTGACAAGCATCTTTGTCGGAGCGAATGATGGATAGCAAAGCAGTCAGTTGGCTAAACGGCTTTATGGGCGTCGCAATCTTTGCCGGTTCTTTACCGGCGACGCGTGTTGCTGTGCTGGGTATGGATCCTTTTTTCCTGACCGGAGCGCGAGCGGTGGTCGCCGCTTTGTTGGCGGCTGCCTGGTTAGTGATTGGGCGCGTGGCACGGCCACAACGATCGGACCTCTTACCCCTGGCCGTGGTTGGTTTTGGTGTTGTGCTGGGATTCCCCTTGCTGACGGCGCTGGCCCTGCAGTACATCACTTCGGCGCATTCCATTGTGTACGTCGCCTTGTTGCCTTTGTGCACAGCGCTCTTTGGGGTGGTCTTGGCTGGTGAACGGCATAAACCCGTGTTCTGGGTGTGCTCTGTTTTAGGCTGCTTGCTCGTGATGGCCTATGCCGCGCGAGAAGGTCTGGATGCGGCCTGGCAAGGGGATCTGTATATGCTGGCCGCCGTTGTGGTGTGTGGCCTGGGTTATGCCGAAGGCGGGCGCCTGTCACGTCGTCTGGGCGGCTGGCAAGTGATTTGCTGGGCCTTGGTGCTTTCCTTGCCTTTCATGTTCGTCATGATGCTGTGGTTCTGGCCCCAGAGCTTCAGTCATGTGAACACTGCCGCCTGGTTAG
Source organism: Alcaligenes sp. (assembly GCF_050255915.1). NCBI lineage: Bacteria > Pseudomonadati > Pseudomonadota > Betaproteobacteria > Burkholderiales > Alcaligenaceae > Alcaligenes > Alcaligenes sp. The sequence goes on from NZ_JBFWIQ010000005.1 coordinate 196,696, forward strand.
GTTTCGGCTATGTATCAGTATTCAGCATGTTCCTGGGTTTTGTGTTCTGGTATCGAGGGTTGGCACACGGCGGGATCGCTGCGGTGGGGCAATTACAGTTGCTGCAACCTTTTATGGGCTTGGGACTGGCTGCCGCTTTATTGGGCGAGTCCGTCAATGCCAGCATGATCTGGGTCACTTTAGGCGCTGCCTTGTGTGTGGCTGGTGCACGGCGTTTTGCTTCGTGATGTCAGAAAAGGGGAGCAGCCACGCGCTGCGCCTTTGGTTTGATACCCTGCAAGGAGGCGATCTTTCTCTTTGGACAGCCCAGCGACAAGTAACTTGTACGCCGTTTTCAGTTGGCAGTTCCTGAAGGGGGCGTTTTCGCTTGGTGTATCGGACGATAAAAAACCGGCCTGTCATGGATTCGACAGGCCGGTTTCACGACAAGCTTGGCAAGCGTTTCAGGCTTCAGCGTGCTTGGCGGCTTCTACCGCTGCATGCGTATCTTCTTTAGCACCATTAAAGAACAAGTTCAGCAGAACGGCAGCAATCGAGGTCAGCAAGATGCCCGACTCGATCAGCGGGTGAATGGCGTGAGGCATCCACTGCATGTAGTTGGGGGCCACCAGAGGAATCATGCCCACGCCAATGGAGATGGCCACAATCATGGAGTTATTGCGGTTGGTCTTGTAATCCACGCCGGACAGAATGCGGATACCAGTGGCCGTCACCATACCGAACATCACAATCCCGGCGCCGCCCAGAACCACGGTGGGCAGGGACTCAACCAGGGCCGCCATCTTGGGCAGCAGGCCCAGAATGATCAGAATCACGCCACCGGCCACGCAGACAAAGCGGCTGCGTACGCCAGTAACGGCAACCAGACCCACGTTTTGCGAGAAGCTGGAGTAGGGGAAGGTATTGAAAATACCGCCCAGCAAGGTGCCCAGACCGTCGGTACGTAGGCCGCGTGCCAGATCTTTCTGATCTACTTTCTTGCCTGTCATGTCGCTCAGCGCCAGGAACATGCCGGTCGATTCGATCAGCACCACAATCATGACCAGCGTCATGGTCGCAATGTGCAGGAGGTTGAATCGAGGCATCCCGAAGTGGAAAGGCAAGACCAGATCCACCCAGGCAGCGTTGGCCACTTTTTCGTAAGTCATGATGCCCATGGCCGACGCCACAACCGCGCCAATGACGATGCCCAGCAATACCGCCACGTTAGCTAGAAAGCCTTTTGCAAATTTAGCGATCAGCAGAATCGAGGTCAGCACGATGGCGGCAATGCCCAGACCGGTCAGGTTGGCATAGCGCGGGTTGGGTACCGTTGCTTTCAAGGCCAGACCTTCTGGGGGTGGGGGCAAGGCAGAGCCGGGCATGGCCGCAGCCGATTGTGCGTGTTGAATCCAGGCCAAGTGGTCGGGGTTAATGACCGTGGGGGCGGTAGGGCCGACAGGGTTACCGAAAATCCAGTTGATCCCCACGCGCATCAGCGTAATGCCGATCATGGCAATAATGGTGCCGGTCACCACAGGCGGGAAAAAGCGCAGCATGCGGCTAACGGCAGGGGCGATGATCATGGTGATGATCCCCGCCCCAATCACGGTGCCAAAAAGCAATTGGGCCCCTTCCTGACCAGGGTTGGCCTGTGCCATGGACACCATGGGGCCCACAGCGGCAAAGGTTACGCCCATCATGACGGGCAGTTTGATGCCAAAGTACTGCGTGAAGCCCATCGACTGAATGATGGACACGATGCCGCAGACAAACAGGTCAGCGGCAATCAAGATAGATACTTCTTCAGACGTCAGGTTCAATGCCCGGCCCACAATTAGTGGAACCGCGACAGCACCGGCGTACATTACCAAAACGTGCTGCAAGCCCAGCGCCGCCAGTCGGCCGTTTGGTAATCGTTCGTCGACGGGTGCGGTGGTCGCGTTCGTACCCATGAAATGTCTCCAGAGTGGATTAATTATTAGATCAAGCCACTTCAATGTAACGGCGTGCGACAGCCGGGCCATAAGGCAATTCGTATAGAGCCTAGGTGTGCCTAGCTATAGATGAGGGATAACCCCCAAAAAAACTGCCCTGATTCGGGTGTTTTTGATGCGGCTAAGGGAAAACACTGCTTTGGTAGTACAGGGGGCGTAGGCCAGAAGGGGGGGGGTCGTATACCTGCGCCAGTAACGGTTTTGCGCTGGTCGTGCGTCTGTCTTGTTTGTATCAAAAATGAGATTTTAGATGCGATTACCTGGTCTTTTTTCTCTTGTTGTAACGCACTTGATTGTCAATTATGACTGACCTGTAAGTGGCCTGATAGTCTTGAAGAAGCTTGTTTAAAGGCATTCGCGCAGCAGCGGATTGTTACAGTGCGCCTGTGTCTCATTTCAATTCTTTATGGACTAGAACAACTGCGTAATGGTAACATTCCGAGCTGCTAATCTTTTTGCAGTGCAGCAGGTTAGCACCAGTAGGAAAAGTTTTTTGGTGAGAAAAAGACTTTGCTTAATATCACGTTAATAGTTTCATTTTTCTCAAGGTGGCAGCGAAATGAAAGCAGCGTTGATGTTTTGCCTAGTGGCTTGATTGGACTTCCTTGGTGAATATGACCAAGGTTTTGTCATTTTTCAAACACACATTTTTTGTTGTAAACAATAAATAGAACAATATTAATAGTGGGTATTTAATTTTGATCTTTTATTTTTGCGTCATTGCTTAAATAAAAATCGAAAATAAATATTATCTGATTGCATTGAGTTTGTGTAATTTACATGTAATTGGAGTTTGTAAGTCATAGTAACTAGGTGTAATTTTCGCCATTGTTTACTGGTGTGCTGTCTGCGACACGGCTATGTCAGGAGTCGTTGTCCGAAATAGCGTTTTATCAAACATGACTATTCCGTGCTCCGCGATGACAGGGCAAGTCAGTAAAGATCGAAAGGGTAGGGTGCGTGTCTCAAAATACAGGAAAGGGTGCTAAGGAGTTAAAAGCATCCCGTACGGACATTAATAAAAGCAATACTGCGTCTGGAGCAATCGCTATTATTGGTATGGCGTTTCGCTTCCCGGGCGATTTATCGCAGCCCGACCAGTTTTGGAATGCTTTAATTGAAAAGCGCGATCTGGTCACGGAAATTCCCGCTGATCGCTGGGCGACTGCCGAATTGCAACACGACAAAAGGTCCGAGCCGGGTCGCAGCATCACGTTTTCGGCTGGCGTTCTGTCGCGTATCGACCAGTTCGATGCGGATTTTTTTGGTATCTCCCCACGCGAAGCCGCCTGGCTAGACCCGCAACAGCGTCTGTTGCTGGAGCTGTCCTGGGAAGCCATGGAAAATGCGGGTGTTGTGCCGTCCGCCATGGCTGGTAGTGACTGTGCGGTTTATGTCGGTATCTCCGGTTTGGATTACGGCATGCGCGGCCTGGATGATTTGGCCAGCCTGACTGCCCATATGATGACCGGCAATACCATGAGTATTGCGGCCAACCGTCTGTCTTATATCTACGACTTGCACGGACCGTCCATGGCGGTGGATACCGCCTGCTCGTCATCCTTGGTGGCTTTGCATCAAGCATGCTCAAGCCTGCGTAATGGCGAGGCCTCGACCGCTTTGGTCGGTGGCGTCAATCTGTTGCTGCACCCCTATCCCTTTGTCGGCTTTACCAAAGCGTCGATGTTGTCGGCAGACGGACGCTGCAAGGCGTTTGATGAGGCCGGCAATGGCTATGTCCGTTCCGAGGGCGGTGCGGTACTGATGCTCAAGCCTTTGGAGCAAGCATTAGCCGATGGTGATCAGGTACAGGCTGTCATTTTGGCTACGGGCGTGAATGCCGATGGTGCTCGCAAGACCGGCATCACCATCCCTAGCTGCCAGGGACAAATTGAGTTAATGCGCTCCGTTTTAGAGCGCAGCGGCCTGACTGCGGGTGATGTGGACTTTGTCGAGGCCCACGGTACCGGTACGGCAGTAGGCGACCCTATTGAAACTACCGCAATCAGTGCGGTGTATGGAAAAACGCGCGAACAGCGTTTGCCTATTAGTTCAGTCAAAGCGAATTTGGGGCATATGGAGTCAGCCTCCGGCATGGCCGGTTTGGTCAAAACGGTGCTGGCTTTGCAGCATCAAGCCCTGCCGCCTGCTTTGCATTTGAACACCCCCAATCCCGCGATTGATTTTGACGGCTTGAATCTGGAATTGTTACCGCAAGGCCGTCAGTTGCACCGTATCGACGGCAAGCCTTTGGTGGCGGGCCTTAATTCTTTTGGCTTTGGTGGTGCCAACGCACACGTTTTGCTACAGGCCCCTGTCGCACGCGCTGGTCAATCGACTGTTGCGCTGAACTCGGTTTTGCCGCCTTTAGTCTTGTCGGCCAAAACAGAAGCCGCCCTGCGCGAACAGGCTGGTAATTATGCGGATTTGCTCGATGGCAAGACGGCACAAGCGTTTTACGATGTCAGTTACGCGGTAGCGCACGGTCGGCAGACTTTGGCTCGTGCTTTGATCATTCAGCCCGAAACGGTTGAAGAAGGCGTGGCGCAATTGCGTGCTTACGCGCAAGGGCAAGACCCGCAGGGTCTGCAAACGGTAGATGCCCTGGATAAAGAAGCTCAACTGGCCTTCGTGTATGCGGGTAACGGAGCGCAGTGGTTGGGGATGGGCGTGACCTTGTTGCGCGAGTCCCCTCGTTTCGCCGCACTGCTGTCCGAGCTGGACACCTTGATGCAGCCCTTGGCGGGTTTCTCGTTACTGGAGCAATTGCAGGCCGAGCCTGCTGCCTCCCGTATGGACGACACGACCGTTGCCCAGCCCCTATTGTTTGCCCTGCAGGTTATTGTGACGCGCATGCTGCGCGAAGATGGCGTTCAGCCTGATGCCGTCACGGGACATAGCGTAGGCGAAATTGCTGCAGCCTGGGCCGCCGGTGCTCTGGATCTGGAACAAGCCATACGTGTGATTTGTGCCCGTAGCCAGGCCCAAGGCCTGACTCGTGGTCAAGGCCGGATGGCCGTTATTGGTCTATCGCTGGAAGCGGTAAACACCTTGCTGGAAAGCCAGGGTGCGGACTTGGGCGTGAATGTGGCGGGTGTGAACAGCCCTTCCAATATCACCTTGTCCGGTAGCCTGGAAGGCTTGCAACGCATTCAGTCTGCCCTGGAAGACCAAAGTGTTTTCTTCCGCTTGCTGGATCTGGATTACGCCTTTCACAGCCCCTATATGGATGGCTTGTTGCCGCATCTGGAAAAGAGCCTGGGCGACTTGCAGCCCGGCCAGCAGGAACCACAGGCGCGTTTTGTTTCGACCGTTACCGGTCAAGAGTTGCCCCCATACGAGCTGGATGTGGAGTACTGGTGGCGCAATATTCGCGAGCCCGTGCAGTTTGAGCAGGCCATTGCTTGTCTGGCCAAGCAGGGCTGCCGTGTTTTTCTGGAAATTGGCCCGCACGCCATTTTGCAGCGCTACATCCGTGAAACCCTGACTCAGGCCGATGTTCAGGGTGTTGTGCTGTCCAGCCTGCGCAAGCATGACGATGGCCCACAGCGTCTGGCCGATACGGCCCTGCATACCCTGGCTCTGCTGCCGTCTCAGTTGAAGGCCCGTTTCCCCGTGGCTGGCAATCCGGTGGATCTGCCTGTGTATCCGTGGCAGCGCGAGCGTCATTGGTACAAGACCAGCACAGAAGGGATGCGCTCCATTGAGCGCCGACGAGTACATGATTTGCTGGGTTGGCGCCTGCCCGATAGCGATATCAGCTGGGAAAACGTACTAGACCCGGTGATTTTGCCTTGGCTGGCTGATCACAAAGTGGGTGGGGCCATGGTGTACCCCGGCGCTGCTTATTTGGAGATGGCCTTGGCCGCAGCCCGTGAGTGGTTGTGCGAAGCACTGATCCAGGTGGACGAGCTGGATATTCTGGCTCCGCTGGTCTTTGACGGTGAGCATGCCCGCAGCCTGCGTTTTGTGTTGAGCCCGCGCGATGGTAGTTTCTATATCAAGAGCCGCCAACGCCTGAGCCAGGACGAGTGGGTGGTACACGCTAGTGGCCGCATTCTGGCTTCGGATGAGCGCATGCCCAAGCCAGAGCTTTCGCCCCTAAGCTTGGCGGAACGGCAGATTGATCGTGATCGCCACTATCGTCTGGCGCATTCCTTGGGCTTGGACTACGGTCCGGCCTTCCAGGGTTTGAAGGTCTCACAGGTGCAAGATACGTACCTGCATGCGGAACTGGAAATGCCCGTCAGCCTGGAGCAAGACGGTTATCTGCTGCACCCGGCCTTGATGGACGTGTGCTACCAGTCTCTGGTGGATTTCTTCGCACAAGATATTGAAGCAGGCCAAGGCGTTGCCTTATTGCCTGTGAAAGTAGGCCGCTTTACCTTGTCCACCGAAGGGCAAGTGACGCATTTCCGTGCGCATCTGCGTCGCAGCAGTGCCCGTTCGGTACTGGCGGACTTTGAGCTGTATGGTGCTGATGGCCGCTTGCTGGCCAGCGCCCAGGCTTGTCGTTTCCGCGCGGCACATTTCTTGCGTCAGGACCGATACGCGGTCTCCAACTGGCAAATTACCCCGTATCTGCGTCCTCATCCTCATGATGAACGAGTCGCCGTTACGCTCTCGCCTGAACAACTGGCCCAAAGCGGTTGGGCTGCACTGGTCGATCAGCAGCAAGAACGCGAAACCTGGTTCCAGCAGACTTTGCCTTTGCTGGATGCCTTGAGTCTGTCCTTTATTTATGAAGCCTTCCAGGACGTTAAACCAGCCGAGCTCAGTGCCGAGGTATTGAATAGTCCGTATGGTCGCTGGATGAGTGAGCTGTTGCGCAGTGAAGCGCTGCTGCAAGATGGGGAAAGCTATCGAGTGGCGGAGCAGGCGGATATGCCTTCTGCCCAGGACTTGTGGCGCACGATTTTGCAGGACTCCCCGAGCAGCCTGCCGCAGTTGACCCAGATTGGTTCGGTGGGCCGCCAACTGCCCGCCTTGTTACGTGGTGATCTTTCAGGCGAAAAACTGCTGGCTTCCTTGCGCCGTTCCCCGGTGGTTGAAGTGCTGTATGACGATGACCCCATGTATCTGGGTGTGCGTCAGGCACTGGAAGCCCAGTTGCGAGAGCTGGCTGCGAACTTGCCGGTTTCCCAGCGGCTGCGTGTGCTGGAAGTCGTTGTTGGCCCTAGCGATTTGCCCAAGACGCTGGCGGCTTGTTTGTCTGAAGATCAGTTTGAGTATGTGTTGGCCTTGCCGGATGTCGATTTGCAGGCACGTCAGGCGACGCAACATCATGCGCTAGCCAATGTGCAAGTTGTCGGTTTTGATTTGCAAGAGTGGCAGTTGGATCAGTCCAACGACACACAGTTTGATGTCGTGATTTTGCGTCACAGCCTGCACCGTACCGTGCATGTTCCACCTGCTTTGCTGCGTAGCAAGCAGTGGCTGGCTACAGGTGGTGTTTTGCTGCTGGCCGAGTGTCACCCTGATTGGCATGCGGATTTTCTGTCCGGTCTGGACCCAAGCTGGTGGCATACAGCCGCTGAGTCGCAATCCTCTTCCTTGCTGTCGCCTGAAGGCTGGCACAGGGCTTTGGAGCAAGCGGGTTTTGAGCAGGTACAAACAGCACCAGAGCCTGCCGCTCAGGCGTTGAGCGAAGGTGCTTATTTGCTTTTGGCCAGCGCCGCGACAAAGCAGACAGGTCAGAATCCGGAGATCGTCGCTACAGCCCAGTGGCTACTGTTGTTTGACGAGGCTTCCCAAACGCATGCCCATTCTTTGCAAGCTCGTTTGGAGGCAGTCGGACAGACGGTTTGCGCCCAAGCCTGGCCACCCAGTGCCGACGCTTTGGCTGATGAGCACACGCTGAATGTGGTGCCGATGCTGGGTTGGGCTGATACCGTCGCTGCTGTCAGTCAGACCAGTGCGCAACTGCTTAACCTGACTCAAAGCTTGTCCGCCCGTGCTGCTGCAAGCCGTTTGTTCCTGGTGACGCACGGCGGAGCATTGCCTGCGATGGCGGAAGAATTGGATTGGGCGGTGAATCCTGCCCAGTCGGCCTTGTGGGGCTTTGGCCGCGTCGTCATGAACGAGCTGCCTGCCTTGTCCTGCACTCTGATCGATCTGGCCGGCGATCTGAATGCCGGCAGCATCGCTCAGCGCCTGGAGTGCGAGCTGCTGTGGCCAGATGGTGCGACAGAAATTGTCTTATCTCAAGACGCACGCCATACCTTGGTGTTGCAGGAGGCCACTCAGCTTGTAAGTGCTCAATTAGGCCAGGATGCACGCTTTAAGTTGGACTTCCACGTGCCCGGACAGTTGCGCAATCTGGAATGGCAAGCTGTTCAAGCGCCCACTCTGGCTGCGGATCAGGTCGAAGTCCGCACCATGGCAGCGGGCCTGAACTTCCGTGACGTGATGTACTTGATGGGCTTGTTGCCGGACGAAGCCGTAGAAAACGGGTTCGCCGGTGCGAGCCTGGGCCTGGAGTTCTCGGGTGTGGTCACACGGGTTGGTGCTGATGTCACCCACTTGGCTGTAGGCCAGCCGGTAATGGGTTTTGGTTCCTCCTGCTTTGCCAGTCATGTGGTGACACGTGCGGATGCTATCGCTCCCATGCCTGAAGGTTGGGATTTTGAAGCCGCCGCCACCGTTCCCACCGTGTTCTTCACCGTGTACTACGCGCTGACGCACCTGGCCCATATCCAGCCCGGCGAGAAAGTGCTGATCCATGGTGCTGCAGGCGGCGTGGGAATTGCTGCAATCCAGCTCGCCCGCCATTTGGGCGCAGAGATTTATGCCACCGCTGGCACGGACGAGAAACGTGTGTTCGCCTCCTTGTTGGGCGCTGACCATGTGTTCGATTCGCGCAGCCTGAGCTTTGCTCAAGACGTGATGGATGCCACTGGCGGTGAAGGTGTGGACGTGGTGCTGAACTCGCTGGCAGGTGAAGCCATGCGCCGCAGCCTGGATGTCTTGAGCCCATTTGGCCGCTTCCTGGAACTGGGCAAGCGCGATTTCTTTGAGAACACACCGATTGGCCTGCGCCCCTTCAAGAGCAATATCAGCTATTTCGGTATTGATGCCGACCAGTTGCTGACGGGCCGACCCGCTCTGGCAGGACGTTTGTTCAAAGAAGTCATGGAGCTGTTCCATGATGGCGCGCTGTTCCCACTGCCTTACCGTAGCTTCGGTGCCGAGCATGTGGTGGATGCATTCCGCGCCATGCAGCAGGCTCGTCATATCGGCAAGCTGGTGGTGTCCTTGAAGGACGCCCAGCCTCGTCTGCCCGCAAAACAAATCGCTGCTCCTATCGATTTGTCCACACAGGGCACGTGGTTGGTAACGGGTGGTTTGTCTGGCTTCGGTTTGGCTTCAGCCCAATGGCTGGTCAAACGTGGCGTGCGCTCTCTGGTTCTGGCAGGTCGCCGTGGTGCCGAGACACCGGGTGCACAAGCGCTGCTGGAGCAGTTCCAGGCACAAGGCTGTCGTGTGCAAATCGTGGCGTGTGATGTCACGGATTGTGCAGCGGTACAAGCTGTCGTCACCCAGATTCAGGCAAGTGATAGCCCACTGACTGGCGTGCTGCATGCTGCCGCCGTGTTTGATGATCGCTTGATCGCGAATATGGATCAGGACAGCTTGAGCAAGGTGCTGCAAACCAAATTGGTGGGGGCATGGAATCTGCACTTGGCCACTCAAGATTTGAAGTTGTCTCACTTCGTGCTGTATTCGTCTGTGACGACCTCTATTGGTAACCCCGGACAGGCGAACTATGTGGCCGCCAACGCGGGCCTGGAAGGCCTGACGCGCCTGCGTCAGAACCTAGGTCTGGCGGCGTCCTGCATTGCCTGGGGACCGATTGGTGACGCAGGTTACCTGACCCGCAATGAAACCGTGAAGGACAGCTTGGGTAAACGTCTGGGCAAAGCGCCTTTGCAATCCGATCAGGCATTGGATCAATTGGATCGCGTGCTGGCTGTTAACGGTGAAGTGTCCATTGTGGCTAACTTCGATTGGAGTGCCTTGGCCCGTTTGCTGGCCTCGGCCCAGAATGAACGCTTTGCCATCTTGAACCGGGCTCGCAAGGATCACGACTCTGGCAGCGACGGCCAGGATATTCACGCGTTGATTGTTGGCAAGACGCCCGAGCAAATTCACGCTTTGGTGGCCGAATGGGTGGCGCAAGAAGTCGCCAACATTTTGCGTACCGAAGTAGACCGTATCGAAACTCAACGCTCCTTGCATGATCTGGGCATGGACTCCTTGATGGCTGTGGAACTGGCCCTGGGCTTGGAGCAACGCTTTGGCGTGCAGTTGCCCGCCATGGTGCTGAACGATTCTCCCACTGTCTGGAACGTAGCGGCCCGCATTGTGGACAAGCTGACGGCTGGTGGCGGGGACTCGGCAGAGCAGGACGCAGGGCATCTGGTCGCCGATGTCGTACGTCAGCACGGGGATGAGATGTCCGAGACGGACTTGCAAGGACTGGCCAAGGATGTACAGCGATTGGCAGAAACAGGGACATCACTGATCCATGAGTAAGAACGATCTGGCACCAGGCAGTAAAGCACAACTGATTCAGCGCATTCTGGGACGCAAAACCGGGCAAGCGGCCAGCAATGGCCGCATGGCCGAGCAGTCCGCAACCCATCAGGGTGCGGCCAGCCACATCCCGGAGTCCTACACCCGCTTTGACCGTCATCCCGGTTACGAGAAAATGCTGGTGCCCAAGGCCATGGCCGATCGTATGGGCGTGCGCAACCCCTTTTTCCGCAGCCACGACGGTGTAGCTGCTGCGCATACCCGTATCAACGGGCGCGACTATCTGAACTTTGCCAACTACAACTATCTGGGCCTGTCCGCACACCCAGAAGTGAATGCAGCCGCCAAAGCCGCGATGGACCAGTACGGCACATCGGCCTCGGCCAGCCGTTTGGTTGCGGGCGAGCGTCGCGTACAGCGTGAGCTTGAAGAGGAGCTGGCGCAGAACTACGAGGTGGATGATTGCGTGGTTTTTGTTAGTGGACACGCCACCAACGTCAGCACCATTGGTTACTTGTTTGGCCCCAAGGATCTGGTAATTCACGATAGCCTGATCCACAACAGTATTTTGCAAGGCATCCAGTTATCGGGTGCCGCCCGCCGTTCATTTCCTCACAACGACAGTGCCGCCCTGGAGCGCATTCTGGCTGACATTCGTGGCCAGTTCGAGCGTGTGCTGATTGTGATTGAAGGCTTGTACAGCATGGATGGTGATATCCCGAACCTGCCTGCATTTATTGACATAAAAAGGCGCTATAAAGCGTTTTTGATGGTCGATGAAGCCCACGCCTTGGGCGTGTTGGGCAAAACAGGCCGTGGCTCGCACGAGCATTTTGGTGTGGTGGGTCGAGATGTCGATATCTGGATGGGCACCTTGAGCAAGACCCTGGCAAGCTGCGGCGGCTATATCGCTGGCGACCGTGCGCTGGTGGAACTGCTTAAATACGCCGCCTCCGGTTTTGTGTACAGCGTGGGAATCTCTCCCGTGTTGGCGGCTGCTTCGCTCAAAGCCTTGCAGATCATGCGTCGGGAACCGGAACGTGTACAAAACCTGCAAGAGCGTGGCAGCCAGTTTCTGAATTCGATGCGCTCACTGGGGATCAATACCGGTTTTGCCCAAGGCTACGCCGTCATTCCTGCGATTACCGGCAGCTCTCTTAAAGCAGTCAAATTGTCCGGCCAGTTATTTGATGCCGGTCTGAATGTGCAACCCATTATCCATCCTGCGGTAGAAGAAAAAGCAGCACGTTTGCGCTTTTTTCTGTCTTCCACGCATAGCCAGGATGACATAGACCTGGCGTGTGAAACCGTTCATACGCTCATGAAGAAATAAGCATGGCTCAATTACTACACACAGCAGTTAGCAAGATCGCCGCAATAGGACGGCCCGTACTGGCCAGCACCCTGGTCGCCGTACTGGCCGGATGTGCCACGATGCCCGACTGGATGCCAGCCGATGGCCCCAGCCGCCAGCAAGTGCAAGAACGACGTGATGGCCGTATCGAAGGCATCACCCTGGTCAATGTGACGGACTCCCTGACCAAGAAACTGGCCGCTAAAAAACGCATGGGCGATTTTGCCGCCCAATTTCCCAGCACGGGCTCGAACAATTACCTGATTGGCCCCGGCGATGTGCTGGAAGTGTCGGTATGGGAAGCGCCGCCTGCCATGTTGTTTGGCAGTATTTCCTTGGATCCCAAGGCGACGGCAGCGACGACGAATGCCGTTGCCTTCCCATCACAAATGGTGACCTCAGATGGCATGATCAGCATGCCTTTTGCAGGCCGTATTGCTGTCCAGGGCCACAACACCCAACAGATTGAAGAAAGCATTGCCAAGCGTTTGCAAGGCAAGGCCAACAACCCCCAAGTGTTGGTGCGTGTCACTCAGAACAACTCTTCCAACGTAACGGTGGTGGGTGAAGTCAATAAAAGCACTTTGATGCCCTTGACACCGAAAGGTGAGCGCCTGCTCGATGCTTTGGCCGCCGGTGGTGGCGTTAAACAGGCGGTAAACAGTATCGCCATTCAGCTCTCGCGTGCGCAAAACACATCAACGATGGCCTTGGATACGATCATTCGTAATCCGAACCAGAACATCATGTTGAAGCCGGGTGATGTGATCACGGCGCTGTATCAGAACCAAAGCTTCTCCATTTTGGGGGCAACAGGCAAGAACGAAGAAATTCCGTTTGAAGCCCAAGGTATCTCCTTGGTGCAGGCCCTGGCCCGTTCCGGCGGCCTGGATACCTCACGTGCTGATGCTCGCGGTGTGTTTGTTTTCCGCTTTGAAGATGCTGCGCTGGTGGAGGGTGCCGCTGAATCGACTCTGTTGGACGAGAAGGGCGTCGTACCCGTGGTGTACGAGATCGACCTGCGTGACCCGGCTTCTTTCTTTGTCACCCAGAACTTCCCGGTGCAGGACAAGGACGTGATCTACGTCTCCAACTCGCCAGCGGCAGAGTTCCAGAAGTTCCTGCGTCTGGTGGTGTCTGTGGCCGTGCCTAGTACGACCTTGAACAACATGATGAAGTGATGAGCCTCATGGTTGAACGCAAATTTCTTAATAGAGGTCGAGATGAGTAATCAGGTGCGCAGCCCCATGGCCGTCACCTGGTCGGTCTGGCGTGCGCTAGTTTTGAGAGAAGCGCTGGATCGTCTGTTTGACATGCGTGCGGCCTGGTTCTGGCTCTTGATGGAGCCGGTGCTGCATATCAGTTTCATCACGTTCATCTTCACAGTGATTCGTTTGCGTACAGTCGGCGGCATTGATGTCACTGTCTGGATTGTGGTGGGAATGTTGGCGTTTTTTATGTTTCGTCGTACAGCGATGCAGGTGATGCATGCTGCCGATAGTAATAAGCCTTTGTTTGCTTACAGGCAGGTGCACCCCTTTGATACGTATGTCGCACGAGGCGTTTTGGAAGCCTTTTTGATGACCTTGGTGTCCGCCATTATCTTAACGGGAGCAGCCTTGTTTGGGCATGACGTACGGCCTGATGACCCCTTGCAGGTTTTGGTCACGATGTTTGGGCTATGGCTCTTTGGGATGGGCTATGGCTTGGTGGCTTCTGTTTTGATGGCCTTGGTTCGTGAGACAGAGCACATATTGCAACTCATGATGATGCCTTTGTACTTGATTTCCGGGGTCATCATGCCGATTTCAGCCGTTCCCCAGCCTTATCGGGATCTGCTTTTGTTCAATCCTTTGGTGCATGGTCTGGAGCTGGTACGCCAGGGTTTTTCAGATTACTACCACATGGTGTCCGGTATCAGCATGGGGTACCTGTACCTATGGGGGGTGGTCAGCTTGTTTCTGGGCCTGGTTTTGTATAGACGCTTTACACAGCAGTTGGTGATGAAATGATCGTCGTCAAGGATGTTTATAAGCGCTACAAGACCGCCCATGGTGTGGGCCGTTGGGTGTTGGAAGGGGTCAACCTGACAATCCCACCCAAGGTAAATGTGGGTTTGATTGGCTCTAACGGTGCTGGGAAATCTACGTTGTTGCGCTTGATCGGTGGGGTGGATCACCCCAATAAGGGAACGGTGCAGCGTATGTGCAGGGTGTCGTGGCCCATGGGCAACGGGGGGTTGGAGGGCACCTTGACCGGCCGCCAAAACGCCAAGTTTGTGTGCAGAGTGCATGGTCATCAAGAAGATCTGGCAGATAGGCTGGCTTTTATTAAAGATTTTTCTGAACTGGGTCGAGCTTTTGAGGAGCCGGTCTATACCTACTCCTCTGGAATGCGCTCCCGCCTTCAGTTTGCGCTGTCGTTTGCCTTTAATTTCGATGTGTACATCTCGGACGAGGTGACGGCAGCGGGTGATGCGGCATTCCGTAAGAAAGCCGCGGACGCCTTTAAAACCATGACCAATCGCGCGGGCTTGATCATGGTGGCTCACGACAATAAAACCTTAAAACAATTTTGCCAGGCGGGTGTCTGGCTGCATCAAGGACGAGCGCACTGGTTTGACCAGATTGACGATGCGCTCAATGCCTACAAGGATTCGCTTCCAAAATGACAGATACACCTCAAGTCACTACGCAGGCGGCTAGCACCGCTTCTAATCAAGCCGTTTCAAAGAAACCTACCTTTGGAGCTCGCCTGCGTTCGTGGTTTTCATTGCGCTTATTTGATTACGCCGTACGTGTGATTCTGATCCTGGCTGTTTTGACGTCGGCGTACTGGTTGATCTTTGCCTCGAACCGCTATGTGTCCGAGGCTAACGTCATTATCCGAAAGACAGACTCGGTAGGAGCCCCCTCTTTTGACTTAGGGATGTTGGTATCGGGTGTGGCTACTGTTGATCGCGCGAACCAGTTGTTGTTGCGTGATTACTTGTTGTCCGTGGACATGCTTAAAAAGCTCGATCAGTCTTTGGATTTACGTACGCATTACAGCTCCTCGGATCATGATCTGGTGTCGCGGATGTGGTTCCAGGATGCGTCGCTAGAGTGGTTTCACCGTCATTACCTGCGTCGTGTCGAAGTGGAGTTTGATGATTTCTCTGGTGTGTTGCGCATCAAGGTCCAAGCTTATAGCCCCGAGATGGCTCAGGCGATTACGGAGCTGCTGGTTAAGGAAGGCGAGCGTTATATGAACGTCTTGGGCCATGAAATGGCCCAGGTTCAGGTCGATTTCTTGGTTACTCAGGTTGACCAGGCTCAGGAGCGTTTTCAACAAGCGAGCCAGGACTTGCTGAACTACCAGAATGAAGCCGGCTTATTGTCCCCTCAAGCCACAGCAGAAAGTATTAATGCGATTGTGGCTGCTTTGGAAGGGCAGCGGGCTCAGTTGCAGACCCAATTGGCCTCTTTGCCCAAGTCATTGGATCGTGACCATCCCAATATTCTGATGCTTAAACAGTCTTTGAAAGCAGTGGACGAGCAAATTAAGCAAGAAAAGCTGAAGTTGGCGACGCCGTCCGGCGGCACGTTGAATGCCTATGTAGAAGAGTTTTATCGCTTGGATATGAATGTGAAGTTCACACAAGAGCTCTACAAATCCTCTTTAACTGCTTTGGAAAAAGGCAGGATTGATGCCACTCGCATGTTGGAGAAAGTGTCTGTGCTGCAGTCCGCTACCTTGCCCGAGTATCCGATGGAGCCGCGTCGTCTGTACAACACCTTGGTGACTTTGCTGTTGGCGCTGATCCTGGCCGGGATTTTGAAGCTGCTCAAGAGCATTGTCTTGGACCATGTGGATTAAGAATACTTTTAGGGGAAGTAAATAATGGCCATTTCGCCAGTTCAGGTAGATCAGCCTGGCGATGTGTCTGCCGATGGATGTGTGCAGGCACTACAGGACGAAAATCAGTTGCTGCTTAGTCAACTGCATATTGTTCAAGCCGAGCTGGAGCGTTTGTATTATCAAGAGCAAGCACAAACTGTGCCCTCTACGATCATTCACATCGCTCCGGTTCACAATGTATTGGTTGAGAAGCAGGCAGAGATTCTTCGTTGTGAGGCCTTAATTAAAGCCCAAGGTGAAGTTCATGTTTTGCAGACGCACTATGCCTTGGCCAGTCAGCTGGGTGAGATCCTTATTCAGGGTACGCATTCTGTAGGTTCTATGTTGTCTTTGCCAACCCGTTTGCTGAAGGTTTGGAAGCAGAACCGACATGAGATTCCCCCTAAGGCTCTAGGGGGCAAGCAGTTTGGCAAAGTGTTGGATGCATTTAAGGAGGGTGGGGAAGAGGCCGTGGAAGCGCTGCTTGCTCGTTCGTCAGTCTCTACTGCAATTCAAGCTAGTGCGTGGACTGCAGTGGCTCGAGGGCAAATGCAGACACATGCGACTGTGGCAGCCAAGTTTGCGCATCGGGCTTTTTCTTTGGAGCCACGGTCGTTTAGGCAGAAATGGCTAGCTTTCCGCTTACATGAGGCTGGAGAGTTGGTGCAGGCAGAGGCTTTGGCTGCCTTGCTTCCAAGTGGTGTGAGTTTTAGCGAGTCGGAGGGGCGTCAACTGGCTCGATTGAAGGATGAGGCAAAGCAGGAGCGACTTAGTCAGGCTCGCAAAATCCTGGGTCATACCGATCATGAAAGTAGGCTACGTCAACAATGGCGGGACTTGGCTGCATCGCGTGATCAGCTAGCGGTGCAAGGTGTGCTACAGGCTAAGCAATTGATGGTAGCTCAACAGACAGTCAACAAACTGCAACAAGAAAAGGCTGCAATGGATTTGTCCGGTCTGGAGACGCGGCAGGCCCTCGTACGTGCCCAGGCTTTAGTGTCTTCCTTGCAGAAAGAGGCAGAAGAGCAGAAATCCTTGGCTAAACAGTGGTTTGAGCAATGTACAACGTTGCAGTATGGAGTGGCTGAGTTGACACAGGCTCGTAACGAGCAGGCAAATTTGGCGTCCGAGAGACTAGTCGAACGAGAGGCGTTGAGAAAGGAATTGTCTGAGCTAGCTGTAAAACAGAGTATGCATGCCACGCCTAAAAGCAGAAAGCGGAGCCATGGTAGGAAGCGGTGAGAGGTGCCTGAGCTGATGAGTGGGGCTATGGGTGGAATTGGGGCTTTGGATGTAATGATGGTCAGGCAGAGCTTTCTGTTTGATATCGGATCACTTTCGGGAAAAGAAGGGTAATTAATGAAGATTTTGACTGTATTTGGCACACGACCGGAGGCCATCAAAATGGCTCCGGTGGTTAAGGCATTGGCTGCCGACTCAGCGTTTGATGCGCGCGTGTGTGTCACGGGTCAGCACCGCCAGATGCTGGATCAGGTTCTGGATATTTTTTCTATCAAACCTGATTTTGACTTGAACCTGATGAAGCCAGGTCAGGACCTGTATGACATCACCAGTAATGTGTTGTTGGGTATGCGTGATGTGTACAAGCAATGGCAACCAGACATGATTTTGGTGCATGGTGATACGACCACTACGATGGCTGCAGCGTTGTCAGCTTATTACGCCAAGATCAAGGTCGGTCACGTAGAGGCTGGCCTGCGTACTCATAATAAGTACTCGCCTTGGCCAGAGGAAATGAACCGTCGCCAAGCGGGCGTATTGGCTGATGTGCACTTTGCTCCAACCGAGCAATCGCAGTCTCATTTATTGCATGAGGGTGTTGATCCCAAGACGGTGCATATTACAGGCAATACCGTCATTGATGCGCTGTTGGATGTAGCAGCGCGCGTACGTCAGGACTCGGAACTACGTAGCCGCTTTGAGGCTCAGTTCTCTTTTATCAATCCAGCCAAACGCTTGGTTCTGGTGACGGGGCATCGTCGCGAGAACTTTGGCTCTGGTTTTGAAAACATCTGCCTGGCTTTGCGCCAGATTGCCTCCCGTGGCGATGTGCAGGTGGTGTATCCCGTGCACTTGAATCCAAATGTTCAGGAACCAGTACGTCGTATCTTATCCGACGTTTCCGACGTTCATTTGATCGAACCATTGGATTATTTGCCCTTTGTTTACCTAATGGATCGTTGTGATCTTTTGGTCACTGACTCCGGGGGCATTCAAGAAGAAGCGCCTTCTTTGGGCAAACCGGTATTGGTGATGCGAGACACAACCGAGCGCCCGGAAGCCGTGGATGCAGGAACGGTGCGTTTGGTGGGAACAGAAACACACGCCATTGTTAGCGCTGCCACGCAGTTGCTGGATGACGCTGCGGAATATGAGCGTATGGCGCGGGCGCACAACCCCTATGGGGACGGCAAGGCCGCCACCCGCATTAGCGAAATTTTAAAAACTTTGATCTCTTGATTCGGAAAACCAGCATGTTTGAAACTCTCTCCATGATCGGCCTGGGCTATATTGGCCTGCCTACTGCCACATTATTTGCCTCCCGCCGCAAAAAGGTCATTGGCGTTGATGTGAATGCTTACGCGGTCGATACGATTAATCAAGGCCGGATTCATATTGTTGAGCCTGAACTGGATATGCTGGTGCAGGCTGCTGTGCACGGTGGCTATTTGCGCGCTACGCTGACGCCAGAACCCGCTGACGCGTTTTTGATTGCTGTCCCCACTCCGTTCCTGGAAGGCAACAAACCTGACCTGAGCTATATCGCCGATGCAGCCAAAGCCATTGCTCCCGTGTTGGCCAAAGGCAATCTGGTCATTCTGGAGTCCACTTCCCCGGTGGGTACGACTGAGCAGTTGGCCCAGTGGCTGGCCGAGGCCCGTCCTGATTTGAGTTTCCCTCAGCAAGCAGGCGAGGAAGCTGACATTCAGGTGGCCTATTGCCCAGAGCGTGTTTTGCCAGGTCGTGTTGTTCATGAATTGGTGAGTAACGACCGCGTCATTGGCGGCATGACACAAAAAGCCACCGAGATGGCTACCGAGCTGTACCGGATCTTTGTGGAAGGTGCTTTGGTGCCAACCAATGCCCGTACCGCTGAAATGTGCAAACTGACCGAGAACAGCTTCCGCGATGTCAATATCGCATTTGCCAACGAGCTGTCCCTGATTTGTGATCGCTTGAATATTAATGTGTGGGAACTGATCAGCCTGGCTAACCGTCACCCACGCGTTAATATTTTGCAGCCTGGTGCCGGGGTGGGTGGTCATTGCATCGCTGTGGACCCTTGGTTCATCGTGGACAAAACACCTGAAGAGGCCCGCATTGTTCGCTTGGCTCGCGAGATCAACGACTACAAACCTGAGTGGGTTGTGGGGAAAGTCAAAGCCGCTATTGCCGGAGTGCTGTCGCTGCGTCCTGACGCACGCATGGCAGACATTAAAGTGGCATGCCTGGGCTTGGCCTTTAAACCCGATATTGATGACTTGCGCGAAAGCCCTGCTGTTGGTGTTGCCAAGAAGATTGCCAGCCTGGGATGCAAAGTACACGCCGTAGAACCCAACATCAAAGAATTGCCCGCCAAGCTACAAGGCACTGGAATTGAGCTGTCCGCTCTGGGTAGCGCGCTGGCTGATGCTGACGTCGTCTGCGTTCTTGTCAAACACCGTCCATTCATTGAGCAAGTTGCTGAAATCCGCAAGCATGCTCAGTGTATTGATGTTGTTGGGCTGTTTAATTAATTGTTAGTCTTTTCTTGGTTTTGGGATTAATTAAATCGGCCTGTATAGGCCGATTTAATTTATGGTGTTAATTGAATTGGGGTAATGGATTATTATGAATCCAGCAAATGTCCAAAAAGCCTTAGACGCATTTTTGCGAGCGGATTACGCTGCTGCAATTAAGATTTATCATGAGCTGGGTGCATTGCTTGGTGAGCAGTACTTTAAGGCAAATATTGAGATTTGTCGTTCTCGTCTGGGTTCGAGTGAGGTCGGGGTTGCCGTTACTGCTATTGCTGATAAAAGCATTGCTAGTGGGAATGTAACTGAAAAGAAAAAGAAAAAAGAAAATCCTAGATCGCTAGATTGGCGAGGCCATATGGAGCTTTCAAGAAAAGATCCAGTTTGGTATATGTTATCTGTGCAGGCAGGTGCCGAGTTAAGGATAGAAGTATCTGTTGATTATTTTGAAACGGATGAAAAAAATAGGAAGGCTGTATTTTTATTAAAGGGTTTTGATAAGGATGGTAGTGAGGTAGATGAAAGTTTCGGGAAAATGGCGAAATCCAGCCATTTGCAGGCGAGGTTTAAATATCTTCCAGCTACTTTCGGAAAAAAACAGCAGGTACATACCTTTATTGTGCCGGAAGGTGTAGCGGAGATACATTTAGGGTTATGTGGATTTAATCTTCAGAAAAATGAAAAAGTTTTTGTAGATAGCATTAAGGTTAAAGAAAAAAAGATAAAAAATAAGCAAGATGATTTTATTGCTCCTAGTGATTTGGCCGCTGAGATTAGTATATTGGGATGGCCGGATTATCCCGAAAATGGTAAGCCGTATGTAATGGGGGTAATGGATGAATTTACGACAGGATGTTTTGAGCAGGATTTGAATCTTATTCAGCCAAGACCGGATAATTGGTATGCTCTTTTGGAGAAATATAAACCAGAGTTGGTTTTTATTGAAAGTGCATGGAAGGGTAATTTTGGAAGTTGGCAATATAGAGTTGCAGAGTATTCCAATAAACCCGGTCAAGAGGTTGCGCAGCTTTGTAAATATGCTCGTGAAAAAGGTATTCCAACTGTATTTTGGAATAAAGAGGACCCTGTCCATCACGACAAATTCATGTGCAGTGCCAAGCTGGTGGATGGCATATTTACGACTGATGCAAATATGAAAGAATCATATTTCCGTAAAACAGGTAATCCCAATATCCATGCGCTTCCGTTCGCAGCCCAACCTGCGTTGCATCGCCCTGCTCCGTTAACCGGGCGCAAGCAAAAACTGTGTTTTGCGGGTAGTTGGTATGGAAATCGTCATGCAGAGCGGGGCCAGTCGATGCGGTGGCTGTTAGAGACGGCCAATCAATACGATTTAGACATCTATGACCGAAATCATGGGACAGGTGTTTTTCCTTTTCCTGATGAGTTTCAGAAAGGAATTAAAGGAAGCTTGCCTTATAAAGAGCTTTGTGAGGAATACAACCGCTATCGGGTATTTCTGAATGTGAATTCCGTGGTTGACTCACCTACGATGTTCTCGCGGCGTGTTTTTGAGCTGATGGCTTGCGGTACTCCTATTGTGAGCACTTATGCCAAGGGTATTGAAAACCTGTTTGAGTCCGATGCTGTTTGGCTGGTTCGTAATCGTGAAGAAGCTCAGGAAGCGATCCATACATTAATGACAGAT
This sequence comes from Alcaligenes sp., assembly GCF_050255915.1. Lineage (NCBI taxonomy): Bacteria > Pseudomonadati > Pseudomonadota > Betaproteobacteria > Burkholderiales > Alcaligenaceae > Alcaligenes > Alcaligenes sp. Next base: position 217,867 of record NZ_JBFWIQ010000005.1, read on the forward strand.
GATGTGGAGTGGCGGCGTCGGAGCTTGGCTGGAATCAGAGAGGTATTTGCTAAACATACCTATGCTCATCGGTTGAACACGATCTTTACTCACTTGAATGTTGCGACGCGCCTACCCACGGACCCATCCGTGATGCTATTCGCTAAAGCCAGCAATTCGAAGGAAATGGAAGCTTTAGTGCGGTTTGCCAAGGAGCAAGAATACCGCCAATTTGTACTTGGTATTGAGTGTTCGCCAGGTACGGCACTTGGTTTTAGTGGTATTGACGATAATGTTGTGGTTCTGAAGCCCGGAGAACATAAGTCTTGGCTACAGCAGCAAGGCGCGGCTTACCCCATCATGGGGTGGGTTGGGAGTGAACACGGGTATGGGCCTCATTATCTCCGTGATTTGGCTAACGCCAGCCTTTATGAGCCTGGGCTGGCTGGCTGGGCCAAGGCGATTGGGGAGGATCGTTTTAGTGTAGGTGGCCAGACTGACTTGTGCTCTGCCTTGTGGCGCGCCTCCGAATTCATGACTACCTACATGCATGTTGAGATAGGGGCTAGAGAAGGTCGGAATGACTTGTATTTTGTAGATAGCGATCAGTTTGTATTAGATGGTGCGGCCTCGCAGGCAACGGTTGGAGTGTAAATAATGAGTAAACGCGTATTGGTCTGCGGTAGCCCGGACTTGAACTTTATCGATGGCTCTTCTATCTGGGCTCAGACCATTGCTTTGGCTTTTGCAGCGACGGGTCAGGCAGAGGTAGAGTTCCTTGCTAAGAGTAAGCCGGAAAGAGAGGAGCTGTTTGCACCATTAAGAAGCGCTGACCAGCTTACTATTGTGGATGGGACAGCGCCAAGCTATTGGAATGGCAAAGGCTTTAAGCGATTATCTTTGCCAATGATGGCGGAGTTAACGATTAAGTTGGACCAGGCCAACCCCTATGATGTAGTGGTGGTGCGTGGTTTTGATATTGCTGCGACATTGCTGGAGCATCCAGCGGTTCTGAAAAAATGCTGGCTTTATTTAACAGATATACCGCAGCAGTTAGATGAGTACACGGCAGAGTTACGTGAAAAGATGTGCCGTCTGGCAATGGGTTGCCAGCGCCTTTTGTGCCAGACGCAGGGTTTTGTAAAACTGTGGCAAGAACTTGTCCCTGATGTTGGTCTTGATAAATTCAGCCTGTATACGCCTGTCATTCCCGACTTGCCTGATAACTTGGTTCCATTGAGTCAGAGGCCGATGAGAGCGATCTATGCAGGCAAGTTTAAAGCCGACTGGATGACATTGGAGATGGCCGAGCAGTGGCCAGAGATTCATCAGCAAGTTCTCGGTAGTGAGCTGATCATGATTGGAGACAAAATTCATCATGAGGCAGGTTGGCCAGAATATAAGGCTCGCATGCAGCAAGCGTTAGAGAGTACTGCTGGTTTGCAGTGGTTAGGTGCTCAGTCTCGCGAGTCGGTGCAGGCCCAATTGCAATCCGCCAGAGTGGGCTTGTCTTGGCGTGCAGAGAGTATGAACGATACCGTGGAGTATTCGACTAAGATTCTTGAGTATGGTGGTGCGGGCTGCGCAGCCATCTTGAACCGGAATGCGCTACATGAGGATCTGCTAGGAACCGACTACCCATTGTTTGCTAACAGTGCAGAGGAGTTCTCTCGTCAGTTGTACAGAGCGTTTCAAGAGCCGGTTGTTGCTGAAGCTGCTGCTAATGTCTTGACTCAACTGGCTCGTCGCCACACTTTTTCGCAAAGGGTTAAAGAGATTCAAACTTGGCTGCAAGGAGTTTCCGAGATCAAAGCCGTTAATAGTAAGGTGCGTGTGCTGGTGGCTGGACACGATTTGAAGTTTTTTACCTTATTACAAGAGGCGTTGGAGTCTACGGGTAAATTTGAGTTTTTAGTGGATGTTTGGGCTGGGCACGATAAACATGATGAACGAAAGAGCCTGGAGCTTTTAGAGCAAGCAGACATTATCTTTTGTGAGTGGTGCCTTGGTAATTTGAAGTGGTACTCGAACAATAAAAAACCACACCAGCGATTAGTAGCTAGGTTTCATGCTCAAGAACGATCGCTTCCATATGTTGCTGAGTCAAATTGGGAAAATATTGACCATATCGCTTATGTGAGTGAGTCGATATATAAAGAAGGGCAGAGAGTTTTTGGTTTTCCAGAAAGAAAGGTTTCTGTTGTTCCCAATTTGCTAGATGAAAATAAATTCACGGCTTTAAGAAAAACTGGTGAAGCTAGTTATACGTTGGGGATGATTGGTGTGTCTCCATCGTTAAAGAGGCTTGATAGGGCAATTGACTTGTTAGAGGTTTTGTTGGAAGAGGATGGGCGATATTGTTTAAGAGTTAAAGGGAAAAATCCTTTAGGCTATGATTGGCTGTTAAGGCGGGATTATGAGCTAAATTATTATAAATCTATATATTATAGAATTAATAAAAATTCGAAGCTACGTTATAAGATTGTCTTTGATCCTCCAGGTGATGATATTAATGATTGGCTAAGTATGGTTGGCTATCTGTTATCCCCTTCTGATTTTGAGTCATTTCATATGGCTGTTGGTGAGGCAATGCTAACAGGGTCGGTTCCTATCGTTTGGGATTGGGAGGGGGCAAAAGATATTTGGGGGGCGGAATTTGTGGTTGGTGCCTTATCTGAGGCTAAAGAGAAGGTTTTAAATTCTAGAAAATATAGTGCTGAGGCTCTTAGGGGGAAGGTGATGAAATATAGTACGAAAAATATCACCCGAGTTTGGGAAAGTTTATTGACTGAATAAAATTAACCTCTTGGTAGTGTGGTGGCTTATCAAGAATATAGATTTTATATGGCTTTGATTGTAGGGGCGAGATATGTACTTTATAGGTTGTACGCGGTTTAGTTTGTATATTCCAGGAAGTAATGCGTGGGATATATCAAAAGTCTCAGAAGATAATTATCTTAGCCAGCTTTATTCTGATGCGAGAATGGCTGCGCGATTTGATATTTTTTTTAATAAAGCCGTTCCTCTGTACGAGGATATGGCTAAGAGGTTTTTCTATAAGCATGTAATTCAATATTCTGCAGTGATGCCTGAGAAATGGAAAAATAAACTTTTTGAAGAAGCGGCTAAGTATGATTTTATTGTTTTGAGCGAGGCAGGTGAAAACCCCATATCTTCAACTATAAAAGAAATTTTGGCTGACCGGCCTTCAGGAACAATTGCATATTTTCGTGTTGATGACGATGATATTCTTTCTGTTGATTATTTGTCAGAATTGAAGAATTATGTGAATGAAAACTACGAGGGTATGATTGTTAGTTTCGGTTGTGGGTTGGTTGCCACGTATGTGGATGGGGTGTTTCGTGATTTTAGACAATGTTATCGACGGTTTTTGGCTTTAGGTTTAGCTTTTATTGGTGGTTATAATGCGGAAAAAAAGGAGTATTGGCTTCCTAGATATAACGGACATGAAACCGTTGATAGACATAGTCCCGCAATTGTAGATTCAAGAACTCCTGCTTTTATTTGGACTCACCATGAGTTTCAAGATACTAAGGTCAGATCGGGAGGAGTTGCTGGAGCGGTCTCTTCACGGCTTAAAGGCTATAGCAGAATTACATCTATTCGGGATTATGAAAAAAGATTTCCAACTTTAAAAAATGAAATGAAATTTCTTCTTGAGAACAATGAAGAGATTTTATTTTTGGAAAAAAGTAGGGTTTCTGTTGATCGTGTAAAATTTCCTACCCTAAATCATAAGGTGTCGAGTAAATACGTTTTGGAGTATTCAATTGTTGATGAGGCATTTTTGCACGGCATCGATAAAGGAGTGGTTAATAATCGTTATTTGATTATTGGTTTTGATATTTTGGATTCTCAGGGGGGGTTAGAGGTTTTGGGTCTTAATAGGTCTACTGATCCGGATATTGGTTGGTATTTTTATGTTTCTTTTGTGGATGGTGTGGCAAATGGAAGGGTGGAGTTTTCGCTGAGTTTTAAGTCTAATGTATGTGGTTTGAATTTTATTAAATGGAAATCAAAAAAACCTGCTTTTAAAATTAATTCCATGCGGCTGGCGTCCGAGAGTGATGATTGATAGTGAGAATCTACTTCATCTAATTTTTTGATTTTCCTAAACATGGGTGTCTTTTTTTTGCGTAATAGGTGTTTTTGTGAGTCAAAGTCGCTACGCTCTTCTCACAGTGGATGTAGAGGCCTTGCCAAGGCGGGCCACGGAGGCCCATGTTCAGCGCTTAGTTTTAGGACGACATGAGACGGGTACAGCCGGTGTGATTGAAATGGCTGCTATAGGCCAGGAATTTGGCGTGAACCATGTGTTCTTTGTGGATCTTTGTGGTTGCTATGTATCTTTACAAGAGATGTTGGCGGTCATCGCTCGGCTAGATGCGAATGGTCAAGATGTACAGCTCCATACTCACCCAGAGACTTTGCCTAAGTCATTTTGGCAAGACAATGCCTTATTGGCATCGCCGCGTTATATGGACGAGTATGAGATTCAATCTCGAACGGATTTCGTATTGCGTCATTTCAGCAAGTTAATTACCGATATCACTGGTAAACCAATTCTGGCCCACCGCGCAGGCTCCTTTCGCTGGAATGCCCTGACCATACGTGCTTTACAAGAACTCAATATTCCCCTGTCATTCAACCAATCCATGCGTGCCCTGGAAAGTGGTCGAGGCGTATACGGTGAGCCTGACTGTCTTCCTTACACCTGGTCCAACGGCGTCATCGAAGTCCCTGTCACTGAGCGTTGGGTACCTGGTGTTCCTGGTTTCCGTCCGGATCGTTGGGTTAGCCTGACTTACCCGGAGTCCCCATACTTCAAATTCGGCTCACGTCCCATCCCTGCTTGGAAACATCCGTTTGCACCTAAGCCTGCACCAGTTACTGTGGTGCTCTTACACTCATGGTCTTTGCTTGAGCGCGATGAGGCAGGACACGCGGTATATCGGGATGATCGATTGCTGGAGGGTTACCGCAAATTCCTGCGCCGCCTTGTCAAGGATTGTGAGGTCATTACGACCGCAGAATTTTTGGAGCTAAAAGCGCAGGGTAAAATCGATATTTCACGAACAGTTAATTTAGAGCAGGTAGAAGCACAGGTATGAGGGATCGCTACGCAATGATTACGGTGGATACGGAGGCGCTGCCCAAGCGCGCGTCTGCGGACCACGTCAATCGTCTGATCTGGGGGCGATTTCCGAAGGGTACAGCTGGGGTGGCCGAGATGTGTCGCATCGGTGATGAGTTCGGAGCCAAGCATGTGTTTTTTACAGACTTGTGTGGTGCCTACTCTTACCTGGACGAACTGAAGGAAGTCGTGCGCTGGCTGGATGAGCAGGGGCAGGATGTACAGTTGCATACGCACCCTGAATACTTGCCAGACAGCTTCTGGGTAGAGCATGGCCTGTCCAACCGTCCGCAGTACATGAACCAGTATACGGACCAGGCTCGGGCCGAGTTTGTTTTTCGACACTTTGCAGATTTGTTGACAGAGCAGACGGGCAAGCCGGTCCTGGCGCATCGTGCAGGCTCATTTCGCTGGAATGCTGATACGATCCGGGCATTGAAAGAAGTGGGTATTCCGCTGTCTTTTAATAACTCGGTATGTGCTGTGCACAATGGTCAATGCATATATAGCGAGGCCACCAATGATCCTTATGTTTGGTCTAATGGTGTCATTGAGGTCCCCATGACCGAGAAGCGGATTCTGGGCAAGTTAGGCAAACCTGATTGGTGGGTTCGCCTGACTTACCCAGAGTCTCGTTATTTTCGCTTCCGGCCATGGTGGGGGAGTTTGTTGCTAAATGCTGTTAGCGGTAGCCCGTCTTTTGCCGTGTTTTTACTGCATTCCTGGTCTCTTTTGTATTGGGATGAGAACGGTCTGGGTGAGTATCGGGACGATAGCCGCCTGGAAGGGTATCGCAAGATGTTGTCGCGCCTGACCAAGGATTACGATGTGATAACGACAGCAGAGTTTTTGGATTTACATGCTCGAGGCAAGATATCCACGCCGCAGTCCGTGGATTTATCGTTAGCGCAGTACACGCCTCCACCGAAAAAAAACAAGAAGGCAAAGGTTTAAGGCGATGGCGCTGAAATTTGTACAAAGGCTGCTGGGTGAACCCTGGTTAGCCTTTAATCGGTTTTTGACCGTACGTATGTTGCGTCGCAGGACGCAGCAGCGTGGCTCGGTGCAAACCCCTTATGAACCGATACAAGGTCGCATGCTGTACGTGGCGGCCAGTGTCTTGCCGTATCACATCAGCGGCTATACCACTCGTACGCATGCTATTGCTCAGGCTTTGCAGGAGGCCGGTGGCGATGTGTGTGTCTTGACTCGCCCTGGTTATCCGTGGGACCGCAAGGATAGATTGGCTGATGCGTCGGCGCAGACAACGGTGGTGGATCAGGTCCAGTACGTTCATGTACAGCGTCCGGCCAATAATCGCCCCGTCATGCAGTTCGCCATCGAAGCCGCCACTTCCATCGCCCAGGAAGCCATCAAGCAACGCGTCGCCGTCATCCATGCTGCTTCCAACCACGTCAATGCCTTGCCGGCCTTGATTGCTGCGCGTCAGTTGGGCATTCCGTTTCAATATGAAATGCGTGGTCTGTGGGAGTTGAGCCGGGCTTCCCGCATGCCGGAGTTTCGAGACTCTCAAGGTTTCAAGCAGGGGCTGGAGCTGGAAGGTCTGGTTGCCAGCCAAGCAGACCGTTTGTTTGTGATTTCCGAGCAGTTGGGCCAATACGCTTGCGAGCACTGGAACGTGGATCCCGCACGTATGGGGCTGATGCCCAATTGCGTGGACCCCTCGCGTTTTATTCCTGGCGATGCCCAGGATGTGCAGCCCAATACCATTGTCTACGCTGGTTCCCTGATTGTTTATGAGGGGCTGGATGTTTTGATCGACGCTGTGGCGGACCTGGTGGGCCGTGGCAAGGATGTAACCCTGACCATTATTGGAGATGGGGAGGCGCGCGTGCAGTTGCAGGCCCAGGTACAAAGTCTGGGTATGGAGCAGCACGTGCTGTTTGCGGGTCGGGTCTCGCCTGAAGAAGCCCGCGCCTTGCAAGCCAAGGCTGCGCTGGTGTGTATTCCTCGTCGTCCTTTTGAAGTATGCCGCATTGTGCCTCCCATCAAGCTGGTCGAGGCGATGGCGATGGGCAAGCCTGTTCTGGTGCCGGATTTGCCGGTGTTTCAGGATGAAGTTGGCCCATGTCGTTCGGTGCGCTTTTTTAAAGCGGGTGATGTGCAGGACTTGGCCCGTGTGCTGGATGAGGCGTTTCAGGCGGGGCCGGAAGTCTTGGCGCAGGATGGTGCCTTGGCGCGCGAAGAAGCCTCGCAGCGTCGTAGTTGGGCGGACTTTGTGGTGCATGCGTTGCCGGCCGGGGCTAATTCATGATCGGTCGTGCAATCCGGGCTTTGGGTGCTCGTATTTATACGCACCCCACCGTCAGTGAAGACGGCAAGCCCGCAGGGCAGTTTGGGCAACTGAAAGTAGCCTTGGTTTCGGACTACTTTACGGCAGACTGCCTGTCCGCCGAGTGCTCTATTCGTATTCTTAACCCGCGCAATTATCAGGAGGTCATCTCCTCCTGGAAGCCTGATCTGCTTTTTGTGGAGTCCGTGTTTCATGGGCTGGGTGGCGCGTGGCGGTATGAGCTGGCCAAGCAGTCGCGGCTGATCCGTTTGCGTACGCCTCGCACGATTTACAAGCTGGTGCAGTTTGCTAAAGATCAGGGCGTGCCCACGGTGTTCTGGAACAAGGACGACGGGGCGTATTTTGAACACTTCATTGATGTGGCCAAGGCCTTTGATTATGTATTCACCACGGACAGCGATTGCCTGCCGCGCTATCGCGCCCGCTTGAGCCCTGATGTGCCTGTGAATACCTTGAGCATGCCGTATCAGCCAGCGTTTCATCATTTCACGGGCTTTGAGTTTACCCGCAAGGAAGGGTGTTTTACGGGCAGTTATTACCGCCGCATCCTCAGTGAGCGTCGCCGTTTCCTGGACATGATTTTTGGGGCGTGTGAGGATGCTCAACTGCATCTGAATGCCTACGACAGAAATCATGACAGGCTGTCCCGGCATCTTGAGTTCCGTTTTCCTCGTTCGACCCATTTACAGGTGCATGCTCAGGTGCCGCACCGAGAAACGGGGCGTATCTACAAAGAGCACGTGATGTGCCTGAACGTGAATTCGGTCACAGACTCGGACACCATGTGCTCACGTCGCTTGCTGGAAATTCTGGCCAGTGGAGGCATTGCGGTCACTAACCCCGGTCGCGCGGTGGATCGTTATTTCCGTGACTTCTGCCACGTGGTGCATTCCCGTGAGCAGGCCAGTGAATTGTTTGCTCGTCTGCGCCAAGGTCCCACTGCACAGGACTGCGAGCGTGCGGCGGCGGGGGCGGCTTATGTGCGCCAGTTCCACACCTGGGAGCATCGCCTCCAGGAGTTGGCTGATGTGGTCGGCTTCTAGGGTGCGCTTGTTTCCATGATTGTGAGCATTTTTGCGTACCTGATTCAGGCGCTGTTCTTGCTGGTTGTCGGGGCCTTTGCCCTGTACGTAGTCTTGGAGCTACGGGTACTGTTGATCTCGCGCCGGGTGGAACGACGCAAGCTAAGTGAGCTGGTGCAAACGTCTGCGTCCGTGCAGCAAGACTGGTACCCCAAGGTCAGTGTTCTACTACCGATTTATAACGAGGCTGCCGTTGTCGAGCGTCTGATCGATGCGGCTTGTCGTCTGGATTACCCGGTATCTGCGCTGGAAATTCTGGTGCTGGACGACTCAACAGATAAGACGGCGCTGTTGGCCCAAAACAAGGTGAATCAACTGGCCAGTCAGGGTGTGCCGATTCGCCGCATTCAGCGTGCTGATCGTACGGGCTATAAGGCCGGGAATCTGGTGCATGGCATTCAGCATTCCCAGGGCGAGTTTTTTGCGATCTTCGATGCAGATTTTTTGCCGCCCGCTGATTTTTTGCAAAGAACCATTCCGCCTTTCAAGGACGAGAAGCTGGGTTTTTTGCAGACAGGTATTGGTTATGAAAACCGCGACCATTCTTTTCTGACCCGCTTTCAGGCCATGGAAATGGGTCACCAGCAATATGTGACGGTGGGGCTGAGTGAAGACGGGGATATGGCCTCTTTAAGTGGCAGCTCCTGTGTCTGGCGGCGCGCTTGCGTGGAGGCACTGGGCGGCTGGAATGCCTCCACCATTACCGAGGACGTGGACCTGGGTTATCGGGCCCAGTTTGGGGATTGGAAGTACGCCTACCTGCGCGATGTGGTGTCCATGTCCACCTTGCCCGAGAACATCAGCGCCTTCCGTGTGCAGCGGGAGCGTTGGGGGCGAGGGCTGATACACAGCGCCTTCAAGCACCTGGGCCAGATGTGGCAGCAGGATATGCCCTTGATGAAGCGCATGCATGCCTTCTCCATGATGTTTTCATCGGTCATGCTGGCGTCTATTTACGCCTTGATTTTGTTGAGCCTGCCGCTGAATTATTTGCTGGATTTCGACCATGTGGTCTTGCTGTGGGGGGCGCCGCTGTTCTTCTTGCTGGTTGCTGTCTGGGCCTTGAATAATGCCTTTGGGGCTCGCAAGGGGGCGCGTTTTGAGGATAGGCCGGGTGTATTGGGCACTCTGTGGCATACCTACTTGTATGTCGCCATGTTCCCGCCCATGGCTTGGTATTATTTTGTCGGTGGCGTCCGAGCCGCCTTCAAGGTCTACGGGGAATTTAACCGCACGCCCAAAGGCGAGGGCGAGAAGGCAGCAAGACAGCCCCGCATCAATCTGTATTTGCTGATTGGTGAAGTGTTCACCTTCCTGTATTCCGCATTGGCTCTGTATGTGGCCATACGTATGGGCAACTACTTGTTGGTTCCCTTGAATGCGACGGTGTGTGTCGGTTTTGGCATGGTTTTGTACTGGTCCTTTCAAGAAAGGAGAGCGCGTGGGCGTAGCTGAACCCGCAGGGCAGGAGCGAATTCTGATTACCGGAGCTACCAGTGCTATTGGTGGCGAGCTGGCGCTTCACTATGCCAAGCCCGGTACAGAGCTGACTTTGCATGGTCGCAATGCTGCGATTCTGGAGCCTTTGGCCGAGCGCTGCCGGCTAGCGGGCGCGCAGGTAAAGACGTATCAGTTGGATTTGCGTGATCTGGATGCCTTGCATGCCTGCTTGTCGCAATGTGCTGCGTTTGATCTTGTCATCGTGAATGCGGGCATGAATATTCATGTTGGCCCCAATGGCGAGCCGGAGGCCTGGGAAGATACCGAGCTGCTGCTGGATATCAATGTGAAGGCTTCGCTGCGAGTGGTGCAATCGGTGCTGCCTGCCATGCGGGCGAGAGGGCGCGGACAGATCGCCTTGATGAGTTCCTTGGCGGCCTATTTTGGTTTGCCAACGACACCGTCCTATAGCGCCAGCAAGGCGGCTGTCAAAGCCTATGGCGAAGGCCTGCGTGGCTGGTTGGCGCCGGAGGGGATCAAGGTCAATGTGGTGATGCCAGGCTACGTTAGCTCGCCCATGTGCGATGCCATGCCGGGCCCTAAACCGTTCTTGTGGACTCCGAACAAAGCGGCTCGTCGTATTGCCCGTGGTCTCAAAGCCAATAAAGCGCGCATCAGCTTTCCGTTTCCATTGAATCTTGGTTGCTGGTTTCTGGCCGTGCTGCCCGCCCGGGTGTCCGTCTTTATTCTGAGCAAGATCGGTTATGACGCTTGAGCCGGGATTCTGGACTGCAATCCTGGCTGCGTTGTCGGGGCTGGCTCTGACAGTGGGGCTGGAGCGCTTTTTGCAAACGGCAGCCCGCTGGCGTCGTCCTGCAGCGGCCTGGGCTTTGCATATGGGGCTGTATGGCCTGGCGTATGTCGTACTGGTTTTTGTGCTGGGGCGGCCTATCTTTGCCACGGCCTTGCTGTGCGCGTTTTTCCTGCTGCTGGTTGTGGTCAGCAATGCCAAGTTCAAGGCATTGCGTGAAGCCTTTGTGTTTCAGGATTACGAATATTTTACGGATGCGATCCGTCACCCTCGGCTTTATATTCCTTTTCTGGGATGGGGCAAATTCTTTTTGGCGGCAGCGGGTTTTATTGCTGCCCTGACGATTGGTTTATGGCTGGAAGCCGTGCCCGCCTTGCGGGCGGCCTGGACCGGGCAATGGGGCGCCTTGGCGTTGCTTGCTGCGCTTAGTCTGGGTTTGTTGCTGTGGGGCAATAGGGCGCGTTTGATGGTGCAGATTGCACCGGAGCAGGATGTGCAGGCCCTGGGGCTGTTAGCTAGCTTCTGGCGTTATTGGCAGCAAGGCCGAGAACGTCCAAGCTTGTCTTCCCCTTTTGAAAATGCAGTTCCGAAGACCACGTCTGTTCTGACAACTGCGGATTCCTTGGCCGATCTGCCTCATCTAGTTTCCGTGCAAAGCGAGTCTTTCTTTGATGCCAGGCGGATTTCTGACAGGATTCGGCCAGAGATTCTGGCGGAGTTTGACCGCTTCAAAGCCGAAGCGGTTGCCAGCGGATACTTGCAGGTCCCGGCTTGGGGTGCGAACACCGTGCGCTCGGAGTTTTCCTTCTTAAGCGGTATTGAAAACAGTGCTTTGGGTGTGCACCGCTTCAATCCGTATCGTGCGGTATGTGCAGGATGGTCTGTGGCGACCTTGGCTTCCTGGTTGAAGCAGCAGGGTTACCGCACGATTTGTATTCACCCTTATCCCGCCAGCTTTTATCAGCGCAACCGTGTATTTCCGCTGTTTGGGTTTGACGAGTTTCTGGACATCAAGGCCTTTGCTGATGTGGGGCGTACCGGTCCTTATATCGGCGATCTGGCGGTTGCGGATAAAGTCGCCAGTGTGCTGGAGCAGGCCACAGGGCCGGTATTCATTCATGTGATTACGATGGAGAATCACGGGCCTTTGCACTTGGAAAAAGTTGCAGCGGGGGATATCGAGGCCTTGTATCAGCAAGCCCCCCCGCCAGGCTGCGAGGATCTGACGATTTACTTGCGTCACATCCGCAATGCCGATGCCATGCTGACACGTTTGCGCGGAGCCTTGAGCTCTTCGGACAGGCCTGCCAGCCTGTGCTGGTATGGCGACCATGTACCCATCATGCCCTCGGTCTACGCAGCGCTGGGGACGCCGTGTGGGGATGTGGATTACTTTATTTGGAGCTCGACGGGCAATCAGACAAAAACGCCGCATCGGGATGCGGCGATTCATGATCTGGCGCGGGAGTGGATGTGTTTTAGTGGATTGATGGGTAAGTAGACATTTTCTCCGATTGCGGCACTGGTATCTATTATGAGTTTTAGTACCAATCGACAGCCTTGTCTGCCAGGGCGTTATGCATTCCCGCATCGCTGGATACCAAGATGGCTCCTATTGAATGGGCATGGGCTGCAATCAGCATGTCCATATACGAAAGTGAGCGACCTTTGGCTTCTATTCCTACACGGAAAGCTGGATAGACATCAGAAACGGAGTCATCCCAATCCAGCACAGTCATCGTGCTTAGCAGGGCTTCTGTTGTTGCTTGCAAGGTAGGTCTAGACTTTTTGGCAAACCCATACATTAGTTCAGCAAGCACAATATTAGAGACAAAAATATTGCTGGGACTGTGTCCCAGCATGGTTTCTCTTACTTTGCCCCTGTTCATGGCAGCATTCGAAACTGCATTGGTATCTAGCATGTAGATCATTCTTCCCACCCTGCGAAGTGATCTTTTTCGGGAGCCAGCTCTTTGTCTCTGTCCAGGTCTTCCAAGAAGCCTTCGAATTCAGCAGGGTCAGTATTAGCGGCAACATTAAGGAAGTGATCCCAGCCTCTTGGTTTTGAGGACAGAATGACATCGCCAGACTCTTGATCTCGTCGTATGAAGACTCTTTTCCCCTCGAAGCGAAAACCTTCTGGTAAACGCACAGCCTGACTATTTCCGCTCATGAATACGCTTGTTGTCTTGCTGGTAGGGTGAGCTTTCTTGGCGGGTAATTTTATGTTTGTACGCATAGTTACCTCCATGGGTTTGGTATATACGAATAGTATACACGTGGAGGCTGATGAGAAAATAGTGCCCTAGGTCTTTGATAGATAATGAGGTTGGGCAGGGGCAGCTAAGTGGACAGCCTTAGTTCTTGAAAGCCTCTATCCAATGCCGAGTAGACGCATCATGCTCAGCAGACATTTCTTTCTCTCCCGACAGCTCCTGCAAAATCCCGTTCGCCAATACTTTCCCGTACTCCACACCCCATTGGTCGAACGGGTTGATCCCCCAGATCAAGGCCTGCACAAAAATCTTGTGTTCATACAAGGCCAGCAGGGCGCCTAACGAGAAGGGGTTCAGGCGGGGCAATACGATCAGCGTGTTGGGGCGTCCGCCCGAGTGCACGCGGTGGTGGGCCAGCTCGGCAGCTTGCTCACCCAGGCCTTGCTTTTCGCATTCGGCCAGGGCTTGCTCGTAGGTTTTGCCGCGCATAAGAGCTTCGCGTTGGGCCAGGCAGTTGGCCAGCAGCAGGTTATGGTGCTCGGCCTGATTGTGATCCGCCTGCTGGCACACAATAAAGTCCACTGGGGCGCCATCGCTGCCTTGGTGCAGCCATTGGTAGAAGGTGTGTTGTGCGTCTGTCCCAGCCAGTCCCCAGACGGCTGCGCCTGTGGCTAAGCCAACGGGTTCGCCGCTGGTGGTGACGGATTTGCCCAGGGACTCCATATCCAGTTGTTGAATGTAGGGCACCAGATTGCCCAGTCGGAAGTCGTAGGGCGAGATATTCAATGAGCCATAGCCCAGTACACTGCGGTTGACCACACCGGCCAATGCCATTTGTACGGGCACGTTGGTGGCGATGGGAGCTTCCTGAAAGTGCTGGTCCATGGCGGCAGCGCCCGATAGCATGCCAGCGACAACATCACTGCTGACGGCCAGGGCGGTGGTCAGACTGACGGCAGACCATAGTGAAAAACGTCCACCGACCCAATCCCAGAACTGGAATATCTGTTTTTGTGGGACGCCCCAGCTGGAGGCGGTGTCAGGACGGGCCGTGACAGCAACGATTTGCTCGTAAGGGTTGGCAACGCCCGCGGCTTGCAGCCATTCCAGGGCGCGCTGGCCGTTCTTGAGGGTTTCGGTGGTGGTGAAGGATTTGGAGGCGATCACGATCAAGGTGTCGTGAGGGTCCATCCCTGATAAGGCATGTTCCAGCGCGTGGCCGTCGATATTGGCCAGGAAACGCACGTTGCGCCAGCTGTGGCGATAGCCAAAGGCTGCCAGGGACAGGCGCACGCCCCAGTCACTGCCACCAATACCGATATGAATGATGTTGCGCCAGCGGCGCTCGGAGTCGGCTACGCGTACGAATTCGTTCATGCGCTCGCGTTCTTTGGCGACTTCCGCCGTGGGGGCGGGCGCACGCAGGGCGCTGTGCCAGGCAGCGCGATGCTCGGTACGGTTGACGATACCGCCGCTCAGCAGTTGTTGGCGTGCCGTGTCGAAATGGCGGGCCGCCAAGAGGGCTGCCCCGGCTTCCTGTAATTCCGGCGAGTGCCGCTGCCCGCTCAAGTCCACTTGCAAACCTGCTGCCTTCAGGCAATGCAGTTCCAGCGCGTAATGGTCGGACCGGCGTGCTGCCTCGCAAAAACCGGCCCATTCTGGCAGACCGGGTAAAGGGGCAGCACAGGGAAGGTTTGGAGAGTTCACGGACATGGAGATTTAGCCTGCAGTAGACGAAACCGCCATTGTACGAGGCTTTATCGGGCTTGAGCGTCTGCCGGTAAGCGGGTTTGTCTTGGTGTTTACGAGTGCAGGGCGACCAGTTGATTCCCATCGTAGGGCAGTACCCATGCCCGTAAACCGGGGTCGCTTGCCAGAACCCGCGTAATCTCTTGTGGCGACATCCAGGAGAAGGCCGTGGACAGGGCGTCGGCAATGGTGGCATTTCCCGCTACGACAGAGACACTGCGATACAAAGGTCGGGCCTGACCATTGGCAGGGTTGAGCAGATGAGTAACAGTGCCATCGCGGCTAAGTGCCGTGCCTGATCCAGACGAGGTGCTGACCGCCTGATTGTGCACATCCAGTCGCAACAAGCTGACAGGCTCTGTTTGATCGCCTGCCAGGCCGACGCGCCAGGGACGATTACCCGGAGCCATACCCAGGCCACGTATCTCGCCCATATCAACCAGGGCGTGTTCCAGGCCTGCCTGTTTCAACTGCTCGGTGATGCGATCGGTAATGTAGCCTTGGGCAATCCCGTTCAGCGTCAAGGCCATGCCAGGACGTTGTAGCTCAATAGTGTCGTCTTGAATGTGAATGGCTTGGTGGTCAACCTGCTGCAGCGTTTGCTTGATCTGGGCAGCGTCGGGAATGGAAGCCGTGTCGCTGCGTTGAGCCGCTTGGCTATACAGATCCCAAAGCACCTGCACGGTCGGGTCAAAGGCCCCATCCGTGAGTTCACTAATGCGCTTTGACTCCAGCAGCAGTCGTGTCAGATCACCGGGAGCGTGCTTCAGATAGCCGTCGCGGTTCAAGCGGCGCAAGGCGCTGTCCTTTTGATACAGGCTGAAGATTCGCTCCAGACGTTGGACTTCGGACAGGGCCTGGTCTATCAGCAACTGTGCAAACGCGGGGTCGGGGTGATGGATATGCAGTTGTGCGTCCGCACCCAAAGCCACACCTTGCCAGGAACTGAGCGGGGTAGTGGCCGCTTGCATCGCTTTGGCGGCCCATGGCACACCAGTCAGGGCGCTGGTCGCGGCCACAATGCCGATAAAACGACGACGGGAAACAGGAGTAGAAGTCATGGCAAGTACCTGGGATCAGGAAGATAAGTGTTTCAGGGCAGTGCGACCGCACCAAAGATGTAGTTCTCCGGCATGTCGGCAAAGCGAACCAGTTGGCCGCCATGTTGTTGCTGGAAGTCTTTGGCGGCCTGCTCCTGGCTAAAGGGCAGGGCATCGATAGTGCCCATGCCGCCGGTATAGCGGCTGTAGATCAGATACCAGGCCTCTTGTGCCGGTATCCAGGCTTGTTCGGGAAACAGGCCGTCCTGATCGCGCTGGGCCATGTCCTGGACATAGGTGGCGGCGATGGCTTTGGATTCTTCGGGCAATAAGGTGTAGGCGAAAACCTCGCGTATGGTGGTGAACCAGAGTGGCGCTTCGCGTTCGCGCAGAAGAATCTGCCCTTTGGGGCCTTGATGTTCGAACAAGTACATGCCGCAGTAGTGGCCCACGGCGGTTTGGGGAATCTGAACGACGGGTGGCGGTGGGGCTTGTATGGGCTCGGGCTGACCGCAGGCAGCCAGTATCAGGCCCAGACACAGCAAGAGTAGGGTGTGCAGTTTTTTCATAATGCTTTTTTGTTGAAGGCCAGGCTGGCCAGACTAAAAGGCACGGCGATCCACAGCAGCAGAACGCTCATCAAGACGCTGGCAGGTAGGCGAGCCTGTTCGCTTAAACCGGCCATGCCGGCAAACATGGCAACATTTTCGTAGCCGGTCAGATTCAGCAAGCGGTACACGTCCGTAGGGTTGAACAGCAGGATGATGTTCAGCCAGGAGGCGGTGATCATGGCACCTTGGTCAGCGACCAGAATACCCAGTAGCGCCATGTCATAAATCACTACAAAAAACAGCCAGATACCGATGGCCAACCCGGCCGCAGTGGCACGCTCTCTGACCAAGGTGCTGATGAAATACCCCAAGGACAAGAAGCTGGCACCAAGCAGAATGCTGGCGCCCATCATGGCCAGAAAGGGCGTCCAGACGCTGAAGTCCAGGCCGCCATGCGCCACCTGCAACGTGACCCCTGCCAGACCGTAGCCCACGACGGTAGACAGGCTCAGGATCAGGACATGGCCCAGAAATTTACCGACCAGAACCTGCCAGCGATGGACGGGGTAGCTCAGCAACAAGGACATGGTGCCGCGTTCGATTTCGCCCACAATGGCGTCGTAGGACAGCAGCATGGCAATCAGCGGGATCAGGAAAATGGACAGGCTGGACAGGCTGACCACGGTAACCGTAAGCGGGTCTACCTTGACGCTGCCCGTGGGGGCACTGCCCAGAAAGCCCAGAGACAAAGCCAGTGCCGCCAACAAGAGGGTGACCGCTAGCACCCAACGATTGCGCAGTCCGTCGCGCACTTCCTTTTGGATGATGATCAGGACAGGGTTCATGGCTTAGTAATCCTCGCGCTTTAAAAAGTGCGCATACAGCTCGTCCAGACCGGGGGACTCCAGCTCCAGGTCGGTCAATCCTGCAATGGCATGGGCCTGGCGCAGGATCTGGATTTTTTCGGCTTCGGTGCAGTGACGTTCCAGGCGATGGGAACCGATGACATCCCAGTGTTGCGGAACAGGATCGTGGATTTGTTCCACAGTTAGGCGAATACGTACCGGCAAGCCCGCGTGTTGGCGCAGTTCGGACAAGGTGCCATCGGCAATCTTGCTCCCCTGCTGCATCACGATGATGCGGTCTGCCAGACGCTCCATTTCGGCTAGGGCGTGAGTGCTGAGCAGGATGGTGGCACCGGCATCGCGCAGTTCTTGCACGATTTCGTAGAACAGCAGGCGGGAGGCTGGGTCCAGGCCTGTTGTAGGTTCGTCCAGTAAGAGCACACGGGGTTTGCCCAGCAAGGTCTGGGCCAGTGCCAGTCGTTGGCGCATGCCTTTGGAATAGGTGCCCACGCGCTTGTGAGCAGCCTGGGCAATGCCGACACGGGCCAGTAAAGCCTGGTTGTCACGGGTAGGTAGCCCTTTCAGGCGGGCGTAAAACGCCAGGGTTTCGGTGCCGGTCAAGGCAGGGTGCAGGGCGACGGTTTCGGGCAAGTAGCCGATATGGGTTCGCAGCCGGGCAGCTTGGGACGAGCTGGCGTCGTGGTTCAGCAAAGTGACCTTGCCTTCATCGGCGCGGATCAGACCCAAAATCAACTTGATGACGGTACTTTTGCCCGCACCATTGTGGCCAGCCAGCACGGTGCATTGGCCGGGATAAAGCTCGAAGTTCACCGCGTTGGCGGCGCGCTGCTGGCCGTACAGCTTGCTGACATTGGCCAGCGCGACCGGAGCGGGACCGTTATTGGATGGAGTCATGATTGGCCTTGTAACGCTCCCAGACGGGATTGTCGGGTGCACGCATCAGTGGTGCGCTATCGATGATGCCGCCGGGCAAAATGGCGGGAAATTGGGTTTGCGCCCAGCGCACAATAGAGACGGCAGGGCTGTTCAAAAGCACGCGGGCCGAAGGAGCTCGCCAGACCAGTTGTTCAACAAGGCCATTGGGGCGATAAGCGGTGTCACCGATGCCGTCACCGTTCAGGTCAAAGGCGCTGTGATCGCTCCAGTAATTGCCCCGGTCCTTGCTGGACCATTCCAGGTAGCGGGTGCCGACATACTTCACCTGGTTCTGATTCTGGATGAAGGCGTTTTCCGTGATTTCATTGCCTTCGGAACCGGCGGTGTAGTGCACCCCGATCTGGGTGTTCTGAACCAGGTTGCCGGAGATTTTGTTGAAGTTGGCGTTGTAGAGAAAAACGCCTTTTTCGGCCCCGTCCACGATATTGTCGGTAATGGTCGATTGTTGGGCGGCGTTGAGCATCAAGCCCTGATGCGTGCTATTGATGCTGATGTTTTCACGTACCGTCAGAAACTGCGAAAACATCAGGGCATAAGCAATGTCATTGCCGATGGAGACATTGCTGCTGACTTCGCTGTTATTGGTGTACATGTAGTGCACCGCATAGCGCAGTTGGGTAAAGCGGTTATGGCTAAAGACATTGTCGCGGCTGGCATTGGAAAAAATCCCGTCGCGACCCCAGGAGATATCGTTGTGCAAAATGCGTGAGCCGGGGGAGTTCCAGACCGTCACGCCATTGCCGCGCTCGTTCAAACGCAGCTCTTTATTGCCCACGATGGTGTTGTGTTGCACCAGTGCGTTATGGGGCCCCCAAACGTAAACCCCCACCAGATTGTCGAGAATGTCGTTGTGTTCGATCAGGGCGTTATGGGCGGGTTTATCCAGGAAGATGCCCGCATCCATGTCGGGCAGACTCAAGCCGGAATTACGCACGGTAATCTGACGTATCTGCACATCTTCCGCCTGCACCCACACCGTGCGGCCTTCACGTTCGCCCATCAACACGGCTTGCCGGTTGCTGGGGCCTTGAAGCGTTAAAGGTTTGTTCACGATGATATTGCCCTGATACGTGCCGGGGGCCAACACCAGGATGTCGCCGGGCTGGGCAGCATCGATGGCGGTTTGCAGCGCGGTATCGGCAGGCACTTCAATGGTGGCCGCTTGAACGGCAGCCAGGGCACTGGCCGCCAGGGCCAGGACCGTCAACCGCTTGAAGGCCAGCTTGCGCCCAGAGGCTGGGCACAAGCACCGTGTACGGGTGGGGAGCAGGTGAAAAGACGTCATGTCACCGTCAGGCTTTGGGTTTCACATTCATCTGACCGGACATTTCCATGTGCAAGGCGTGGCAGAACCACTGGCAGTAGTACCAATGCACACCGGGGCGGGAGGCCGTGAAGGTGACCGAGCTGGTTTGCTGCGGTCCAATTTCCATGGCTACGCCGTAGCCGGACAAGGTGAAGCCGTGGGTCAAGTCCTCGATCATTTCCATATTGGTGACGACAACGGTGACTTCATCGCCCTGATTGACCTCGAAGCTGGGCACGGAGAACACGGGCGCTACGGCGGTCATGTAGACCCGTACCTTGTTGCCATCACGGATGACTTTGGAGGCACCTTCCAGGGTGACACCATCTTTCTCGGCCATTTTCCGCGCTCCGTCCCACCAAGGGTCGTCGCGGGTCCAGACGCGCTTGGGTCGTACCTTCTCGGCGGCAACCAGCAGCATGTCGTGCGGTTCGGCAAAGCTTGGGCCGTCGTGAACCAGCTTCATCTCGTCGCCCGAAATATCGATCAGTTGATCGTTTTCTGGTTTGAGTGGACCTACGTTCAGGAAGCGGTCTTTGGAGAACTTGTTCAGTGACACCAGCCACTTGCCATCGGCCTCTTTGGTCTCGCCCATGGTGGTGTGGTTGTGACCGGGTTGGTAGTGCACGTCCAGCTTCTGGATGATGGGATCGACGTCCTTGCCCTGGTAGGCTTCAATCGCCTTGGCAATGTTCCACTTTACGATCTGGCTGTCGATGAATAAGGTGGTGTAGGCATTGCCACGGCCATCATAGGCGGTGTGCAACGGGCCCAGGCCCAGTTGAGGTTCTGCCACGACGCAGTCGCGTGCCGTGATCTTGTCGGCAAACAGGTCGTCCAGGCGGCGCACATCAATCATGGTGACAGTGGGCGAGAGTTTGCCGTTAAAGACCACATGGATGCCGTCGGGGCTGGCATTGCAACCGTGCGGGGAGTTGGGCACGGGGATATAGCGGGTGTAGCGTGAGCCTTTGCGGCCATCCAGCACTTTGACGCCCTGGATCTCCTTGAAATCGCCTTTCTTGACGCCGTCTTCAATGGCCTTGAGGTTGAACACCACGGCCCAGTCTTGCTCGTTGGCACTCATCTCGCCGACATCCACTCCTTTTTCGGAGTTGTAGCAGGTGGAGAAGGCGTACTTGCCTTGATAGTCGGCGTCGCAGTTGTCCAGGTTGCCGTCTACGATCACCTGCCAGGCGATTTCCATGGTGTCGCCATCAATGGCGGTAAAGACAGAAAAGTAGTTTTCCTTGGGGTTGCCAAAGATCGTGCCGTTATTGGGCAGAGGGACGATGTGCTCGCCATTGCAGAATACATAGCCGGTGCGGGGGTAGCGTTGGGGACGCAGGCCGTGTACACCGTCGGCATTGGGAATTTCAATAATTTTGTCGCACTTCATGACATCGCAGCGCACGCGAGCCACGCGGTTATTGGCCTTGTCATTGATGAAGATGAAGCGCCCGTCGTAGGTCCCGTCGGTAAAGGACATATGGGGATGGTGAGCATCGCCGTTAGGCAGAATGCCGCCCAAGGTATCGGCAAACGCCAGGGTTTCAGGCGTCAGGTTGGCGCGCATGATCTGGCGGCTTTCGTTGGTAATCCCCCAGCCGGTGGCGCTACAAATATTGAAGATCGGGATGCGCATCAGCTCGCGCATGGAGGGCAGACCCATGATGCGGATCTCGCCAGACTGACCGCCGGAGTTAAAGGCGTAGTACTGGTCCAGCTCGCCTGGCTCGATGTGAGCATTTTGCCCGTTCGGCGCTTTTTTGGTATCGGCCAAGGCATTGCCAATGTGGGTGGCGCTGACCACAGCAGCGCCGGATAAGGCGGCGGTGCCCAGAAAGGCGCGGCGGCTCAAACCTTGTTTATCCTGCTTGTTCTCGGACATGGTGTGATTTTCCTTGTGTGTGATGACGTGACCGACTTGGCGCTGGGACGCGCCCAGACGTCTCACGGCGTGGCGGGGGTGGAATCAGTACTGTCTACGCTGCGTGGACGCACGGTAGGGCGGGCAGCAGCATCGTCTTGCAGCGAGCTGGCAACGGCGACGGGAGCCGGTTTATCTCGCTTGCGTTTGGCGATCTTTTGAATCAGGTGCGGGCATTTTTTCTCGTGGTGATACAGCATCTGGCAGTTCAGACATTGGATGCATTCATTGGGATTGATCGGGCCTTCGGGTTCGATGGCTTGTACGGGGCAGTCGGTCGCGCAACGCTGGCAGGGATTGCCACACATGGGGTAGCGCCGCAGCCAGTCAAAAATGCGCAGGCGGGCGGGGATGGCCAAGGCTGCACCTAGCGCACAGAGGTAGCGGCAGTAAAAGCGTTCGATAAACAGGCTGGCAATCAGCAGCAGTACGGCAAAGATCGTGAAGGGCCAGTCGCGGATGAATTTCAGGATGATGGCGGTCTTGAAGGGTTCGACTTCGGCCATCTTTTCGGCTACGGCCATGTCGTACAGGGCAACGCCAAACAGCACAATGAAGATTACGTACTTGATGGAAACCAAGCGTTTATGGGCGCTGTAAGCCACCTTGATCTGGGGAATGCGCAGGAAGCGGGCCAGCTTGTTGGCCAGTTCTTGTAGCGCCCCAAAGGGACAGAGCCAGCCACAGAAAGCGCCCCGATTCCAGAAAATCAGAGAGATGGCGGTGGCAATCCATAGGATGAAGACCAGTGGATCCATCAGGAAGTATTCCCAGCGGAAATCGGTGCGTAGGGCGTGGGAGAACGTCAGTACGTTCACTACCGATAGCTGGGCCGAGGCGTACCAGCCAATCCATACCAGGGAGAACAGCAGAAAACCGATGCGAAAGCGCTGGTAGAACACTTCGTGTTTGGTCAGCGTGTCCTGGAAGAAAAAGACGCCACCCAGGGTCAGCAAGGACAGTAGCAGCACGGCAATCTGTACTTTCTTGCCGGCCCAGATTTGCTTGTACAAAGGCTGGTTGGCGGTTTCCAGCTCATCGTGCTCTGCGGCTTCCGGGGCAACTGCAGCGGGAGGGGGTGCCGTCAAATAGGCATCAGGAAGCTGGTAGTTCAGGCTCAGCGTGACAAAGGCTTTGTCTTTGACGCTCAGGACGCGCTGTACCAGCAGTTGCAGTCGCCAGGGCAGGACAGGATCAAAGGTGGCGGTAGCCGGGATCTTGAACAGGGCGGCTTCTTTGAAATCCGGCGCGTTGGCTGCTTTTACGCCGGGCAGGCGTTGGTGGTCCAGGTCAGTGAAGTGAAAGCTGTCCAGATCCTGGATGATTTCGATGCGATCAAAAATCCCGCCGCGCACATAGCCCGATCCCTTGAAGGAATACAGCCCATTGCCCAACACCAGCATCGCTTGCTGGCCGGGTTTTAGCTCTTGCTGCAGATAGTTGTAGTCGGCCTCGCCCAAAAGACTTTGCCCGATGCTAGGCACGCTGACCAAGGCGGCGTACAGATCAATAAAGGTGTCTTGCGGATCGCCTTCCTGCGGATGGGCGGCAGCTTCTGTACGGCCATTATCAATAAAAGCCTGGTTGATGTCGGCCACGCTGACGTGCAGGCGTTGGATGGCACCGTTTTGGAGCAGCTCGTCCCAGCTGGAAATCGTGTGATTGCTGGTATCGATGCTGCGTTTGATTGCCACGGGTGCTGTGGCGGGGGCGGCAGGCTGGCCTATGCCCTCTTGCCGGGCCACCAATTGGGAGGAGCGCATGATGCTGTCGCCCACCACCATCAAGGTCACCGTGGCACCGCTGATGATATCGACGGGTGGCGGTGCGCCGGGCTTGGGACGGTTCTTGATGTAGTTCTGACCGATATAGCCTTGAATAAAGGCTTCGACCCGGGATTCCGGGATACCGATCAACACAATGGGTTCATGGTGTTCCAGCAGCTTGGCGGCGACGATGCTGCCATCCATGCTCATGGCGACCAGAGTGTCGATGGGGAAGCTGGAGTAACCGCGCGTGTTGACGATATCGGTCGTTACATACACATACCCTAGCTGTTCTTGATCCTTGAACACCTTGGCAACAGGCAGCGTGCCTGCGGGCTCGCTGGTGTGGGTGGCAGTGGGAAAGATCTCGTTGAGGGCAATGTCCGGCAGGAAGTGGGCAATGCGCGAACTGGAGTGTGCGGAAGTGCTGCTTAGACAGGCTGCCAGCAGGAAAAGCAGGAGCCAGATAGTACGCAACTGGACATGCCGGGCCAAGCGATTGAGGGACGTCATTTCTTACCACCTGCAACAAGATTCTTGCGAGATGGTAGGGGTTACCCTTTGTTTGCTCTTTGTGTCAGAGCAAGGACAGATTCTGACAAGAGTGGGTGCGGGCCAGTGTCAGTCTGTCGCTGATCTGCGATAAATGATGGCAAGCCTGGTGGGCTGGGCCTAAGGTGTGATTTAGCCGTGGCGACGCAAATAATTCAGGACTGCGTCGGCATCACCTTGAAAAATGACCCGATCGGCTTTTTGTTCACGTTGGTAGCTGTACATGGGGTCGTAGTATTGCGTCAGCAAGTCTCCAATCCACTCCCGGTGGCCGTCCAGCGCACCACTGCGTTCCTGTTCTTGTAAGGCGGCATCCATGATGGCTGCCAACTGCTGGTAGCGTTGATGACCCAATCGCTTGGTGATGCGGGACAGGCTTTGTCGCAGTTGCTCGGCAAACAGGGCAAAGCCGGTTTGCGGGTTGGACTGCTGTGTGAATTCCGCGTGCAGATTCTGGACGTAGTCGCGCACAATGCGGGTAATGCGGTTTTCCAGACTGTCTTCCAGCCAGATAAGGGGCCACTGCTGCATCCCTCGGTACAGGTTCAGCGGCAGGCTGCAGCGACCTATGGTCTGGCTTTCATCTTCCAGCACAAAGCCTTGATGCCCTTGCGCTGTTTTCTTGAGCATGGCAATGGACAGGTGGTGTTCAAAGTCGATCTGACTGGGTTGAGCAGTGGCATGTTTACCAAAGCTGGAGCCGCGATGGTGGGCGTAGCCTTCCAAGTCCAGGCTGTGATCAAGCTGCTGCAACACATCGGTTTTGCCGGTGCCTGTCATGCCCCCCAGAATCTGAAAGCGGGCGCTGCTGACAGTCTGCTCCAGATTGTTCAGCAAAAAGCCGCGCATGGCCTTGTAGCCACCTACGACACGGGGGTATCGAATGCCTGCTTCTTCGCGTAGCCAAGTTTGTGTGATCTGGCTGCGTAGACCTCCCCGAAAACAATACAAGTAGCCGTCGGGATGGGCTTGCGTGAACTGCGCCCAGGCTTGCAGGCGTTCTTCCTTGATCTGGCCGCTGACCAGCTTGTTGCCCAGTGCAATAGCCGCTTCCTGACCATGTTGCTTGTAGCAGATACCTACTTGATGACGTTCTTCATCGTTCATTAGTGGCAGGTTCAATGCGCCTGGAAAGGCCCCTTTACTGAACTCGATGGGAGCGCGAGCGTCCATCAAAGGCGCATTATTCAGGAACAGCTCGCGGTAGTGGTGGGTATCAGGGCGCATCAAGCGATTTCGACGGCGTGGGTTTTGGCAGGGATGAACTCCCCGATGGCTTGCAGTTGCAGGCCTAGTTCGGCAGCCGTGGCTATAAATTCGGCGGTGGCAGAAGGTTCTACCGCGACCAGCAAGCCGCCGCTGGTTTGCGGGTCGCACAGGATATTGATTTGTTCCTGGCTAATGGGGGCGATGCGGTGGCCGTAGCTGTCAAAGTTACGTTGTGTGCCGCCGGGGACGCAGCCTTGCTCCAGGTAGTATTCGATGCCGGGCAGCAGGGGCACACGGTCCAGGTTCAAACGGGCCGTCAGGCCACTGCCGTCTGCCATTTCGATCAGGTGGCCCAGCAGACCAAAGCCGGTTACATCCGTCATGGCTTTGACGCCAGACAGTTGTGCAAAGCGGCTGCCAGGTTTGTTCAGCGTACACATCCAGTCGCGCGCCAGGTTTTGATCTTCGGGACGCAGTTTGGCCTTTTTCTCGGCGGTGGTCAGCACGCCAATGCCCAACGGCTTGGTCAAATAGAGCTGGCACCCTTCGGTGGCCGTGTCGTTACGCTTTAACTGGCCTTTATTGACCACGCCGGTTACAGCCAGACCAAAAATAGGCTCGGGTGCGTCAATGGAGTGGCCACCGGCCAGGGTGATGCCAGCGGCATCGCAAGCAGCACGACCGCCACGCACCACTTCACGGGCAACTTCGGGAGACAGCACATTGATGGGCCAGCCCAGAATGGCAATCGCCATAATGGGCTTGCCGCCCATAGCGTAAATGTCGCTGATGGCGTTGGTCGCGGCAATGCGGCCAAAGTCATAGGGATCGTCCACGATGGGCATGAAAAAGTCGGTGGTCGAGACAACGCCCGTTTCCTCATTCAAACCGTAGACAGCCGCGTCATCACGCGAGGTATTGCCTACCCACAGATTCGGGTCTACGTTTTGGGCACCACTGCCGGCCAGGATAATGTCCAGTACCTTGGGAGAGATCTTGCAGCCGCAACCGGCTCCATGACTGTATTGGGTCAGACGAATAGGAGTATCCATAGTGCTCGGGGGGGAGGTTGTGATCGGAACTTGTCATGGTAAATCGATAAATGCACTTAAGCGAGGTCTGGACGTCATGGACCGACCGACGGGTTTGTTTCCTGAGAGTGGTTGTGTCTTGAGAACGAGGTGGCTTCGTGTCTGAGTACCTTCCTGTTTTTTACGAATGTGCGTGTTTAAAAGTAATTTGTTCGCATTACAATAATGAGAATAATTCGTATTTAATTAATAGGGGAAGTCATGAAAGTAGTGGTTTGGGCTGGCGGGTACTCTATGGTTTTGGGGCTTTTGATGAGCGCGGCGCAGGCTCAGGAAACGCCTCAAGAGGTGTCCACCCTGTCATCCATCAAAGTGCGGGCTCAAAATGAGAAGTCAGAGGGGACAGGCAGCTATCAGCAGCAGGCCGTTCCTCAGATTCTGAAGCTGCCAATGACACTACAGGAGCTGCCTCAGTCTGCAACGGTTATTACGCGACAACGTATCGAAGACCAGGGTTTGGATACCTTGGGGCAGGTCATGGAGCAAAGTCCCGGTGTCAGTCGCCAGCAATATGGTGATGACGGCGCAGGCTACACCTCGTTTCAGGCGCGTGGCTTCAACATCACGAATTACGTGATTGATGGGGTGCCTACGACGGCTGCCGCCTTGCAAGGTTATGGCGGGGTCAGTGTCATGGACACTGCCATTTATGACAATGTCGTCATTGTGCGTGGTGCGACCGGCCTGCTCAGTGGGGCCGGAGAGCCGTCGGCATCCATCATGATGCAGCGCAAACGGCCAACAGCGGAGTTTCAAGGACAGGTTTCAGCAGGGGTGGGGACCTGGGACCGGTATCGGGGCATGGCGGATCTTTCAGGTCCGCTCAACGAGAGTGGTTCTGTGCGGGGACGCCTGGTTGCAGCCTATGATCAGTCTCGTTCCTGGAAGGAAGGCTACAAGGGTAAACGGGATGTTTTCTATGGTGTGATCGAAGCGGATCTGGGGGCGCGAACGGTAGCCAGATTAGGCATTGAGCACATGGATAATCGTTACGATGGATCCAGCATGCACGCATTCAGTGTCTCGGATACGGCCGGAAATCTGGTGCAGTGGGATCGCAGCGATTCTGCGACGGCAGCATGGGCGTACAGCAAACAGCGCCGAACGATGGCGTTTGCTCAACTTGAACACGAATTCAACGACGACTGGTCCATTCAAATGGCGATGGGGCGTTCTTGGCTGAATAACGAGCAGTTGTATGGTGTGGCTGCTCCGGCACCGACCCCGCAGGGACGCGGTTCCATGACGGCGGGTTTCAACGAAAAAACACCGACTCAAGATACGGCCGACATAACCATTACAGGGCGGTTTCAGGCGTGGGGACAAGGGCATGACGTTATGCTGGGCGCCAATTACTACGAGCTTTCCCGGCATGACACGGCTTATGCGCGTCAGCGTATCCCTATTGCGCAGATCAAAGACTTTGACCGTAACGTGCCGCGCCCGGACTTGAAAATTACCGGACCGGATAATCAGCGTGCGCGACAGTGGGGGGCTTATGCCGCAACGCGCCTGCGCTTGACGGACAAATTGGCCTTGATTGCGGGTGGACGAGTCACCAACTGGAAGGACCACTCCAATGCGAGATTACGCAAAGAGAATGGTGTGTTTACTCCGTATGCCGGTCTGGTCTACGACTGGAATGAGCAGTGGGCCAGCTATGCCAGCTATACGAAAATCTTCAATCCTCAGTCCAGCCAGGACAGAGACGGTAATTATCTGGATCCTGAACAAGGTACTAACTACGAGGTAGGGGTTAAGTATTTGTTCCCTGGGGAGGCGGCGTCCGCATCGTTGGCGGTGTTTCAGACTCGCAAGGACAATCTGGCTGTCGTCGATGGCAAAGAACTGACGCCTAGCGGTGCCCAGGCGTACACCGCTGCCAGCAATACGCGTTCTGAGGGGATTGAGTTCGAGATCAATGGCGAGCTTGCCCCTGGCTGGCAAATGGGCGCCGGCTATACCCATTACCGCTTCCGTGGTGCTGATGGCGAGAAGATCAAGACGGATATCCCGGCTGATCAGGTCAAGTTGTTTACGACTTATCGCTTGCCCGGTGCGTGGCATAAGTTGACGGTAGGAGGCTCTGTGCAATGGCAAAGCAAGATCTTTGATAATCAACTGACCGGCGTAGCCCGTGAAACCAACACACAGAAAGCCTATGCGGTGGTGGATCTGATGGCGCGATATGCCATTACGCCTCGGGCGGATCTGACCGTCAATTTCAATAATATTTTCGACAAAACCTATCGCCTGGCGTACAGCAGTCATACCTACGGCGCCCCGCGTAATGTGATGGCGTCCTTGCGCTATCAGTTTTGAGCTGACTTGTCCTTTTGGCTTGGCAAGCGCCAGTTATGGGAAGGGCAGGGGACGCACCACCTGGGCAAGCTGGTCCGCAGCGACCCACTGTGCAAACTGCTCGCCCAGGCGCTGGCTTTGTTCAACGGCGTGTTGCCAGGCCAGACGTCGATCTGCATCAGACAGACGCTTGTAGTCGGAACGATCGGGGATTTTGTGGTCTTGCAGACGCTGATAAAAGTGGGGCGTAGGGCATAACAAAATCAGATTATCCAGGCTGTGGGGACGACGGGCCTTCTGCCAGCGTGGCAGGTATTTGTCGAACCAACTGGCACTGATTTTTTGCGTGAAATGGGGAAACAAGGTCAGGCCAGGGCCGTCCAGATCCAGTGCGCAAAAGTTGTAGTCCACCAGCCCCCCATCCCGGTAGAGCCCGGCGGGCCAGTTATGAGCGGCATCAACACCGTCGATGACCATTGGAATGGCGGTGCTGGCGGCCAAGGTTTGGAACAGATTGTGCTGATCCAGTGCCGCGTAGCGAGCCTGATCGTGATGCTTGCCGTGGATGGGCAAGGGGCTGCGGGTGTCATGTACGATGACCCGCTCAAAGAACAGGCGCGGGATGGCCGGGTGCACATAGTTGCCGACCATGCAGCCGAGCAGGGCTGCGCCAAGCTGTTTTTGATTGCGGGAGCCTGCCCAGCCTTTGCTGCGTGCCACGGTAATGGCGAAGCGATAGCGCGGGTGGTTCAGGATTGCTGCTTGTGAGTCGGCGTCCCCGAGGAACGTTTTCAGCATAGTCTGGGTAGACCGGGTAATGTCCGCGACCGTGGAGTTGGGTAAAAAGGGACTGTGTATATAGAGCTGGGCAAAGTCCGTAAAAGCTTTGTACGGATCGTGTTGAGCCGCGCAGGCAAAACGCCAGGAGGCCACTGAGCTGCCAAACAACCACAGCGGTTCGTCATGTGTGTTGAGCCAGTCCCCAAACAGATACTGATCCAGCCCGGTCAAGGCCAACGCCTTGGGCCCGCCCGCGCTGCCAATTAGTGTGCTGATATCTTTGGCATGCAAACCCTGGTTTTGAATGTGACGATAGGCACGAGGCCCGGCGTAGATCGCGAGATCCGGTTCAATGTATGACAAGATCAGCTCCCGAATGTGATGGTTCTGTAGCCGGACGGATGGCCAACAAGGCTTTAGTCTAGCGTTGTTGGGGCCGGGCCGGGGAGAGCTGACTTGGGTTAACGCGGGGCAAGAAGCAGCCCCCGCTGCTCCCGTTGTGAAGGGCAGGGGCTGATACAACAAGAAGTCATCCGGACTCCCGAAAGCGTCCGGGGTACAGCCAGACGCCTTAGAAGCTGGCCGTCAAGGTTGCGTAGTATTGACGGCCAGGCTCGTTATAGGTGTTGGCTCCTTGGCCGCTACCGGAGTCTTCACGGTACAAGCGCTTGTCGAACAGGTTGTTGACGCCCAGGCGGATATGGGTGGACTTGGTCACTTGATAAGCACCGCTTAGGCCGAAGATGGCATACGAACCACGTTCACGCAGACCATCGCCTGTTACGGTCGAGTTATTGGACAGGTTCTGTGAGCGTGGCTTTTGCTTGCCATACAGAGTGGCGGTTGCCAGCATGGACAGCTTGTCGTTCACGCGCCAATCCAGCGTGCTGTTCAGGGTGTAGCGTGGAATGACAGTCAAAGGCTGATTCGTTTCCTTGGACTTGTTGGTGATCATGTAAGTCAGGTTATTGCTCAGGCTCAGTGTCTCGCCGTTCTCGCCCAGGATCGGGATGGTCAGATTGCCTTCCAGACCACGGATCACGGCCTTGCCGGAGTTCACCCACTGGAAGGGACGCACCAGCGAGCCGCCAATGTTCACCGCATCCGGAATAGTCTGGTCGCCCATATCGGCCACAATCTTGTTGCTGTAGTCGTTCTGAAAGTACGTCAGCCCTGCTGCCCAGCCGGCCTTGTCGTAGGCCAGACCAATTTCCTTGTTGATGCTGCGCTCGGGTGACAGATCGTCGTTACCGAAGATGTAGCAAGGGCCGCTCACGCGTTGGCCTGTTACGGGGTCGTACGGGCAACCGTTACCGCGCGTCTGGTACAGGTAGTTGGGGTTGGACTGGTACAGGTTAGGTGCTTTGAAAGCGCGGGCAATACCGCCTTTCAGGGTCAGATGGTCGGTCAGGAAGTAGGAGGCGTTCAGGCTGGGGCTCCAGTTGTCGCCAAACTTGCTGTGGTGATCAAAGCGGACACCGGGGGTGACGGTCAGTGCTTCAGTCAGCTCGATATTGCCTTCCACATAGGCGGCAGTGGTGCGAGCCTTGCTTTTGGAGTCAGCGTTCTTGTTGATGGTCTGGCCAGAGCGGGTGGCGTAGTCATCATCCAGGCGTTGGTCACGGTGTTCAAAGCCCACGGTCATCAGCACGTGCTTGTTGGCGATCTGTAAGGGCGTGTTGTATTCGCCGGACAGGTTCAACGAACGCAACTCTGATACGGAACCTGCGCCAGGGTTGGAGATACTGCCTTCGCCACCTCCGGCCAGCCCTTCATTCAAGCGGGAGTTGGTGGTGCCTTCATAGGCAAAAGTAAGCCGCGAACGACGGCCTTGGCCATAGTCCCCATAGTGGCTCAACGATCCAGCGCGGCGATACATGATGTTGGTTTCGGCCCCGTCATCGGCCAGTGAAGCGATGGTGGCATTGCCGTTGGTGAACAGACGCTCGCCAGCAAAAATATTGCCTTGGCGACTAAATGAGCCTTCCAGTTCCAGGCGATGGTCGCGGTTGATATCTAGGCGGACCAAGCCGTTGATGTCCTTGTTACGCACACCTTCGCGGCCTGCTGGAGGCACGTTTGTTTCGCTGACATTAATGCCGGAGGATTTAGCGTTCAAGGCAGGTTTGTCTGCATCGGTTTTGGCGATATTGCCGTAGACGCGGAAAGACAGTTTGTCGGCGATGGGGCCAGACAGGTTAAAGCCGGTGCGACGTGTGGAGCCGTAATCGCTGTCCTCGGGGATTAAGCCATAGGCGGTTACCGAGCCGGAAAAGGTGTCGGTAGGCGCTTTTGTGATGATGTTCACCACACCACCGGCGGCACCGGAGCCGTAGCGCGCGGCTGCCGGCCCACGCAACACTTCAATGCGTTCGATGGCGTTGACAGGGACCCAGTTACTGTCGCCACGGGTATTACGTTCCCCGTTACGCCCCATGCGAATGGAGTCCCGAGAGCTCACGGGCTTGCCGTCAATCAGGATCAAGGTGTTTTCCGGACCCATGCCGCGTAAGTCGATCTGGCGGCTATTGCCGTAGGAGCCCGATGGGCTGTTCCCGGTCAGGTTCACACCGGGCATGGTGCGGATCAGTTCGGACAGATCGTTGGCGGGAGGACGTTTTTCAATATCGTCGGCGGTGATAGTGGACACGCCAGGAGCCTGTTTGACGGCTTCTTCTGCCGATGGCAAGACACGGATTTCTTCTAGTGAGGTGACCCCACCACGCACGCTGGAGGTTTGTGCCTGCGCATTGAAACTGGCTGCCAAGGCCGTGGCGAGCAGGCCTAATGCAAAGATCGGGCGGCGAGCCGGGAGCGTCAATACATTCATAATCTCTTCCCTGATAACGATAAATATAATGAGAATTGTTCGCAATCAGCATTTTGTTTAAAAATGTGTTGCTTGTCGAGAAAGCTGACGAATGTGTGGTGTCAGAAACACGGGCTGCACGGACGCGCCTTCGATGGTGTTCTAGACAATCGTTGTTCTATAGGAAAAATTCTGTTTTTTTTCAGAAAGGTGTCATGCCTAGGAAAGCGGTATGAGTCCTGAAAATAAGCATGTCGCCTCTTTTCTTGGTCCTGATAGAAGTCTTGAAGGACATTAATTTCTTTATTTGACACGTCGGGTCATTTTTGATGAGAATGTGTCCTGAACAATTCAAACTTAAAAAGTTCAGGAGACACTTCATGAAAAAGATTTTTGGTTTAGCGATGGCCGGGTGGGCGGCCTTGATGATGATTGCGGGGTCGGCGCAGGCAACGACGTTTCCCGCCCAGCCGCTGCGTTTGATCGTGCCCTTTGGCGCAGGAGGCATTACAGACCTGGTGGCACGCCTTCTTGCCCAGCAGTTGGGCAAGGAGTTGGATCAGACCGTGATTGTTGAAAATAGGGCCGGTGCTGGCGGCATGATCGCCGCTCAGGCCGCGCAAAATGCCAAGGCGGACGGGTACACCGTGTTCATGGGGACCGTAGGCACACAGGTGGTCAATCCCTTGCTGGCCTCCAAGATCAACTACGACCCACACGCTTTTGTGCCTATCGGTATGGTGACGGGGTCTCCGTATGTGCTGGCAGTTCGTTCGGATCTGGGTACAGAGACCTACGCCCAACTGGTCAGCCATGCCCGGCAGGAGCCGGGTCTGCTGAACTTTGGGTCCGCCGGAGTCGGGAGTTCTCCACATTTAGGGATTGAACTGTTCAAGCTAACGGAGAAGCTTGATGTGCGGCATATTCCCTTCAAGAGTGGGGGGGAAGCGGTCAGCGCGGTGGTGGGCCGCCATGCTGACATGGTGATGGATGCCATTCCAGTGATCATGCCGCAAGTGAAGGCGGGCAAGCTCCACGCCCTGGTCTTGGCTGATAGCCAGCGTTCCCCGGCTGCTCCTGATGTCCCTTCCAGCGCGGAGTTGGGTGCACCTGAGCTGCGCATCAGTTCCTGGAACGTGTTGCTGGCTCCACCCGGTACGCCACCGCAGATCGTTGCAGTGTTGGAGGCGGCATTGCAAAAGACACTGGCTGACCCGCAGTTCAAAGCTCATCTGGAGCAGCAAGGCAGTCAGGTCTACACCGGAACCCAGGATGAGTACCAACACTTTATCGCGGCCGAGCGCAGCAAGTGGCAGCGTATTGTGCAGACCGCAGACATCAGTCTGGAGTAAGGAGCAGACGATGAACCAACCGGCACTGGAGCTTATCGACACGATCTATACCGGCAATGGCTGGAAGGTACGACTGCTGTGCGGCTATCTGGGTATAGCGCTACAGCGGCGCAGCCTGTCCATCGTGGAGGGGGATCTGGATACCGAGGCGTTTCGGCGTATCAACCCTTGGGGACAGGTGCCGGTATTGCGGACTCGGGAGGGACCCTGGCTGGCGGAGTCGGCCGCCATCTTGTGGTATTTGGCACAGGGCACGGCGTTCTTGCCCGCCGATGCACTGGCCCAGGCACAGGTTTTGCAGTGGCTGTCTTTTGAGCAGACGCAGCATATGGCCAACCTTGCCCAGCCAAGACTGTGGGTGACATTGCGCGGCACGATGGCGGTGGATGCTCCTGCGGTGTTGGCGTGGCGTGAACAGGGCAACAAGGCTCTGGCTCATATGGAGGCGCATTTGCAGCGACATCGCTATTTTGTTGGAGACAGGCCCAGCATCGCGGATGTTGCCTTGTTTCCCTATACCTGTATGGCGCAGCAAGGTGGTTATGAGCTGCGCTGCTATCCATCGGTCCGACGTTGGCTTGAACGTATGCAGGCCCTGGCGGGCTATGTCCCGCTGTTGTGAGCAGGATTGTCATTTACAAAAGGAGTGGTTATGAGTGACACCATGAGCTTGTCTAAATCTGTGCTGATTGAACAGGCACAAAGTCAGATGCAGGCAGTTTTTGAAATCCCTGAACGCAGTGTCCCCGAAAAGCTCGCGCTGACTTGCCGTATTCTTTTTGATGGTGGCCATGACTCCGGGCTGGCTGGCCAGATCACCGCACGCGGGGAACAGGAGGGCACGTACTTTACCCAGCAGTTGGGCCTGGGTTTTGATGAGATCACCTCGACGAATGTTTTGTTGGTGGACGAGGACCTGACCGTGTTGAAAGGGTACGGCATGCCTAATCCGGCAAACCGCTTTCACTCCTGGGTGTATCGTGCTCGACCCGATGTGAACTGCATCATTCATACGCACCCCCTGCATGTGGCCGCCCTGTCCATGCTGGAGGTGCCGCTAGAGGTCTCTCATATGGACAACTGCCCCTTGTATGAGGACTGTGCATTCCTGAAAGATTGGCCTGGTGTGCCCGTGGGCAATGAAGAAGGGCAGATCATTGCTGAGGCCTTAGGCGATAAACGCGCCATTTTGTTGTCACACCATGGCATGTTGGTGGCAGCGGCCTCAGTAGAAGAGGCTTGTGTTCTGGCTTTGCAATTTGAGCGTACTGCGCGCATGCAACTGTTGGCGATGTCCGCCGGAAAGATTCAGCCTATTGCGCCGGAATTGGGTCGGGAGGCTCATGACTGGATTTTGAGGCCGCGTCGCTCCGAGATCGGCTTTGAATACTATGCCCGTAAAGCGCTGAAACGCCATACGGATGTTTTTGAGTAGAATAAGAGGCTGCTTTTTTCTACGCGCCCTGAGGTTGGCCTCGGGCGCCACACCTCTTTTTAGCCCACATGACCCATCTTCCCTTTCGCTTGCGCGCTCTGCGTCGCCAACATGGCTTGTCGCTGGAGCAATTGGCTCAGCGTACTGGTCTGACTAAAAGTTATTTGTCCAAGCTGGAGCGGGCCGTCAGTGCGCCGTCCATCTCGACTGTGGTCAAGTTGGCTCAGGCGTATGGCATGGGGGTGTCGCAGTTGATCGGAGAGGCGGATCTGGATCAAGACGAAAGTGTGTGTGTCGTGCGGCGGCACGATCGTATGCCCTTGCCCAGCGTAGCCGGCCATAGCGTTTACCGTTACGAGAGCATGGCCGGGCGGCGACGCTTTCGTTTGATGGATCCCTTTGTCATTTACCCTCCGCATGATCACCAGCAGCCTGCGCCAACCTTCCCGCATGGGGGAGAAGAGTTTTTGTTTGTGATTCAAGGGCAAGTGCAAGTGACCATTGCAGAGCACAGCATGACCTTGGAGACGGGCGATTCCGTTTACTTTGACTCGGAGCTTCCCCACAGTGTGCTTAGCTTGGGGGATCAACAAGCGCAGGTACTGGCGGTGACGTGCTCTGACTCGGGGCCAACAGCAGGGCGTCGTTCAACGCCTGAGACGCAGGCTGAGCCCACACAGACGTTACCGTAGTTCAGGGCCTGCCAGTGTGCTGGAGGCCGCTGCAGAAATTGGCGGAAAGCAGCAGGAGTCGAACCTACCTGGGAACGTCTGACGCCCCCAACCGGGTTTGAAGCCCGGCCGTGCCACCGGGCACGGATGCTTTCCTTCAAGAGGCCCTATCATACGTTAGGGCCGATTACGCTTCAACGATCAGTGCGCTGCCTGTTTTAGCACTCGCAACGCACCCTTGTTTCAATCCGCTGCCGCCCAGGCTTCGCCGCGTAAGACGTGGCGATCACGTACACGTCGTGTATAGCCGACGCGATCAAAAAATTCCAGAATCTGAATGGCCCGTTTGCGGCCCAACCCCGTTGCGTCCCGGAACTGCGCGGCGCTGACGCCCTGGCCGCTGTGCAGCTCCTTGACGATATGGGCCAAGACTGCGATTTGGCGACGGTGGTAGAACAGGTCGTGCACGATCTGAAACAGTTCGCCTTGGCGCACCAGTCGGCGCAGCACGTTGCGAGTCTGGTCTTCCGGGTACTCGGTTGCTTTGGCCAGATCGCGTGTCCACGGAGGATCGAAGCGGCCTGCCTCGATCAAGGGCAGCAGGGCGGCAGCCAGGGCTTCATCTTCGGGACTCAGGGTGACGCGGTGTCCCGGCGTATGCAACCAGGCCCCTTGGCGGGCCAAGCGATGTTCCGCCAGCAGGTGCTCGGTCAGCAGTTGCCAGATGGCGTCGGGCATGGTGGGGGCGGCCATGCGTCGCAAGCGGCTGATGGACAGGCCCGGTTCGTCCGGATTGCGCTCGTGATACTGCAGCACCACGCTTTCTATGTGCTGACACAGCGTTTCCAGGCGCGCATCACTTAGCAAGATAGGCTGACTTTGTGGGCGAGATCCGGTGCGCCAGCGGGCATTGGCAGGGGCGCTCAAGCCGTGTTGAGATCCTCCTGACAGACGCAGCAGTGTTGCTTCGTCCAGACCGTAAGGCGCGTGGGCCAGCAGGCCCTCCAATGGTCCGCCGCGCGTCCATTGTGCCAAGGCGTCCAGCCAGGCAAGACGTGTCGTAGAGCGTCGTTTGCGGTCCGGAGCATTCGGGTCCAGCACAATCCCGCCGCCGACTGTTTCGCTGGCCTGGGCATTACGCACGATAAAGCGCTCGCCCGTTACGGTGCAGATGGGACGGTCAAAGACCAGTTGGACTTTGCCGGTCTGGCCGGGCTGCAAGGATTCGCCATCCAAAGGCACGGCATGGGCCGTCAGGTGAGCGGCCCCCATGTGGACATGCCAGGGCGACCAGGTGCGTAGGGCGGGAATATCTTTATCCAGCAGGCTCAGCTCCACGTCGATACGTGTGGAGGGGATGAAGCAGCGAGCGTCGGCCAGCCAGTCGCCACGCTCGATATCCTGTACATCAATTCCACCCAGGTTCAGGGCACAACGCTGGCCGGCGCGGGCCTGGCGCGAAGCCTGGTTCTGGGCATGAATACTGCGCACACGTACCGGCGTGCCGCGTGGCATCAGGCGCAAGTCCATCGCCGGGCCATCCAGATCCAGTACGCCATCGTGCACCGTGCCGGTCACGACCGTGCCGTGGCCTTGCAGGGTGAAAACACGGTCAATGGCCAGACGGAAATAGCCTTGGCCATCCTGTGTGGTGGATTGCATGGCCTGTGTGTGCAGATGCTGGCGTAACGCTTCCAGACCGGGTTTGTCCTCGGACAGGGCATCGACAACGAAGACGGGCGCATTGTCCAGAAAACTTCCTTGGACAAGTGTTTGCAGCTGGGCTTTGACGGTTTCAATCCGAGCGGCATCGGCGCGATCCGCCTTGCTCAGCACGATGGCTCCGGCGTCTAAACCCAGTAGTTGCAGCACCGCCAAATGCTCGCGGGTTTGCGGCATGACGCCATCATCTACGGCCACGATCAGCAGGCCAAAATCAATGCCGGTTGCACCTGCGACCATGGTGTGTACCAGACGCTCGTGGCCGGGAACATCAATAAATCCCAGAATCTGCCCGTCGGGTAAAGGCGTATAGGCATAGCCCAACTGGATGGAGATACCGCGCTTTTTTTCCTCTTCCAGACGGTCGGTATCCACACCCGTCAAGGCGCGGATCAAGGTGGTTTTGCCGTGATCAATATGTCCTGCAGTACCAACAATCATGCTTGCTCGCAGATCAGTTGTACGCTGAAGTCAGCTTCAAATTGTTCTTCCAAACAGCGCAGGTCCAGCCAAAAGGCATCTTGCGCAATGTGCCCGATGACGGGCTGGGGCAAAGTGCGTAGGCGTTTTTCCAGCTCTGTCAGATGGCGGCCAGCACGGCCCGTGCCTTTGTAGGCGAAGCGCAATCCAAAGCTGGGCAGCACATCCTCGGGCAGAGCACCGCTGCCAATCTGGCTCAACATGGCAGTGGGTTCGACAGCAAATTGTGTTCCTACCCATTGCTGCAAAACAGGTGCCAGACGCAGCGCCTGGGCGCGCATCTGCGCCGATG
Organism: Alcaligenes sp.; assembly: GCF_050255915.1. Classification (NCBI taxonomy): domain Bacteria; kingdom Pseudomonadati; phylum Pseudomonadota; class Betaproteobacteria; order Burkholderiales; family Alcaligenaceae; genus Alcaligenes; species Alcaligenes sp. The sequence continues at coordinate 255,702 of NZ_JBFWIQ010000005.1, forward strand.
GCCGGGTCAGCAAACGAAGGGTGGTCAGGTGTTCGGGTAGGCGCTCGGGCGAACGGTACAAGGCCAGTACCGGTTCCAGCGCGGCCAGTGTGATTTTGCCTACACGCAAAGCGCGTTTAAGCGGGTTCTTCTTGATCTTGGCGATCAGGTCTGCGCGGCCTACGATCAGACCGGCCTGGGGGCCACCCAGCAGTTTGTCGCCGCTGAAGGTCACGATATCGGCCCCGGCTTCGATGGTTTCACGCACGGTGGGTTCGGGCAGCAGGCCCCATTGGCTGAGATCCACCAAGGTGCCGCTGCCCAGATCCACGCTGGTGGGCAGGCCGTGTTTCCTGGCGATCTGTGCCACTTCTTCGACTGAAACGCTTTTGGTGAAACCTTTGACGGCGTAGTTGCTGCAATGCACCTTCATCAACATGGCTGTGCGCTCGTTGATGGCGTTCTCGTAATCAGCTGCGTGGGTACGGTTGGTGGTGCCCACTTCATGCAGGCGGGCACCGGCGCGCTTCATGATGTCAGGGATACGGAAGGCACCGCCAATTTCTACCAGTTCGCCGCGCGACACCACGGTTTCGCGCCGGGGACTCAGGGTGCTGAGCATCAGCAGCACGGCGGCGGCGTTATTGTTGACCACCGTGGCGGCTTCAGCACCGGTCAGTTCGCAAAGCAAGGGGTTGATCAGGTCATCCCGGTCGCCTCGGCCACCGGTTTGCAGGTCAAATTCCAGATTGGCGGGTGAACGCATGGCCTGGACGACAGCCTGGATGGCTTCATCCGGTAGCATCGCACGCCCAAGATTGGTGTGCAGCACGGTGCCGGTCAGATTGAAAACCGGGCGCAGCTGCAGTCGGGATTCTTCTTGTAGCTTGGCCTGCAGTGCTTGGGCGAGCTGGGCGGGCGCCAGGTCCTGAGGACGTAGTGCTCCCTTGAACAACGTATCCCGCAGTACTTGCAAATGGGCGCGAGTGCTTTGACTGAGGCGTGTGTGACCGAACTGGCTTAGTAAAGGCTCGAACTCTGGCGAGCGCAGTAAGCGATCCAGGGAAGGGATATGGGCGGGGGAGAGTTCAGGAGTAGGGCTCATCATTCAAAGGCAGGCATTTGAGTCTATGGGCAGGGTCCGTCAGCTACGCCTTGCGTACAAGGCGTAGGGGAATCTTAGCTTAAGACTGCTGCCAAAGAAGCGGATTGCCGCTGGCGCGGGAATAGCCTTCTTCGCCCATCAAAACGTCCAGAGCCAGACTGGCCAGGTCGTCCGCCACCGGGTCTATGCCCAACTGCTTTTCCTGGTAGAAGATTTTGCGGTAGGTATGGCAGTTGTCGCAGGACTCGGCCTTGATGCCTTCCGGGCCATCTTCAATGGCGTGGTAAGCCACGCTTTTCGTGCTTTCGCAGTGCGAGCAGGTCACACGTACCAGATGCCATTCCACGCTGCAGCGTGGGCAGCACATATAGCGGCAACCATCTTCACGACCACCCACACGTACCACGCTGGATACGGGCAGGCTGCCGCAGGACGGACATACGCCAAAGGGGCTGGTCACCGACAGTTGGCCTTCGGTCAGCGAGCAGGCCAGATGCGTCCAGTAGACCTGCAAGGCGGCCATGACAAAAGGTGCGGCGGCACCGTCTTGTTCAGGCAATTGCTCGGCCAGAATCGCGTCAGCCAGATCTTCTAGCTTTTGCGGGTCGGACTGGGCCTTTTCAAGCAGACCCTGGCAAACTTCTTGGGCAGCAGCAGGCACATCCGAGGTCTGGATCATGTGATTGAGCAGGCTGCTCAGAATACTGAGCCACTGCGGATCGCGCTTCCAGCCCGAGGCCAGCAAGGGCGGCATGCCGTGGCGTTGTGCCGTTTCCAGCACATCAGCAGGCAGTTCGGCAGGGGCAAGCGCAGTGAGCTGCTTGTGCTGCCCGTCCACCAGATGCGCCAGCAAGAGCAGGTAGGCACCGACGGGATTGTCGGCAGACAATTGACGCAGACGTGCTGCCCGGTCTGCAAAGACGCTGGCTCGCACAGGCAGGCGCAGTCGGGGGATGGAAGTGTGGTCCAGACTTTCGATTTCGCCGCGCGGAAGGATGCGTTGCAAGACAGACTCCTGAAAACAAGACTGCCATGCCCGAAATGGCGCATGGCAGCCGGGTTGCTGATAAAACCGATCCCCGCTTATTCAGCAGGACGGCTGGGACCTTTTCCCATTTCTTCACGGAACCAGGCACGGTGGTGTTTCCAGGCCCAGGCACGGGTCACCGTACCGCGGGTCATGGCTTTGACCGAACCCTTTACCCAGATACCGGCGTAGATGTGCACGATAATCGCGCAAATCATCAGCAGGGCGCAGACCGCGTGCAGCACGGAGGCCAGGCGGATAGCCCAGATGGGGAAGAAGGCGGAAAAGTATTCGCGCCACATCACCACACCGGTTGCCAGCAGGCCGATCATGAAGATCACCAGGGCAAAAAACAGGATCTTTTGCCCGGCGTTGTAACGGCCTACTTCGGGGATGCGCTCGTCCTTGGCGTTCAGTACGTCCTTGAAGTGACGCAGCCAGGCCGCGTCACCCTTGGAGAACATATTGTGCCGTACCATGCGCGCTGCAAACAGGAAAAAGCACACAAACATCACCACGCCAATAAACGGGTGAAGAATGCGTGTCCACGGGCCGCCACCAAACAGATTGGTCAGCCAGTACATTGACGGATGAAACAGCGCCAGCCCGGACAAGGCCAGCAGCACAAAGCTCATGGCAATGATCCAGTGATTAATGCGCTGACTGGTGGTGTAGCGCTGAATCATGCCCTTGCGGTTGTGATCAGTCATGGTGAGCCTCCTGGATCTTGCGGGCGTCCTCATCGGCGCGGCGCTCGTCTTCCTCGTCAGTCTCGTTAGGACCGGTTCGGATGTAGTGGAAGAAACCAATCAGGGCGGTCAGTGCCATAGCCGCAACCCCCAGCGGTTTGGCTACCCCCTTCCAGAGCGAGACCATCGGGCTGATTTGCGGGTCCTTGGGCAGATCGCTGTACAGCTCGGGCTTGTCGGCATGATGCAGCACATACATGACGTGGGTGCCACCCACTCCAGCCGGGTCGTACAGACCGGCGTTTTCAAAGCCACGCGATTTCAGGTCTTCAATACGTTCCGCAGCGTGGTGCTGCATGTCTTCTTTCGTACCGAACACAATCGCGCCGGTCGGACAGGTCTTGGCACAGGCCGGTTCCTGTCCGACCGCGACACGGTCTGAACACAAGGTGCACTTGTAGGCTTTCTTGTCCTTTTCCGAAATGCGGGGCACATCGAAAGGACAACCGGTCACGCAGTAGCCGCAGCCAATGCAGTTTTCCTCGTGGAAATCCACAATGCCGTTGGTGTACTGCACGATGGCGCCCGGCGAGGGACAGGCCTTCAGACAGCCCGGATCCTCGCAGTGCATACAGCCGTCTTTGCGAATCAGCCATTCCAGATCGCCAGCGGGGTTTTCATACTCCGCAAAGCGCATGATGGTCCAGGACTTGTCGGTTAGGTCGGCCGGGTTGTCATACACCCCGACGTTGTGGCCGATTTTGTCGCGCGTATCGTTCCATTCCATGCAGGCGACCTGACAGGCCTTACAGCCAATGCACTTACTGGTGTCGATCAGCTTGGCCACCTCCCCGCCCACGGGCTCGCGCACGCTGGGCGATGGGGTGGTGGTTGCGGAGCGCCGTTTGATATCGAGTGATTGCAAGGCCATGGCTTACTCCTTAACCTTTTCAAGTTGAACCAGAAAGGCCTTGGTTTCCGGCGTTTGCGAGTTGCCGTCCCCGACGGGCGGTGTCAGCGCATTGATCAGGAAACCGGGTCGGGCCAGACCCACAAAACCCCAGTGCAGCGGGATCCCCACTTGGTGGACAACTTTGCCATCCACGTTCAGGGCCTTGATGCGCTTGGTCACCACCGCCACGGCTTTGATATAGCCCCGGTTGGAGGACACCTTGACGCGGTCACCGTGCACGATGCCCACTTCCTTGGCCAGTTCCTCGCCAATTTCCACAAACTGTTCAGGCTGCACGATGGCGTTCAGCTCCACGTGTTTGGTCCAGTAGTGGAAGTGCTCGGTCAGGCGGTAGGTTGTGCCCACATAAGGGAACTTGTCTACCGTACCCATGGCGGCCAGGTCGTCCTTGAAGATACGCGCGGCCGGGTTGGTAATGGCACGGGGCTCGTCAGGACTGAGCGGGTTGTAGCTGAGCGGGCTTTCAAAGGGCTCGTAGTGCTCGGGGAAGGGGCCTTCTGCCATGCCTTTTCGGGCAAAGAAGCGGGCCACCCCTTCGGGGTTCATGATGAACGGTCCCATGCCATCGGCCGGGTTTTCATCGGCTTTGTAGTCAGGGACATCTGCACCCCCCCAGCGCTTGCCGTCCCAGTGAACCAGGTTGCGGCGTGGGTCAAAGGGTTTGCCGTTCAGGTCACAGGAGGCACGGTTGTAGAGCACGCGACGGTTCGCTGGCCAGGCCCAGGCCCAGTTCAGCGTCTGGCCGATGCCGGTTGGATCGCTATTGTCTCGGCGAGCCATCATATTGCCTTGCTGTGTCCAGGCGCCGGCATAGATCCAGCAACCACTGAGCGTGGTGCCGTCGTCGCGCAATTGGGCAAAGCCATCGAGCTGTTCGCCTGCTTTACGTATGATCTTGGTCGGATCTTTGGGGTCGACCAGGTCAACCAGTGCTCGTCCCGAGTATTCCTTGGCCAGTTCAGCGGCGGTTGGATCATCCGGGTTGGAGTACGGCCAGGACAGGTTCAGGATCGGGTCAGGGAAGGCGCCGCCTTCTTTCTGATACAGCGAGCGAATATGCGTGAACAGCGTACTCATGATCTCAATGTCGCTCTTGGCCTCGCCCGGAGGGTTGGCGGCCTTCCAGTGCCATTGCAACCAGCGGCCCGAGTTCACCAGTGCGCCTTCTTCCTCGGCGAAACAGGTAGTGGGCAGACGGAACACTTCGGTCTGGATGGAAGCGGAATCGACATCATTGTGTTCGCCATAGTTCTTCCAGAACTCTGACGTTTCCGTGACCAGCGGGTCCATGATGACCATGTACTTGAGCTTGGAGAAACCACGCAGCAGCTTGGCCTTGTACGGTGCCGCCGCCAGGGGGTTAAAGCCCTGACAGATGTAGCCCGTCATCTTGCCTTCGTCCATCAGCTCGAACACTTGCAGCATGTCGTAGAGCTTGTCCAGCTTGGGCAGGTAGTGATAGGCCCAGTTGTTCTCGGCCTGGGCGGCATCACCGAACCAGGCCTTCATCAGGCTGACGTGGAACTTCTTGTAGTTGCGCCAGTAGCTCAGCTGGTTAGGGCGTAGCGGTTGAAGGGCACGTGCGCCAATGTAGCCGTCAAACTCTTGCTCGGCCTGGTTGGGCAAGGTCAGATAGCCGGGCAGCAGGTTGGACATCAAACCCAGGTCAGTCAGACCCTGAATATTGGAGTGTCCGCGCAGCGCGTTCATGCCACCGCCGGCAATACCAATATTGCCCAGCAGCAACTGCACCATAGCGCCGGTACGGATGATCTGCGAGCCAATCGTGTGTTGCGTCCAGCCCAGTGCATACAAAATGGTGCCCGCGCGACCCGGTTCAGCGGTCGAGGCCAGCATTTCACAGACTTTCAGGAATTTGTCCTTGGGCGTGCCACAGACGCGTTCCACCATCTCGGGCGTGTAGCGCTCGTAGTGCTTGCGCAGCAGTTGGTAAACCGAGCGTGGGTGTTGCAAGGTCGGGTCGGTTTTGACATAGCCGTCCTCGCCCAGCTCGTAGTCCCAGGAGGATCGGTCGTAGCTGCGTTTTTCTTCGTTGTAGCCCGAATACAGCCCCTGCTCGAAGTCAAAGTCTTCGCGCACGATAAAGGGCATATCGGTGTAGTTGCGCACGTATTCGTGCTGGATCTTGTCGTTATCCAGCAGGTATTTGATGACGCCACCCAGAAAGGTGATGTCACTACCGGTACGTATCGGTGCGTAATAGTCCGCCACGGATGCCGAACGCGTAAAGCGTGGATCCACAACGATCAGTTTTGCATTGTTGTGTGCTTTGGCCTCGGTCACCCATTTGAACCCACAGGGGTGCGCCTCGGCTGCGTTGCCGCCCATAATCAGCACAATATCCGCGTTCTTGATGTCGACCCAATGGTTCGTCATCGCTCCACGGCCAAACGTCGGGGCAAGACCTGCCACCGTCGGGCCGTGTCAGACACGTGCTTGGTTATCGAACGCCAGTACACCCATGCTGCGGATGACTTTATGGGTGATATAGCCCACTTCGTTACTGCTTGCCGACGCCGCCAGCATGCCCGTGGTCAGCCAACGGTTGACGACGGTGCCGTCTTCAGCCGTGGTCTGGAAGTTGGCGTCGCGGTCTTCTTTCATCAGCTTGGCAATACGCGTGAAAGCGTCTTCCCAGGAGATGCGTTCCCATTTGTCCGAGCCAGCGGCGCGGTATTCGGGGTATTTGAGTCGGTTAGGGCTCTTGATGAAATCCACCAAGCCTGCGCCCTTGGGACAGAGTGTGCCGCGGTTGACCGGGTGATCCGCGTCGCCTTCGATGTGAACCACACTGGGCTCGGCATTCATGGCACCGTCACCACGGGAGTACAGCAGCACCCCACAGGCTACAGAACAGTAAGGACAGGTATTTCGCGTCTCTGTCATGCGGGTCAGTTTGTACTGCCTGACTTCCGCCATGGCGGGGGTGGGCGCAGCGCCCAGCAAAACCATGCTGGAACTGGCCAGCGAGGCCCCCGTCACTTTGAAGAACTGACGCCGATTCATGTTCACCATGCGGCTCTCCAATAGGATTGTGTTTTCGTGTTTGAAATCTGAAGGGGGCGCCTTGTGAGCGGTGCCCCTGGTTTATAGTTGAACAGTATAAGCGTTGAACGTAAGGGTCCGGCCTGATGGGCGTGTCTAATTGACCAAGAATAATCTTGATTCTATTGAGGTTTTCACGCCAGAGCCGCAAGTGTAGTCGGTGATGCGGGTATTCACCTACTATTTGTAAGGGATTTTTTCAATTCAGCGGGCTTGTTTGAAGAACTCGATCTGGAAGCTGCCGGGCAGCTCGAATTCCACGTGATGCAGGACCTGGGGCTCAATCGCCACGCATTGCCCGGCGGTCAGGACCACTTCGGTAAAGGGCTCCTGGTCCAGCGCAAAACGCAGCACGCCGGTTTGGACCCGTAATAGCCCCCAGGTGCCGACTTTGGTGTTGTGAGCGCGGCGTAGGGCCTCGGGCAAATTGTCTGGCGTGAAAACGGGGGATTGGCTGTAGCGTTCCAGCCCTTCGGGCAGGGTGTCGGGCAGGCGTGTTTGATTGCTTTGCGCCTGATAGGTTTGCCAAAGTTTGGCGGCAATGCGGTCTGCCATGGCGTCTGCCTTTTCTTGCAGGGCGGGTTTGCCCAGCGTCGCTGTGGTTTGGTGGAAAATTGCCAGCCAGCGCTCAAACAAGGGCCAGGATAAGGTGGGCAGGGCCGCATGGCGCGCAATGGGGGCGCCCTTGAAGCGGCGTGTGCCCAGCAAAATGGCCGACCAGAAATCGCACAGCATATCCAGGTGCTCGTCCCAGTTTTTCACCGTGTGTTCAAAAATCGGGCCTAGCTGTGCATCTTGCCGTACCTGGGCGTAGAACTGGGTCACCAATTGGCGGATGTCGGCTTCGGTGTAATCGGCCTGCGGCAGCGCGTGTGTCATGGATATCAAGCAAAGGGGCTAAAAGCCGGCATTCTCGGTCTGCTTGAAAGGTCCTCCAATGACAAAAGTCATGACGGTATGGCGGCGGCGCGAATTTGCTTCTGGTTTGAGGCAGCGATGAACACTTGCTCCGTTTTTAAGGCAGCGACTAAAAAAGAGGGGGCCTGTGGCCCTGCGTCAGGGGCTGATGGATTCAGTTGGACGATGTTGCGTTGATAGGCCTGAGGCTACTTAAAAGGAGCGTTGTGCAGGGCTGGCTAAACGTCGTAGATGCGCCTGGTCGCGTACTTGCCAGTCGCTGCGTTTGCCACTGACATAGCCGCGCGCCTGCCAGTCGGTAAACAAACGGCTCAAGGTTTCTGCCCGTATGCCCAAATGGGAGGCCAGTTGCCGCTGGTTCAAGGGAAGCTGGATATTTTCCCCTTGGCGGGCTTGCAGATTCAGCAAGTAGTTGGCTAGGCGCTCGGCCGCTGAGCTGGCGGAAATCCAGTCCACTTTATTGACCTGTGCATATAAGGCACTGCTCAGGCCGGCCATCATGTTCATGGCCAGGTCGGGCCAGCGACGGCAGGCTTCTTGCAAACTGCTGCGTGAGAGCTTGTAAACATGCACGGGCCCCCTTGCTCGTGCGCACATGGGGTAGCGGCCGTGGGGCATGAACATGGCCGCTTCCGCCACCAGTTGACCGGGATCGAACACGTGAAAAACACGTTCGTCGCCATTTTGGCTATAGCGCAGGATTTCTACCTGGCCGCTATCGACCAGCAAGCAATAGCGGGCCTCGTCTCCTTCATCGAACAGGATCTGTCCCGGATAGGCGTGTTGAGCCAAGGCGTCACGGCACAAATGTTCGATGGCCTCGATGGGCAAACCTTGAAGGAGGCGGTGGCGGGCCAGTAATTCAAACAAAGCGGGGCACAGGCCGGGCATGTTGACTTTTGTCATTTGGGCGCTGAGATGAAGATGGGAGAATTTCCATTTGATAATAGTTCTCATTATACGAATCTTCATGCCATATAGCTATCAAGGGTTTTGCCGCTGGGCTGCTCCTCAGGCAAAAAATGCCCGTTCAGACAGAGGGCAGCAGGCGATAGCCTGCCACGCGGGTGGGCTGACTTTAAACCAGGCTGTTCCCAGGGCAATCGATGCTGGCGTATCGGGTAAGCATGCTGCCATGCCCCGTCTGGATGAACCTGATCTAAAAACCGGGGCACAGCCTCACGTTTTTGATGCAGTTAAGGAGCGGGTTCTGGCGCGGTTTAGCGCTACGGTGCTGGGTATTTCCAAAAGAGATGGCCGTGGCATAGTCATCCGCCGCATCTCGGGGCGTGTTTGGGCTGGTTTGCTCTTGGCCTTGTGTGTCGCAGGTGCCCAGGCCGCGCCCCGCTACGAGTCCCTGACTCTGGCTGGCCCCGCTGCGGTGGTGTCCTATCCCTTGATGCATATGGCGCAAACCCAGGCCTTGAGCCAATACACGGACAAGCTGGAATTTCGTCTGTGGCAAAACCCGGATCAGTTGCGTGTTTTGCTGGCCAAAAAAGAAGTGGATTACAGCGCCGCACCCAGCAATTTGTCCGCCTTGATGTTCAACAAGGGGCAAGCCGTCAAGCAATTGAATATCTCGGTCTGGGGGATTTTGTGGCTGGTCAGCCGAGATCCGGCGGTCAAGGACTTTAGCGATCTGGCTGGTAAAGAGCTGCTGGTGCCATTCCAGCGTGATCTGCCTGCTGTTCTGCTGGATACCTTGCTGGCCAAGCAAGCCGAGCCGGGCAAGGATGCCGTGCGCTTGCGCCGTACCCGCGATGCTCAGGATGCCATTGCTTTGATGCTGACCGGGCAGGGGGATCAAGCCTTGCTGGTGGAGCCTACCGCTTCTTTGCTCTTGTGGCAGGCAGAGCAGAAGAAGGTAGATCTGCATCGCGGCCAAAGCCTGGAGCAAGCCTGGGCGGAGGTTTTCCCTTCGCAACAGGCACTGCCCCAAGCCGGTGTCATGGCTAACGTCACCGTGGCTCAGGACACCGAGCTGAATCAGGCTGTGGAGCGGGCGTATGCCGAGTCGGCCCGTTGGTGCAGTCAGCAACCGCAAGCGTGCGCCCAAATGGTTCATGGCTATTTGCCTCAGTTCCCTGTTCCGGCAATTCAAACTGCGATTGAAAAGACCCGTCTGGATAGTCATCCAGCCAGTGAAATCCGCCCTCAACTGGAAGCGCTGTATCAATTGCTGGCGGATCAGCACCCCCAAGCCTTGGGGGGTGGTCTGCCTGCTGCCGGGTTTTATGGGCCATGAAGGTCAAGCCTCATTTGACGGCCCGTAGCTCACGCGTCTGGGGTGTTGTGGGTGTGTTGCTGATCTTGCTGTGCTGGCAGATCAGCGCCCTGTTTCTGGGGCCTTTGTTGATGGCCTCGCCTATAGAAACCGCCCGCGCGATTCCGCGTTTGATGATGTCCGGCCACTTTCTGAATGACGCTGGAGCCAGCCTCTTGCGCGTGGCAGTCGGCGTCAGTGTGGGTTGCTCCATCGGTTTTACGCTGGGGATTCTGGCGGCACATAGCCCGCGCCTGCGTGGCCTGCTGGAGCCTTTGCGCTGGCTGCTGATGGCGATCCCGCCTGTGGTGGTCGTTGTGCTGGCCATGCTGTGGTTTGGTCTGGGCTCGGGCATGGTGATTTTCATGACGGTGCTGATGATGGTGCCGGGCATGTACGTCAACACGGTCAAAGGCATGTTGCAGGTGGACCGCGACTTGATCGAGATGAGCCACGTTTATCGCTTTGGCTGGTGGCGTCGTCTGCGTCACCTGTATCTGCCTTCTTTAACGGCTCCCTTGACGGCTGCCTTGTTGATTGCCTGCTGCGGCGGTGTGCGTCTGGTGGTGATGGCCGAAGTGCTGGGCGCAGAAAGTGGTGCAGGCTATGCCTTGGCCAATGCGCGCAGCACCTTTGACAGTGCCGAGCTGTATGCCTGGGTGGTGTTGATTCTGGGATTGGTGGCCGCGATTGAATTTGTTCTGCTGCAACCCTTGCAGTGTCGCTTGGGACAGTGGCGGGAGGACAGCCATGCTTGAGCTACGCCATGTCCAGGTCCTGTTTGGACAAAAGCCGGTTTTGCAGGATTTAAGTTTCACTTTGAAAGCCGGGCAGCGCCTGGGCGTTCTGGGGCCTAGTGGTGAAGGCAAAAGTACCTTGCTGCGTTTGGTGGCGGGGCTGATCAAACCCGATAGCGGCCAGATCTGGAACCCGTTTCGTCACCCCGTGCTGGTGTTTCAGCAGCCTCGTTTACTGCCTTGGCGCAGCGTGCTGGACAACGTGCAGATTCCGTTGCGGGCGCAGGGCCTGTCGGCGGTACAAGCCCGCGAGCGTGCCATGTATTGGTTGGCTCAGGTAGAGCTGGCCAGTGTTGCCCAGTGCTGGCCGGGGGAGTTGTCTGGTGGCATGGCGCAGCGGGTGGCACTGGCCCGCGCCTTTGCCTTGCAGCCGGATCTTCTGCTGCTGGACGAACCGTTCAGTGCCCTGGACCCGGCCTTGCGCCATAGTCTGGCCCAAGTCTGCCTGCGTTGTCTGGAAGAAACCGGAGCGGCACTGCTGTATGTCAGCCATCAACCTCGCGAACTGATGCGGGTGGCCGACTCTTGCCTGCTACTGCAAAAAGGGCAGGGCCAACTGTTTGAGCCTGCCAGCCCTGGCGATGCCGCTGCCCGTGAGCATCTGGCCGATTCTTTGTATGCCCAACTCTTGTCTCAGGAGGCTTTAACGCCATGACTGCCTATCCCGTGATTTTGCTGTTCCATCTGTTTGCCGCTTTGTTTTTCATCGGCACGGTGTTTTTTGAAGTCCTGATGCTGGAAGGCATACGCAAGCACGTTCCGCGAGAGGCCATGCGTACATTGGAGATTGCGATTGGTGATCGCGCCCGCCGCATCATGCCCTGGGTTCTGTTGGTTCTGTACAGCGCCGGGATAGGTTTGGCCTGGCATCACCGCGCGGCGCTGGCCCATCCTTTTGATAACACTTTGGGTCTGTTCCTGACCATCAAGATTCTGTTGGCGTTGAGCGTTTTTGCTCACTTTCTGACCGCTATGACCTTGCGACGCACCGGACGCATGAAGTCCATCCATTTCAAGCGCATTCACCTAAGCGTGTTCTGTCACATGGTCGGGATCGTGATCCTGGCCAAGACCATGTTTTATCTGCACTGGTAATTTCACTTTCTATCGAGAATACGATGTCACACGTTCCTGTATTGCGTCGGCTGACGGTCAGCCTGGCGCTGGGAGGGCTGTGGTCGGGCGCCGCCTGGGCCGAGCCGTCTACCTCCACCTTGTCTCCCATTGTCATCAAGGCGCCTGTTGGGCAAAGCGTGCTGCAGGCTGATCTGCGACAAGAGAAAGCCCGTCTGGATGCCGTGCCCGGTGGCACCAACTTGATTCTGCCGCAGCACGAAGTGCGTCTGGTGACCTTGCGCGATGCTCTGGACTATCAGCCCGGTCTGGTGGTGCAGGATTTTTTTGGTGGCATTGATCAGCCACGGCTCAATATCCGGGGTTCGGGCATTCAAAGTAATCCGGTCAATCGAGGTGTTTTGTTGTTGCAAGATGGCCTGCCTTTGAACGAGGCGGATGGCTCGTTTGTGATTGGTTTTCTGGAACCGCGTAACAGTTCCCTGATCAGTGTGCGCCGAGGTGCAAATGCCTTGTCGGCCAGTGCGACCACCTTGGGTGGTGAGCTGGATTTCCGCTCCATGAGCGGCACGCAAGGCGACACCATCAGCGTGGAAGGCGGCAGCTTTGGGCGTCTGGGTTTGTATGCGGCCAAGGGTTTTCAGACGGACGAATTCGACGGGCGCTTGGCTGTCAGCCATGACAAGGCCGATGGCTATCGCCATCACTCGGACTCCGAGCGTACGAATGTGCAGGGCAATATTGGCTTCAAACGCGGGCAGCTCGAGAACCGCACCTACCTGTCTTATGTGGATTTGAAGTTTGATATTCCCAATGTGGTCCCGCGTGAACGTCTCTACAGCGATCCGCGCAGTGTGATGGGTGATTACGACACGCCGCAGGACAGGGCGGCGAATGTCTATAAGCGTGACCCGAATCGCAAAGCCACGCAGTTCCGCTTGGCTAACCGCAGCTATTGGGGAACGGAGGAGTTCAACCAGACCGTGGGCCTGTACTGGCAGACCGTGGACGATACTTTTACGAATCCGCAGGTGTCCTCGCCCACCAAAGGGCATACCTATGGGGCGCAATGGCAGGTAGCGGGCCGTGAAGGTAGCCTGGATTATCGCTTTGCGCTGGACTGGGCGCGCAGTGATATGGATCGTGAGCTGTACGCGGTTAATCCCGCCAATGGCAGCCGCGCCTTGTTTTTTGGGGACTATCGCCTGCGTGCTGAAAACCGCAATGCGCTCTTGGGCTTGAGCTGGAATGTGGCACCCCAGTGGACGGTGGTGGGGGATGTGAAGTACAGCCAGGCGATTCGTGACGCGCGCAATCGTTTGGGTGGCGAGACCTTGGATCAGAAATGGTCGTATGCCAGCCCGAAACTGGGCGTGGTGTGGCAGCCGTCCGAGGATTTGCGGGTGTTTGCCAATGTCAGCCGCAGTCATGAGGCGCCTACGTATTGGGAGATCATCAGTGCGCAAGTGCCCCAGCCCATGAATGTGCGTTCGGCAGTGACGGGGCTGACGGAATTGAATGTGCAAAAGGCCACGACTTTTGAGTTGGGTGGGGCAGGGCGGTTTGGCAGCGGTGAATCGGCGGTGGATTGGTCCTTGGCCGTGTATCGCAGCAATGTGAAAGATGAGCTGATGGCTGTCAGTGATGCGACGGGGGCGTCGTCAGTGACGTTCAACTATGGCGATCGCACACGGCACCAGGGGGTGGAAGCGGGTTTGAGCGGTTCTTTGCCTGCTCCGGCGGCAGGACGTTGGGACTATCGCCTGTCCTATACCTACAGCGATTTCCGTTTCCGTGGGGGCGAGTATGAGGGCAATCGCATTGCCGGGGTGCCCAAGCATTTGCTGGGGGCAGAGCTGATGTATCGACGGGGTGGTTGGCGTGTCGGACCGAACGTGCGCTGGCTGGCTTCGGATACGCCGACCAATCATCAGAATGTGCAAGGCACGCATCAAAATGCGTATGCCATTTGGGGATTCAAAGTTGCCTATCAGCATGACAAGCATTGGAGTGCGTATCTGATGGCAGATAACATTTTTGATAAGACTTACGCCAGCAGTTATGTGATTCGTCGCTCGGCTTCGGAGGCGATGCCCACGTATCTGGCGGGCAATGGCAGGAGTTTCTTTGGTGGCGTGAAATATAACTTCTGATCGTTTTGATGTTTTGGTTTTTGGGGATTGCTTAACGATTAGGTAGGAATTGTCTCAGTGAAGACGCCCCTCTGGCCTGCGCCGGGGCCTGGGGGCTTGAGCACTTGCCGGTGCTGCGCACCGGTCCCCTTGGCCAGAGATCAGGCAGGGCGCACCCAGAACTCACCCGGTACTTGGTCCCCCGGACCAAGTGCAAGCGTCGGGTTCAAACAACTGGGTGCTTGTACCCCTGCCTGATCTCCCGCCTGCGGCAAGCGCTCTGAATCGCCCCAAGGCCCCGGCGCAGGCCAGAGGGGCTCTCAGGGAATTCATGCCTTAGGAGGGCTGACTCTGGGCTTTTGATTTGGGCTTTCATTGCGCGATGCTTTGGAGACTTCACGACTTCACGACTTCACGACTTCACGACTTTATGGCGCTGTGCTTGGGTGGCCCTAGGCCTTCATGTATCTAGACGTGGTGTCGTGTGGTTTGGTTGTTGTTGTTGTTGTTGTTGTTGTTGTTGTTGTTGTTGTTGTTGTTGATATGCGCCGTGCTGTGTTTTGGACGAGTGCCTCTGAACGTGTTCAGGGGCATTTTTTATGGTTTGTGTGGGCGTATTTTGTTGATCAGGGTCAGTCGGGAGGGCTGGCAGGGGGCACTTTCAGAATTATCTGACAGACTGGGCTGGAGCGGGTCGGTAAGTTCATGGTTCACCGTCACCTTACATCCCTAGATTTGTCAGCCATGATGAACACGTATTTATTGACCACTGAAGATACCGATCCTCGCACATTGCCCGAGCAGGCTGTGTTGTATGCCCATCTGTTGACACGCGATGCCATGAAAGACGAGTGTGTGCGCAAGCTGGTGGCCGCACCGCGTTTTGTGCGTTCGGATAAAGGGATTCCGTATGCGGTGCTCAAGGATATGCGCACGCATCGCTGGACTTTGATTCGAGCCTGGCGCGAGTATCTGGAGATCAAGCGCGAACGCCTGGCCGGCCGGCTGGGGATCAGTGTGGCGGAATATAACGTGATCGAGAAAGGTCTTGTTCCGTTGAGCCAGGCTATGTTGGCTCTTCTGGCGCAGGGAATGGGTCTGGACGAGACGCAGTTGCAGGTGTCTACGTATCAGCCCGTGCTGGACCCGTTGGCCTTGAGCTAGAGCCAACGGGATAAAGAAGAAAGCTGTCACAGGAAAGAGTAGGCACAGAGAGCAGGCTGTACTTGGCTCTGAAGCAGGTCTGGCCCCATCACGTCAAAAGCGCGATGGGGCCGGTTTTTTTGAGGGGCGAGATGCAGTGGTTTTATTCGCCCGAGTCTTCGGTTTGCAGTTTCACAACCTGTTTGGCGCGGGTGTCGACATGCAGGGAGAAGATGTCAGGGCGCGAGTAGTGGCCGTAGACGTCAAAGTCCAGATTGGCCTGTTTGAGTAGGTCCATATCCAGCTCGGCGTACAGTTCGGTTTCTTCGTCAAACACCGGGCCGGCCAGCACTTCGCCGGTGGGGCTGACGATCATGCTGCCGCCGTGCATGACGTAGCTGTCTGGCGCAAATTCGCCGGGTAGAGCAAACTCTTTCTGGAAGGATTCGGGGTAGTTGTTCAGGCGGATAGCCTGGCAGGCGGACAGCACAAATACACGGCCTTCAACGGCGATGTGAATCATGGAAGAGGCCCAGGTGGGGCGGTCGTCTGCCGTGGGAGTGCAGTACAGCTCGGTGCCTTGGGCATACATGGTCTGACGCAGGGCCGGCATGTAGTTTTCCCAGCAGATCACCTTGCCGATGCGACCCATGGGAGTATCGACGGTACCCAGGGTGGAGCCATCGCCAAAGCCCCAGACCAGACGCTCCTGGCCTGTCGGCATCAGTTTGCGGTGGATACCCACCACGCCTTGGCCGGGAGCCAGTGTCAGCGCGGTGCAGTACAGGGTACGGCCCATTTTTTCGATCACACCCATCACGGTGTACACACCGGTTTGAGTGACGGCATCGGCCAGTGCTTCCAGCTCAGGGCCGCCCAGGGTGACGGCGCCTTCTACATACATCTGGTAGAGGGCCCGGCCCTCGGGACGACGGTTGCCGATGACGCTGCCAAAGCTGATGCCTTTGGGGTATCCCCCCAGAAAGGCTTCAGGAAAGACAGCCAGGGTGGCGCCGTTGGCAGCCACGCGCTGCAAGATGGCAGCGGCTTTTTCGACACTGCTGGCAGAGTCAAACGGGATGGACGCCGCTTGTATAACAGCAACTTTGCTCATAACTAGCTCTCCTTTAAAAGTCAGCCTGCGGACAAGTCCACGTTTTTGGTTTCGGGCAGGCGGGTATACAGGATCAGGAAGCACACCAGGGATACGGCAGCCAGGTACCAGGCCGGTACGTTCGGGTTACCGGTGTACTGGATCAGGGCAGCGGCAATGAAGGGGCCTGGGCCGGCCAGCAGTGCCGACGAGACGTTGTGACCCAGGGCAGCGCCTGTGGAGCGGATCGAGGCCGGGAATACCTCTACCAGCAGCACCACGTTCATGACGGCGGAAATGGCGACTAGAAAAGCCAGGATAGTCAGGCTCAACAGGATCAGAGCCGGTTTGCCGGTATTCATCATGAGAAAAATCGGGTAGGCCATGATGGTCAGGCCAGCGGCGGCGAACAAGGCCAGTTTGCGACGACCGTAGTGGTCCGAGAAACGGCCAACCAGCGGGTGCAAAATGCAATACACCACTAACGCGGCGCTGCACAGCCACAGAGCGTTTGTCTTGCTCATGCCCAGAACGGAAACCAGATGGTTATTGGCGTAGGTGATGAAGTAGTACAGCGACACCAGAAACAGCGCGGAGAAAGCAAAGGACAGTACAAAGGCGTTGAACTTGTCCTTGGGCGAGACGCGCTCCAGGGTGTTGTTGGCTTTCTTTTCCTGCAGCTCGTGGTAGATAGGGGTGTCGTTCAGTTTGCGACGAATAAACACCGCAATGAAGGTCATCACAATGGACAACACGAAAGGTACACGCCAGCCCCAGTTGTAGACCTGTTCTTGGCTCAGGTTGGCGTTGATGGCGGCGGCCGTGGCAGTTCCCACCAGAAAGGCGATACCGGCCGTGAAGGTCACCACGCTGGCGGCGCTGGCGCGACGATTGGCGGGGGCGCTTTCCACCAGGAAAATACCGGCGGCCGACCACTCACCGCCCACCATCATCCCTTGTAGAAAGCGCAGAATGATCAACAGGATGGGAGCGGCAATGCCGATGGTGGCATAGCCGGGCAGCAGACCAATCAAGGTGGTAAAGACGCCCATGCCAAAAACGGTAATCATCAGCACGGTCTTGCGGCCAAAACGGTCGCCAATGGGCCCCAGAATCAGGGCACCAAAGGGACGCGAGACAAAGCCCACCGCGAACACGGCCAAGGACGACAAGAGGGAGACGCCCGTGGCGTCAGAGGGAAAGTAAATGCTGCCGATAACGGCTGCAAAGTAGCCGTAAATTGCGAAATCAAACCATTCCATAAAGTTGCCGATACCCACGGCAAGCACTTGTTTTCGACTTAGGGCCGGCTGGCCTGGGGGGGCCGAATTGGCATGTGAAGGGGCGATGGTAGCAGTGCCCATAGAGGTCTCCTCGAGCGGGGCAGATAAATACCTGACCCTTATTGTGGTTGTGAGTGATTTTTAGTCTAATCAAGCCAAATAATTATTCAAACTAATTAGAAAAATGGCTTCAATTAATATTGCTAATATCAGGCGCGTGGATTTGAACCTGCTGTTGGTGTTTCAGTGCTTGATGAACGAGCGCAGCGTCACCAAAGCCGCCAATGCCTTGTTTCTGACCCAGGGTGCGGTCAGTGCGTCCTTGCGCAAGTTGCGGGTGGTCTTTAACGACGAGTTGTTCACGCGTGGCTCGCACGGAATGACGCCTACGCATCGTGCCTTGGAGATTGCCCCGCAGATATCCGAAGCCTTGAAAAGCATTTCGGCGCTGGTCACCTCCGATCAAGAGTTTGATCCACGACGCTCCAGTCGGGTTTTTCGTATTGCCTTGTCTGACGATCTGGAAAATATGCTGGCCAAACGCATGATTCGCATGGCTGACGAGCAGGGCTGGACGATCGGCTTTTCTTTCTATCAAACCAACAGCTATTTATGGCCGCAAAGCATGCAAGAGCATGGGGCGGATCTGGCGATCTGTTCCAGCCCCAAATTCCTGAGCACCATGCACAAGTCTCAAGTGCTGTTTCCTGCCTCATATATCTGCATATACGATAAGGAGTCCATCCAGTTTTCGACGCCTATTAGCAAGCAGGAGTATCTGCATGCCCATCATGGACGTGTGTCTTTTGATGGCTTGCGGGGTTTTGTGGATGAGCTATTTGATGCCGAGCGTCTGCAGCGCAAGGTCAAGGCCTCGTTCACTCACTTTTCCGGCGCGATCAACGCGATTATTGGCAGCCCTTTGGTGCTGACCATGCCTGATTACGCCGCCCGCTCTTTTGCCGAGTGCAATAGCCGCCTGGCTGTCTCGCCCGTCCCGTTGCGTGTCCCGTCGTTTGTGGTGTCCATGATTTGGGATATCAACAAAGAGCACGATGAGCAAAGTCGCTGGTTACGTCGTTTTGTACTGGAGCTGACCGAACCCATTAGCGCGTAAAGCGCGGTCAATAAGGTCCAGCGGCGTACTATTGCTTCTGTTCTGTTTTCTTTTTTACTATCCGCCATGCGAATTTTATTGATTGAAGACGAGCCTGACTTGGCCCTGTGGCTGACCCGCAGCTTGCAAAAGAAAGGGTTTTCGGTTGAGTGGTCCAACGACGGGATGGTGGCCTATCACCGTCTGCAGGTCGAGGAATTTGATGCGCTGGTTCTGGACTTGGGTTTGCCGGGCATGGATGGGCGCACCTTGCTGGCCCGCTTGCGCTCGGAGGATAACCGTACTCCTGTGTTGATTCTCACGGCGCGTGATTCTTTGCAGGAGCGGGTAGAAGCGCTGGAGTGTGGTGCCGACGATTTTCTGCCCAAGCCGTTTCGTATTGAAGAGCTGGTGGCCCGCGTCAACGCCTTGATTCGTCGTAGCCGTGGCAAGGACAAGCCCCGTATGGCGTGTGCCAGCCTGGTCTATGACTTGTCCACACAGCGTTTTACGCTGGACGGTGCGCTCTTGTCCGTGTCACCGCGTGAGGCCGAGGTATTGCGCATTCTGGTGCAGCGTAGTGGTGAGCCTGTGAACAAGCAGTTCATTTTGGACCGGCTCAATGAGAAAGATGAAGATGAAATCAATATCGAGGCTATCGAGGTGCTGGTGCATCGTTTGCGCAAAAAGCTGCAGGCCTCGGATGTCCACATCATTACCTTGCGCGGCATAGGCTATTGCCTGGAGCCGGTCAGCGAAGATGAACCGTAAGTTCATGTCTTTGCAGGAGCCTCTATGGCCTTGAGCAGTCTGCGTCGCACTTTGTTGGTCATGCTGATTCCGGCGGCCTTGCTGACTTCGGCAGTGTCCCTGTTCATTTCCAGCATGACACTGAAAGATCAGGTCAATGCGGCGTTTGATCGGGCCTTGGCGGGGGCGTTGAAATCCATGTCGGCCAATTTGATGACGATTAGTGGTGGGCTGGCCATGGAGCAGTCCTACTACATGATGGAGTTCATGGAATACACCATCAGCAGTCAGGTGTATTTCCGGGTGGCCACCGAAGATGGTTTGTCGGAAATAGGGTTTACTGGCATGCCTTTGCCGCCGGGCAGGCTGGTGAGCAATCAGCCTGTTTTTTATGACGCGCACTATTTGGGAGAGCCTTTACGTATTGCGGCGGTGGCGCTGGAGTCGGATGGGCGGCTGCAGACGTATCAGGACAGTCGTGTCTTGATCCAGGCGGGCGAGAATTTGAGCGAGCGTGACGAGTTCATCCGTAAAGTCATTATTCAGAATCTGATTCAGGATGTGGCGGTTCTCAGCCTTTTTACTGTGCTGATTTTGGTGGGGACCTTGCTGGCGTTGCGCCCTTTGCGCAAGCTGAGCGCAGAGGTACGGTATCGCTCTCCCGATAATCTGGAGCCCATCAGCGAGGCCAGCCTGCCCCGAGAAGTGCGTCCCTTGGTGCAGACCATTAATTTGCATATGGATCGCTATGCGCGTAAGTCACGCGAGCAGCAGCAATTTCTGGATGATGCTTCTCACCAGTTGAAAACGCCTTTGGCCGTTTTGCTGACTCAGGTGGATTTTGCCCTGACCCTGGCCAAGACAGAAGAAATGAAAGAGGTGCTGGAGGCGATTCAGTCGCGTTTGAATAATACGGCCCAGATGACGCATCAAATGGTGGCCCTGTCGCGGGTGCGTGATGCGGCTGATCAGTTGCGCAGCCGTGCTGCCCTGGGAACAGTGGATCTGTGTCAGCAGGCAGGGTTGGTGGTTGACGAGCTGTGGAGCCTGGCTCGATCGCGTCGTCAGGATCTGGGGCTGGATGTCCCTTCAAAGCCGGTGCGAGTGGCGGGAGAGGCTTGGCTGTTGCAGCAGGCCTTGAGCAATATCGTCAGCAATGCCATCAAGTACTGCCCACGGGGTGCTCGCATTACCGTGTCTGTCAGGCAAGAGGGCGGAATGTGTTATCTGCAAGTGGAGGATGACGGCCCGGGCATGAGTGCAGACGATATGGCCAAGGCGGGCCATCGCTTTCGGCGGGGAGAGGCGGGCAAGGCTTTGCAGGGTTCGGGGCTGGGTTTGGCGATTGTGCAGGCTATCGCTCAAATTCATGGTGCTCGCATGAGCTTGCAGGCTGGGCCACAGCAGCGCGGCTTGATCGTGCGTTTGGCGTTTGAGACGCTCAAGCATTGATCTTTTAATCTAGGGTATACCCTTGAGATTGGCGGTTTTCAGGGTAATTGAAAGCTAGGCGAAAGCTTCGCTCCGGTAAGGTCGCAACCATTACAACGACGACGATCATCCAGGAGGCGATCCAATGACTATTCACACGAAACTACGGGTGCTGCTTGCGAGCAGCATTTTGGGCCTGAGCAGTTTGAGCGGTGTACATGCCCAGCAACCGTCCAAACCTGAGTGTATTGCTCCGGCCCAACCCGGTGGCGGCTTTGATTTGACCTGCCGCGTGGCCGTCAACGGTTTTCTGGAAACCAAGTTGCTGGAAAATGCCATGCGCACCGTTTACATGCCCGGTGGTGTGGGAGCGGTCGCGTATAACCACATCGTGGCTCAGCGCCCAGGCGACGGCAATGCGATTGCTGCCTTCTCCGGCGGCTCCTTGCTTAATCTGGCGCAGGGCAAGTTTGGCAAGTATTCGGTAGAAGATGTGCGCTGGCTGGCATCGATAGGTAGTGATTACGGTGTTGCTATCGTACGTAATGACTCACCCTATCAGGATCTGAAGTCCTTGATGGAGGCCTTCAAGGCTGACCCGAGCAAAATCGTGTTGGGGGCGGGCGGGTCTGTTGGCGGCCAGGATTGGATGAAAGCCGCCTTGACAGCGCGTGCCGCCGATGTGGATTTTCGCAAAATGCGTTTTGTAGCGTTTGAAGGCGGTGGCGAAGCCATCACAGCGTTGCGAGGTGGTCACGTTCAGGCCTATATGGGTGACGCTGCCGAGGCACACACGATGTTGGAAGGGGGGGCTCCCATCCGCGTATTGGCCGTGTTCAATGACAAGCGACTGGAGGGTGCCTTGGCTGATGTTCCTACTGCCAAAGAGCAAGGCTTTGATATTGAATGGCCGATTATTCGCGGTTTTTACGTTGGTCCCAAAGTCTCTGACGAGCAGTATCAATGGTGGGTTCAAGCCTTTGATCGTCTGATGAAAACGCCTGAATTTACCCGCTTGCAAACACAGCAAGGTTTGTTCCCGTTCAACATGACCGGTTCCGAACTGGACGCCTATGTCAAACAACGCGTGGTTCAGTATCGCGAGTTGGCTGATTCTTTCGGCCTGATCAAGAAGTAAATCTGTACGGTGTTCCCCCGTTTTTTGGATCGGGAACACCGCCTTTTGCCCCGCCGTCCATGGCGGGTGAATCCGGAGATTCCATCATGACGCTAAATGATCGCGTGTTAGGCGTGGGTGCGTTGGTGCTTGCCGCCTTGATCACCGCCTTTGGCTACGACCTAGAACCCCCTTTTTCCTATGAGCCCGTCGGGCCCAAAGCCTTTCCCTTGCTGCTGGCGCTGATTATCGCCCTGTGTGGCTTGCGCTTGATGATCAAGGGCGGAGGGCAAGTGGCTGCCAATCCACCGGGTGCCAACGGCCGCATTTTGATGATGGTGGCGTATCTGGCGGCCTATGCCTGGCTCTTTCAATGGTTGGGCTTTATTGTCGCCACCACGATTATGGCGACACTGGTTGGGCGTTTGTTTGGCGGCTCCTGGAAGCAGGCCCTTATTGGCGGGCTGGCGATGGGCGTGGGCTTGTTTCTGTTGTTTGACCTGGGCCTGGATGTGGTTCTGCCGTACGGCATCCTGGGAGAGTGGTTATGAGCTCTATTCTTGACTATTTAAGTGTCGGTTTTGGTGTTGCGTTCTCTGCCCAGAATCTGCTGGTGGCCGCTATTGGTGCTTTTATTGGCACCATTGTGGGCGTTTTGCCGGGGCTGGGGCCTATCAACGGTGTCGCCATGCTGGTGCCTATTGCGTTTGCAATGAAATTGCCGCCCGAGTCTGCCTTGATTTTATTGGCGGCCGTGTACGTGGGTGCTGAATACGGTGGACGTATTACATCCATCTTGATCAATGTGCCGGGCGAAGCAGCCGCGGTCATGACGACATTGGATGGTTATCCGCTGGCACGTAAAGGCATGGCCAGTGTGGCCTTGTCCTTGTCCGCTTTTGCGTCTTTTATCGGTTCCACGATTGCCATTTGCGGGATTGTGCTGCTGGCCCCCATGCTGGCGGGTTGGGCCGTTGCATTCGGTCCTGCCGAGTATTTTGTACTGATGGTCTTTGCCTTTTGTGCCTTGACCAGCTTGTTGGGGGATGAGCCTGTCAAAGGTATCCTGGCAGCCATGGTGGGCCTGTTCATCTCTACGATTGGGGTGGATGCGAACTCGGGGGTGTACCGATACAGTTTTGACATTCCGAACCTGGCAGACGGTATTGATTTTGTCGTTGTTGTGATCGGTTTGTTTGCTGTGGCCGAGATGCTGCAGATGCTGGAGAACCTGCTGGGCGGTGTGTCGATTGAGGTGCCTAAAAGCAAACGCAAGCTCTTTAATTGGCGAGAGTTGCGCATGACGTGGTGGAGCACCATACGCGGGGGCGTGATGGGCTTTTTTATCGGTATCTTGCCCGGTGCCGGGGCCAGTGTGGCTTCAGCAGTAACCTATGCTAACGAGAAAAAATACATCGAAGGCAAGGACCCCAATGCCATGTTTGGGCAGGGCGATTTGCGAGGCCTGGCTGCGCCCGAAGCGGCCAATAACAGTGCGGCAACCGGCTCCTTTATTCCCATGTTGACGCTGGGTGTGCCCGGCTCGGGCACGACAGCGGTCATGATGGGGGCTTTGACGCTTTACAACATCACGCCGGGGCCAGCGCTGTTTGAGTCGCAGCCACAGATTGTCTGGGGCTTGATTGCCTCCTTGATGGTCGCCAACGTCATGCTGTTTCTGATGAACGTGCCTATGGTGCGGGTATTTGCTTCCATGCTGGCGATTCCTCCGCGCTTGTTGGTGCCGGGTATTTTGGCGATTAGCTATATCGGTGTTTATGCCATCAACGGCACGACGTTTGATCTGCTGTTGGTCGTCGGTATCGGTGTCCTGGGCTATTTCCTGCGTAAGATGAATGTGCCTATGGCGCCCATGGTGCTGGGCGTGGTTCTGGGCAATATGATGGAGCAGAATTTGCGTCGTGCGCTCTCTATTACGAATGGCGAAATCGGTATTCTGTTCGAGAGCAACATTTCCATTGGCTTGTGGATCGCTGCTGTTTTAGTTAGCGTAGGTCCGATCGTGTTGCGTCGTATTACGGCCCGCAAGCAAGGACACGACAAAATATAATGAGGTGGCCCCCACCGGTTGGGTGGGGGATATTGGGAGGGAGAACCAGGCTGCGGCCTGGTCTTGTCGTGTTTGTTATGGCTAACTGGTTTCGAATTGCCCTAGGTTTTGGCGTGGCCTTGATAGGGGCCTGGGTGGCTGCTTGGCTGAGTATGCCCTTGCCCTGGATGTTGGGTGCCTTGATCCTGACGGCGGCCACAAAAATGGCCGGTAGTCCGGCCGCCTGCATGCCGCTGGCGCGTAACGCAGGGCAGTGGGTTATTGGGGCCTCTCTAGGGCTTTATTTCACCCCCGCCATGGTTCACCTGATTGGCAGCAATGCCGTGTTCATTGTGATGGGCATGGTGTTTGCGCTGATCTTGTGCTGTATGGGTGCCTTCATGTTGACTCGCTTTGCCGGTACGGACCTGCGTACGGCCTGGTTTGCCAGCGCGGTAGGGGGGGCCAGCGAGATGACAGGGCTGGCGGAGCGTTACGGCGCACGCCCGGATCTGGTTGCCTCTGCACATGGCCTGCGGGTGTTGATGGTGGTGGTGATTATTCCCTTTGCATTCGAGGCCTTGGGTTTTTCGGGTGAGCAGGCCGGGGCGGTGGTCAGACCCGACTTTCTGAACTTGCCCGGTCTGGCTCTTTTGGTGCTCTTGAGCAGTGCCGCAGGGTTTATCTTTCAAGTGTTGCGCCTGCCCAATCCCTGGGTGTTAGGGCCGTTGCTGGTGGTGGCCATCCTGACGTACAAGGATATTGTTTTGTCGGGCTTGCCGGTAGAAATTTCCAACCTGGGGCAGTTGTGCATTGGCTGGGCTTTGGGTGATAAGTTCGGCCCGGATTTTTTCCGTCGGGCACCCCGTTATCTGGGCGTTGCCGCCGTCAGCAATATAATCAACCTGGCCTTGGCATTTGGCTTTGCCTACGGCCTGTATCGGCTGTCTGATATTGCCTACCCGACTTTGGTGCTGGGTGTCAGCCCTGGCGGCATTGCAGAGATGGCCATCACCGCCAAAGTCCTGCAGTTGGGCGCGCCTATGGTGACCTCTTTCCAAGTTGCTCGCATGGTATGTGTGCTGGTGCTGACCGGGCCTTTGTACACGCGCATTGCCCGGCTTCTGGAAGGACGTTGACCGAGGGGGAACGCCTGCATCCCCCAGACTGCCAGCAAAAGCCCGGCGCAAGGCCGGGCGTCAGGTTTCAGTGAACAAGCAGGCTACATTCAACGATCTGGTTGGGTGGCAGGGCTGATTTTGCCGTGCTCCCCCATTTCTGTCAGTTGCTCACCCATCAGGGTTGCTTTGAGCATCTTGCCTGCCTGGGCCAGCTTGCCTTCACGCACGCTCCAGTACTCGGCACTGTCTATCTGTACGCAGACCAAAGCAACATCCGGATCGGTAATGCCTTCTTCAAACCAGGCCTCGACCAGCGTGTTCCAGAAGCGCTCCTTTTGATTCATGGAGTCCACAACGCTGGCCATGCCCGAAACCGACACATAGGTGTCAGTTTTGGGGTCGGCGTAGCTGACGTTGACATGAGGGTTGACCACCAGATTGTGAACCACCTGGCTGGACCTGGCCATGAAGAACCAGAGCTTGTCGTGCTCAACGTCCTCCTGTCTTGAACCCATCTTGGCCTGTTGCGTGGTCATGGGCCAGGCATGAAGCTGGCCGCCCTCCGAATGGGTAACGAACATCGCAAAGCGAATGTCCTTGATCATCTCTTGCAGTTGTTCAAAGGAAGATTCAATCGTTTCGTTCATGGTCTCTCCTTGAAAAAGTTAAAGGGATGAAGGCGCTTACTTGATCACTCCGCAAGCAAAACGTCCGGCACCGCCGCCCAGTGGTGCAGGGTGATCGGAGTGGTTGTCACCGCCTTCGTGGATCATCAGGGCTCGGCCCTTGATCTGATCCAGGGACTTCAGGCGCGGAGCCAGAACGGGAGTGCTGGCACTGCCGTCGGCCTGAACATACAGGGCGGGCAAATCACCCAGGTGTCCATTGCCCCATGGGAAACCGTGCTTGCCGGTCTTGTTAGGGTCCAGATGGCCACCGGCTGCCCCGGCAGGCGTTACCTTGCCGTCTTTCTCGCTGGGCGCGCAGCTGGCGTTCTCATGTATATGGAAACCATGTACACCGGGTTTGAGATTTTTCAGATCTGGCGTGAAAACCAGACCGTGTTCAGTCTGCCGAACGCTGACCTGGCCGATTTGCTCGCCAGCACCGCTTTCGGTAGCCAGGTTCATGGGAATAATGACGTCCGCCAGTGACGGGGCCGACAAGGCAAGGGTGGCGCTGACGGTGGCCAAGGCCATTGCGCATCGCGCTTTGAGGGAAGAAAAACGCATAAGGCTGATTCCTTTGCTTGATAAACAAGGGTTAGAACAGCCTAGCATTGTCAGCGCGATATGCCGTTAAGAGACGTTTCTCTTTGTCAGTAATCTGTGAGTGCCTGCGCAGGCAGTGGACGAGCCATCGGCAGGGGGCCTGCGGGATCAGGCTTCTTCTTGTGCCTCTTCTACGGACAGCAGTTCCTGATGGTCGAAGTACAGGTTGGAGCTGATGACGGGGGAGGCCGCACCGGCCTGTGCGCTTAGTTCCAGACAATCGCCGGACAGATAAAGATCGGTCAGCAGCGCGGGCTTGCCATTCATCCAGATTTTCCCGCTGACATTTTGATAACGCTGCTTGAGCTGCAAGCGGTAGTCCGTCCCGTCCAGACCTTCCCACTCCCATTCACCCGCAACCTGTGCCGGCACAATCCATTTGTAGATTTTGATGCCGCCCACATGCAGGATCTCATCAGCTTCCCAATCGCCCATATCAAAGGCGTGCGACACAATGCGCGCACCGGGCCGCAGCTCTTGCAATAAGCGCGGGCGCAGGATGGCGTTGATAGTGTCCATCAAGTACAAGGTCACGATGGTGGCCTGGCTGAAGTCTGCGGTAAACAGATCCTCTTCCACAAAGTCCACCAGATACTCCACACCTGCATGGCCAGCATGCTCCATGGCGTCGGCAACGCGCAGCGGGTCCAGTTCTATGCCGATGCTGGTGCAGCGGTATTTTTTGGCGGCGGCAATGACAATACGCCCATCGCCACAGCCCAGGTCATACAAGATGTCCTTGTGCCCGGTCTGAGCCAGTTGCAGCAGGGTGTCGATGACTTGGTCATCGCTGGGGACGAAGGGGACGTCCAGAAAGATGTCAGGTTCCACGATGGAATGGTCGTTGAGGTCGTTAATCAGTTCTTTGAACAATAGCGGTCCTTATCAGCGGCGTTAAGCGGAAATTCGTTTAAATTCTGCTATCTATAGTTTAAACGACGACAAAATAATTAAAAATTCGCTTTTTGCGTGAATATGGACGATTATGAGTCTATGTCAAACTCATATGGCTCGACCTCATCCACGCCCGCCAAGTTAACAACCCGTATCCAGCATATACGAATCTCGTCCAGAGAATCGTTACGTATTCGTTCCTTGGCCGATCACATGCAATACGCCGACCCGTTGGGACACGCACAATCTTTGGGGATAGGCTCGGCTGTCTGGCCCTTGTTCGGCTTGCTATGGCCATCCAGCATTCAACTGGCGCGCAAACTGAAAAACCGTCCGGTTCGGGAGGGTGAAAGCATTCTGGAGTTGGGCTGCGGTTTGGGTCTGACCAGTTTGATGATGCATAAACGTGGCGCAAACATTCACGCCAGCGATTGTCATCCTATGGTGCCTCATTTCTTGAAGTTGAATCAGGCGTTGAACGGTTTGTCCGATTTGCCGTATGTTCATGCGCAGTGGGGTGAGCAGTCCTGCCCCGATTTGCTGGCTTCCTTGGGCCTGATACCTGCCAAGCAGCGTTACGATCTGATCGTGGGTAGCGACCTGCTTTATGAAGGCAATACACCCGTTCAATTGGCAGAGCTGGTCAATCAACGTGCGAAAGAGCAGGCCGAAGTCTGGCTGGTGGATCCGGACCGGGGGCATCGCAATAAGTTCACCCAGGAAATGGAGCACTACGGCTTTGAGCTGGTACGGCAAGTGTGTTTGCGTGACCGGCCTATCTTCACGCCCGAGGGCAAGGAGTTGCCTTACAAGGGGCGCTGCTTGCAGTATCAGCGGGGCTAGGCACTGAGTAAAGCGTTCTGGGTTACTTGTGAATGCGGACTGACGTCGGAATCTGCATGTTTCAGATGGTCTTACGTAAAATAGTATGGATATCCACCACCGCCCTGCCGCTATTCTCAATGATAAAAATCCCGCGCTTTAGACGAATGTTCACACTACGCAGGTCGGTTAATTTGCGAAGTCTGATCTTGTGGTTGTGCCTGTCTTTCGTTTTTTTGGTTTTGTTTAGCAGTTTGCATGCCGCTTATCGGGTGCAGCAGGGGCTATTGCTCGAGCAAAGTGTACGAGTCAATCAGGCTTATGCGGAAAGGCTGGCGCACGCCAGTGATGATTTTCTTCGCTCATCGGCTGCGGTACTGAAAAGCGCTGCTTTGGATATCACGGCAGGACAACTCGATGCAGCCGTTATACGGGAAGAGTTCAAGCAAGTGATGGAGGTCACCAAGGCGTTCGATGCGCTTGTCTTGGTTGATGTGTCAGGCTCAGTGCTGGCCGCCAGCCCAGGCGCTGTATTTCGGAATGTGGCATTGCCCTTGTGGCCGGAACTGTTCCAGGGCAAGGCCGTGCCAGAGCCAATGGTTGCAAGCGCATTTCAGGGAGGGGAAGGGCGGTGGATGACGATGGTTGCTACTCCGGTTTTCGCACCTGATGGAGCCTACGCGGGGTTTATTGGTGGGGGTATGTACTTGCAAAGCCGCAGTGCATTGCAAGAGTCGCTTGATAAATTGAGCTATGAGGAAGGAACTTACTTTCGCATCGTTGATGGCTCGCAGACGATTATTTATCATCCGGAGCAAAGTCAGATAGGAACTACGGCCCAGGACGTGGCGACAGTGACCGAGCAGCCACAGATCACCGGCAGACAGTCATTGCCCGAGCCTGATGAGATCAATCCGGATCAGGAGCTGGTCAGTGTGGCAGCGATTCCGGCCGCTGGTTGGCTCGTCATTGCACAGCGTCCCACAGAGCGTGTGTTCGCGAATACGAGTGAGCTGTTGTTGCGCACGCTCTTGCTTGCTTTGCCAGTATTTGCATTGAGTCTGCTGGCAATTTGGTATTTATCTGGGCTTATTGCCAGCCCATTGCGCCAGTTGGCCACTGCGGCGGCCAATCTGGATAATCACGCTGATTTTCGACGCATTCGCTTTGTTAAGGGTTGGTATGTTGAGGCTGCCCTGATTCGGCAGGGCTTGATGCAAAGCTTTTCTGCGATAGGCAGTCGAATTCGCAAACTGTACCAGCAGGGGGCAACAGATCCCTTGACTGGGACGATGAATCGGCGCGGTCTGGATGCCGCTTTGGAAGAAATGACAGATGCCGAGCAGTCCGTAGCGGTGGTGATGATTGATGTTGATCATTTCAAAGCGGTCAATGATCGGTTTGGCCATGCGCTTGGGGACGAGGTGCTTAAAGCGATTGCAGAGTTGATTATGACCCAAGCGCGTCGGGAAGACGTCGTGGCTCGCCTGGGAGGCGAAGAGTTTGTGGTTGTGTTGCCAGAGACAGGTTTTGAGGCGGCGGGCCAATTTGCAGAGCGTTTACGCCGTGCGGTAGCGCAGACGGTATTTGAGACAGTTGGGAGTGTGACCGTGTCTTTGGGGGTGGCCTGTTACCCAGAACATGGCAATGATCTTTACGAAGCCCTGGCTCTAGCTGATGCGGCCTTGTATCGTGCCAAGGCGGATGGCCGCAATCGCGTTCATCAGGTCGAGTGAAGGGCTGCTTGGCACCTCACCAGGTCTAAGGGCATCACTGAAGGTGTGATCCACTGTGTCTGGTGAGTGCCACCCCTTATTTAAAGGGTAGGGCCTTCAGGGCGGGCCTCGGAAAAACAAAAAGCCCAGTCGTTTGACTGGGCTTTTTGTTTGAATTCTTGGTGGCCTGGGGCGGAATCGAATAGACACGGGACAAGCCACTGTCTGTGCGCTTTCCCGACTTGGGCGGGAAGGTCGGGGTACAAGCTGGGGTACAGGTGCGAAAAAACAACGAAAGTGGCCCGTGGTTCGATTCCAATATGCTCGTTGGTCAGCAGTACCTGTGTGAAGTGCAGTTTATGTCACTCTCTCGCAGTCCGCTCACGGGAGGTTCGAATTCAAGCGTTGTTCCAGGTCAGCGACGACTTGAAGCACGTCGCCTATAGCAGGAAGCGGTCCGAAGATCATGCCGCTCATCGCTTCGTAGTCTCGGGTTAGTGCCTCGTGCATGGCGTCCGACGGCGCGAGGGTAAAGGAGCCATGTGCTGCCATGTCCAGTCGCAGGTCCGCGCCGCCGAAGAACAGCCGGGCGTGTTGCGCGCAGTCCTGTGCCAGGTGGCGATCTGCCATCCATGCGTCGGCGTCGGGACGCTGAAGGAGTCGGTGTACATCGTAATAGTGCCGGGACACACGTTGGCCGCCTTGGCGCAATAGTCCTCTGCGGTCATGCCATTGGCGCAGGCCATGCAAAATGATGATCTTGTCCCAGAAGGTGCGTTCGGGCTTGACGGTCGTCACATTGTGCACTGCCATGCCCAGATCGGGTAGATCGTCGGCAACATAGGGAGACACTACGACCGCTTCATGCGGATCCAAGGCCGATTTTGCCCCAGCCTCGATCTTCACGGCGGAACGAATGTAGTCGCCGGGGGTGGCCGTCACGGTGGGATACCAGAACAGCAAAGTCTGCTGGTCGGGGTCGTCCGGATCCAGTTCCACGCGGAAGCGGTCGGTAGATATGGCCCTCGCCGCGATTGCATGGAGCCGCGTTGTCATATCATCAGCAATATAGTGCTGGCAGGCAGTGCGGATGCGATTCAGACGGATGCGCCGTTGCTTGCCGCTCAGGGCATCCAACTCCGCAGCCTCAGCGGGTTCGCCGATGTCTTCGCGGAATACGGTGATGTCGATGTCCTCAGAGAACCTGGAAATCAAGCCGTATGCTTTGGACAATGATGTGCCGCCTTTGAACAGCAGGCGAGGGCCGTCTGACGGCAGGCCGTTGAACAGGGCGTCCAGAGTCCAGCATACCCAGAAGTCCTTTTCGACATTCTGGACCGCCGTGCCTAAGCGAGCAGCAGCCGTCAGGAACAGGCCGCGCCGCTCATCGTCGGCGGCCTGGATGATGGTATTGAAATTCGGATTCATGCAAAAGTGTCGGTGTGCACCCGGCGGTCGGTGGTGCCGGGCAGCGCCGTAGAAGCTTCGACGGCTGGTACAGCACAGCCGGGCAGTTCGCGCACGATGGCCTGCATCCATGCTGGCAACGCGTTGAAGCCTGCCAGCAAGTCTTGGCATATGGCTGCGCCTTGCTCTGAGTTGTCCAGCAGCTTGGACAGCCGCTTGACGATGCGAGGCTTGTCTGCGGGCAGGGAGTCCTTGAGCCAGTACAGTGCCTGGACGACACGCATGGCGGGCCGGCCGGCCCAATACAGGCGGCTTGGTGCCGTGAGCTTGAACGTGATAGTCAGATTGTCGAGTTGAATGGTGCGTCGGCGTGCATCGGTGTGGATGATGACGTTCGCCGGTACGGCATCCGTCAGGCCCAGGTCGTTGGCGGCGGTCATCCCATCGACAAGCAGACGCAGTTGGTCGCGCCGTGCGATGGCATCCACGACGGCGCGGTAATCTGGGGGTGTTGCCTGTTTGGTCAAGCCGTTTACTCGGGGTCGGTCGTACAGCCCACGGTCGATACGGCGCAATTGAGCCGCCGTGACTAGGCGTTGAAGCGCCTTGTCTACGGCATCTCTGCCGCCAAGTTGGGAAAAGTCGGCTGGCACCCATACCTGGTCAGGCGCTGCTGCATCGATGTGGGCCATGATCTGAGTCTTGAGATCGTTCATGGTGGCACCTCTGTCCGATATTTGTAGCTTTTTTTCGGACAAAAAGCAAGTTCGTCCGAAATTTGTAGGCGTTTTTCGGACGGCCTCCACAAAATAAATGGCGCGATGGCTTAACTGACAAGTGCCTTGTTGCGCTCGATGAGTGCGTGCAGGCTGGCTGCTGTGATGCCGCTGGACCGTTTGCCTATCTTGATCAGTACCAGCTCGCCTTCGTTGACCAGCCGATAGATAGTTGATCGGGATACCCCAAGCTTGGCTTCGGCTGTGTGAATCCGGTAAAGAAGCGCTTGATCGGGCGGTTGCTGGGTATGGTATCTGGTTGACGGGTGGCCAAAAATTTGTGACTGGACCTGCTGTTCCTTCATTTCTTCCTCCGTTAGACCTTGGGAAGCACCCTGGGAGAATGGGGTTCAAGATGCTTTCCAAAGCAGGCGCGACTGGCGCCTTCGTGGACGGCCCTCCAAGATGCCGCGATGGGGGCCGCGTGCTTCGATCATTCTCGGCGGAGCCCGCCGCTGGCCCGCTGTCGCGGTTCGGCGGGATGCTGAGAACTGCGGTCTTTGCCGCTGTCATCAACGAATTACGCGCCATCCGTCGAGGGTGGCCTGCCTTTGGTGGCAGTGCCGGCGTCCGTGGGTACGGATCGTCACCAGTTCCCCCAGTCTGCGCCAGTCTCTACCGGCCCGGGGGAGTGATGATTTTTCACCTGTTTTGCTCCTACCCAGGTGCCTGTCGCCCCGCAGGATGCTGACGACTCGGGTAGCCGCGCACTCGCACCGCCCGTCGTGGGGCAGGGCGCGGTATTCATCGGTGTTGCGTTGTTAAAGAGCAGGCTTGGTGTAATCATTACGTATCTATTTAGAAGAGTCAATACAAAACTAATATTAATGAGTCATATGGGTCATATAAATTTGTAGGGAGGACGCTTCATGTGATTCGGAATGAATCAAATCGAATCGCTCTGACCCGTTGTAGGTTGAAGGCAGTGCGCAGGCTTTGTGTAGCTTTTCAGCGACCGTCTAGAAGCGATGGGGGGATACGGCAACTCGTTTCAGCAGCTGTCTAGCTGCCCAATTCTGTTTTGCCG
The DNA here is from genome assembly GCF_050255915.1 of Alcaligenes sp. Taxonomy (NCBI): domain Bacteria; kingdom Pseudomonadati; phylum Pseudomonadota; class Betaproteobacteria; order Burkholderiales; family Alcaligenaceae; genus Alcaligenes; species Alcaligenes sp. The sequence goes on from NZ_JBFWIQ010000005.1 coordinate 288,724, forward strand.
TCGCCGCTGTCCCTGCTATGCTTGGCGAGTTTCATCTCGATGTAATCGCCAATGTCTTCCAAGACCAGCGTTGGCAGCTTTGATACGGAGTCCCGAGATATTCCGGGCCATGGCCACTCATCCTCGAACATTTCCCCTTGTCCGGTAACGAGCCACTCGGCGCGGACTCGAAGGGCTGCAGCGATCCATACTATGTGGCGTGAGGACTCGCTTCGGCCGCTTTCTATATGTGCGATGGCACCCTGGGTCAGGGGAGCCTGAACCAGGCCGGCCAACGCTTCTTGGGTTAGGCCTCGTTTCGTACGTGCGATACGTAGGCGCTCGCCGATGCTCATGATGTGGAGGGTCAGGTAGTTTTTCCAGTAGTTTGATACATTATGACATGAGGGTGAATCAATATATGACTCCCGGTAAAATACATAACTAATAAAATTGCGCGATTAATCATATGGCTGACTCCGCCTTGGGTCATTGTGACAGCTAACGGCACAGCATGAGAGGCAAAGATTGTAAAGACAACGGCCTTTCGTTACGGGAGACCGCACTACCAGTCGTCAGCATGCAGCGCGCCGTGCCGAGCTTGTGGCCAATCAGCTGAACGCAGATGGAAATGTTGAGTATCAGCTTTCTGATTTCGACCGCCGTTCTGGAGCGGGGATAGACTCGCCTTCGGCACGATGCGATACGAGCCATAGGGGCTTAGGAGTGCTGCTAGCGTACCGAATGTTGCGCCGCTGGAAACACTACTTCGAATCGGGTTGCGTCGGCCGTCGAGCTGGCGCTGACTCGACCTCCATGGGCCTCCACAATTGTTTTCACGATAGCTAAGCCGAGCCCCGAGCCTTCACTACTGCGATGGCGCGATGAATCCGGCCTGTAGAACCGTTCGAAAATATGGGTGAGGTGCTCCGGAGTTATGATCGGCCCTGGGTTCGCGATACAGACGCTTGCCTTGTCGGCGTCGAGATTGAGCGATGCCGTAACGCTGCGTCCACGCGGCGTGTAGCGAATGGCGTTCGACAGTAGGTTACTTAGCGCTCGGCGTATCATGAGCCTGTCCCCACGGACGAGCACTGCGCCGCCTACAGCGTGCAATTGCACTTCGCGTTCTTCGGCCCAGGCACTAAAGTAATCAAATAGCACCTTGATCTCGGCTTCGAGGTCAATCTCAACGAGCTCAGGCTTAAGTAAATTGTTGTCGGCCTTAGCGAGAAACAGCATATCGCTGACCATTTTGGCCATGCGCTCGTACTCTTCTAAGTTCGAGTACAGAATCTCCCGGTACTGTTCGACGCTGCGGGACTGAGAAAGTGCGACTTCAGTTTGGGTTTTCAGATTCGTGATAGGGGTTCGGAGCTCATGCGCAATGTCGCCTGAAAAATCGGAGAGACGGCGGAAGACATCCTCAAGCCGCTCAAGCATTCCGTTGAAAGACATTGTGAGCTCGACCAGTTCAGTAGGCACGGCTTGTGGTTCGAGTCGTATATGCAGCTGATCAGACCTGATTTTTCGGATTTCGCGGCTGATGCGCCGTATCGGTGCATGGCCTTGATGCACCGCGAGCCACGTGGCCAAAATCGCAATGAGACAGGCCGCAACCGTGATGATTCGAAGGTAGTCCCGAAAGCTGTCCAGGTAATGCAGATGGAAATTGATGCCCGTGGCGACTGCGATGGTTAAGGTGCGCGGTGCAGGGAAACTGTCGCTCCCGCTGCGTAGTACAGCTCCTCGAAATGTCTCGCCGTGGTCTTGCCATATGCCAACCGTGTCGATAGTGATTTTCTCTACAGGCTGAGCGATTTGAGCAAACCTGTCCAAATTTGATCCCGGCGTAGCATAGATCAGGGCACCGGAGTCCGAGGAGATACGATATTGAGCGTTATGGTGGCCGGACACGGCATTGGCAAACCGCTGATTCAATTCAGCAGGTGCTATATCAGGCGGCAGCGTGGCTAGCGTGTGCTTTAAGGCCTGAACGACGGCATTCAGTTCATCAACATCTTGCTGGATAAAGTGGTTGTTGATTGACCGCTCTACGATCCAGCCGAATGTGAGTAGGACGACTGTTATGACCGCCCCAATAGAAACGGTAAGCCGTACAGCTAGGGATGCCGGCCGTCTTTTCATCAACTATGCCGGGAGCGTCACGTCGAGCATGTAACCCATGCCGCGTACCGTGTGGATAAGCTTAGGATCAAAATCGTCATCGATTTTGGCGCGTAGGCGTCGGATCGCGACATCAATGACATTGGTGTCGCTGTCAAAGTTCATGTCCCAAACCTGGGAAGCGATCAACGAGCGAGGCAGCACTTCGCCTTGCCGGCGTACCAAGAGCTCCAACAAGGCAAACTCTTTGTTCGTAAGATTAATACGCACGTTTTGGCGCTGAGCTCGGCGGCGCGGAATATCGAGAACGAGATCGGCGATCTGTAACTGATCCTGGAAAGTAGAAGTGGCGCCTCGCCTTAATAACGTACGAACGCGCGCTAGGAGCTCTGAAAAAGCGAACGGTTTTACTAAGTAATCGTCTGCGCCCAGCTCTAGCCCTTTGACCCGATCTTCCACGCTATCCCGGGCAGTCAGAAAAAGTACCGGCGTTGACGATTTCGCATCACGTAGCGCCTGGACGATACGCCAACCGTCCACATCGGGCAGCATGACGTCCAAGATAATCAAATCGTAAGAACCAGTCAGGGCCAAATGATGCCCGTCTAAGCCAGTGCGCACGAGGTCCACAACGAAGCCGGACTCCACTAGTCCTTGGCGTACATAATCACCGGTTTTGGTCTCGTCTTCGACCAACAGCAATTTCATGGGTTCGATCCTATAGGTCCATCGGCTATCACGACAAAAGAAGAGCGTGCTGCCGTCCATAGTAGGACTTTAGTGCGATGGCGCTGACGGCAACATGACGTGAGGATTACAAAATTGTAATGACACGGCAGAAGCCATCACGCACCGAGCTGAGTTTGAACGGAAATGCCAGCATTTATAGGCAAATTACTGCCCGTACGGCATCCAAGTTGCTGCATGAGGGAAGTGGCACCGCATGACGGTGGCCACATGATGATCACACCTCAACCTCGTTGGAGATCGATATGCCTCATGAAAAGTTTCAATCATGCATAGACGCTTGTTATGCCTGCGCTACGGAGTGCGACCACTGCGCCGTTTCATGCCTGGGAGAACAGGACGTTAAAAGCATGGCGCGCTGCATAAAGCTGGACATGGATTGCGCACAAATTTGCCGCATGGCGGCCAGTTATATGGCTAGGGGAAGTGAATTCGCCCAAGCGCTTTGCCGTCTGTGCGCGGATGTCTGCCAAGCTTGCGGAGACGAATGCGCCAAACACCAAATGGATCACTGCCAGCGCTGCGCCGAGGCTTGCCGCAGATGTGCTGAAGAGTGCAGGCGGATGGCGCAGATGGCCTGAGCGGCCTACCAAGCAGAACCCGTGCCCTCATGAGTGGTGCGGGCAAACCAAAGATTGAGGCTAGGGCGCATCACTGCCCTTTGGCCTTTTTAAACTTTACGCGACGGACTGTAACCCGCCTCGCGAATAGCTTGTTCTACTACGCCTGCATCACGAGCCCCTTCCACGCGTACGGCGTGTTCGGCCAAGTCAATCGAAATGGTAGCCTCGGGAGCGACGTCTTTGACAGCCGCAGTGACAGCCCCCACGCAGTGTCCACAGGTCATATCGTTTACTTCAAACTGAATCATTTTTTCCTCTCTTCGTTACTCATCAAACCGAATAACTGTAGGTTAAACATTCCCATAGTGGCAATGTCAACAGATACCGTGGTTTTTGCGGCCCGTTGTAAATAGAAAATGCTTTGCCCCGCGCGGGGCGGCGCAATTAAAGCAATGCGAGTGCTTTGTACATATAGCAACAAAATTATTGCTTCCCTGAGCTCTTCTCCAAAGATGACAAAGATGTAATGCCCACGCCATCTTTCTGACAGCGACGGACCGTTACAGTGGGCTCGTCGCTAGATTGAGCTCCAGCGACGCAAGTACAAGGAGAGCCCACAATGAAATGCGATATGAAAGCGATGTTGAAAGGCGGCCTCGGACTGGCCGTGCTGATTGCAGTGGCGTACGCGGCCTTGCCTGACGCGCGGGAGTGGATTGCTGCGGTGAGCCCATTCTTATTCTTTTTGATCTGTCCGCTGATGATGTTTTTCATGATGAAAGGCATGCAGTCGTGTCACAGCGATAACGGTTCAAAGAACGGTAGACCCACTCAAGCACCACTACCGGAAGGGACTAATGCCGGCGGGCACCCGCGTCCGCTGAACCGTAGTAAAGCGCCTTGATGCTTGAGCGGACCATGGGGACCAGACTCACGCGAATAGTCCTCCTAGTACTAGCGGCAATTAGCTTGGTCACCATTTTCGCCTTCGTTTTCATGGGCATTATGATGTTTTGGATGATGAGTAGTTGAAGTGAAATCGATCCGTTTGATGACAGCCCTGCTCGTACTGTCACTGGCGTGGCTACCTGGTATTAGTCCAGCGGAATTCTCTGCAACACCGGCCAGCTCCACGAGTATTACGGCCTCAGACTCTGCCTCCTCGACTCAGGGCCTCTTCGATTCTTTGCGTGATTGGTTTGGTGATGAGGGTGCTAACCAAGAGCTCTTGCCGCCAGACGAAGCGTTCAAAGTCTCGGTGAGGGCCCGCGACGCCGATACGCTGGTCGCGATGCTCACTGCAGCAGAGGGCTATTATCTTTATCGGGACAGGATCGCGTTTGATCTTCAGGAGTCGTCCGGCGCAGCGATCAAGAACGTCGTGCTGCCTGAAGGTAAGGTCAAGGATGATCCCACCTTCGGTCAGGTCCAGGTGTACTACGGGGCCGTCCAGGTCCCAATTACGTTGAATCGCCTGTCTGGATCCCTTTCCGAGACGCTGATTCTGCAAGCGTCCTATCAAGGCTGTAACGATCCTACCGGTGTCTGCTATCCACCGATAAAGAAGACGCTGTCCGTACCACTTGTCGCGGCAGCTGGTGCAAGTTCCGGTTCTGGCGATGAGAGCCCCATGCCAGCGCAAGCGCGTAGCAGCGGCGTCCAGAGGGTAGCCGAGGCCCCGGTGTCGGAGACGAACCTCGTTCGAGATCTGTTCGCCGAAGACAATGCGTGGGCGCTCGTTGCCGCCTTCTTTGGTTTTGGCTTGGTTCTGGCGTTTACGCCCTGCATGCTTCCCATGATTCCAATTCTGTCGGGAATGATTATTGGGCAAGGGCGCTCGATAAGCCGTCGTCATGCGTTTGGCCTTTCTTTGGTTTATGTGATGGCCATGGCCATTACCTATGCGCTCGCCGGTGTGGCCGCAGGATTAGCGGGCACAATGCTCTCGGCCTACCTGCAAAACCCGTGGGTGCTGGGCAGTTTTGCCGCCGTCTTCGTGCTGCTTGCGCTTTCCATGTTCGGCTTTTATCAGCTGCAGATACCCGCTTCCATTCAGACCCGCCTAGCGGGCGCCGCAAACCGGTCTGCCGGCGGAAGGGTCTTGAGCGTATCGGTTATGGGTGTGTTGTCCGCCGTCATTGTCGGGCCATGCGTTGCGGCACCGCTGGCTGGGGCACTGCTTTACATTGGGCAGACAGAAGATGTTGTGCTGGGTGGCTTGGCGCTTTTCTCGCTCGCCATAGGGATGGGAGTCCCGCTTCTGATTTTTGGCACCACAGCGGGCGCACTGTTGCCAAAAGCTGGTCCGTGGATGAAGTTCGTGCAGCACTTTTTTGGCGTCACGATGCTGGCTGTGGCCATCTACCTGATTTCCCCGGTCATACCTGCTGTCGTCCATATGAGCTTATGGGCGGTCTTGCTCATTATTTCCGCGATGTACCTGAGGGCATTGGATCCCCTGCCTGACGGCTCGCCTGGCTTTGTGCGTTTGGGCAAAGGGGTTGGGGTCATTGCACTCGTTTCGGGCCTTGCGTTGCTCATCGGCATGCTCTCAGGCGGCCGCGATGTCCTGCAGCCCCTGGACGGTTTAAGAGGTCCAGGTGCTGCAGCCGCGCAGAATATCGGCTCGCCCGAGCTGCAGTTTAAAAAAGTTATGAGCCTTGCTGACCTCGAGTCCGAAGTCCAAGCGGCCGAAGGCCGCTACGTCATGCTCGATTTCTGGGCAGATTGGTGCATCTCATGCAAGGAAATGGAGCGTTTCACGTTTACAGACGCTCAGGTAAGAAAGCGTCTCAAAGACGTTGTGCTGCTTAAGGCCGATGTGACGGCAAACAACGCAGACCATCAGGCACTGCTCAAACGTTTTGAGTTGTTCGGCCCCCCAGGCATCGTCTTTTTCGACAGACAGGGTATGGAGATCGATTACCAAGTCATCGGGTTTCAGGCGCCGAAGAAATTTTTGCGTTCATTGGATTCCGCAATACCTCTCTAATGGCCCCGGGGTGCGATCCGGTTCATGGATTACAAAAAAGTAATGGAGCCGTCATTAGTGCGACAGCTCTACTTGATTAAAGTTAAGGAATGACGCCCTGTCGCTTCAATTGAACTGGCAGACGCCGTTTCTAATAACGACTTACTACAGGATTCTCCCCGCGTGAAACGCTCAACTACGTTAGCCGTTCCCTTCCCGGCCATACCTCGCCGCCGTTTTGTGCAAGGCCTTGTGGCCGGAGGCGTGTTGCTGGGCCTGTCGCCATTTGCCCGTGCCGCTGGAATGCAATCGGGCGGAACGAGTACTGGTTCAGCCGCTGTACTGACTGGGACCGAGTTCAACCTGGAGATCGGTGAATCACCTGTGAATTTCACTGGTAAGCCTCGTATGGCGACGACGGTCAATGGCTCGCTACCGGCGCCCACGTTGCGTTGGCGCGAAGGCGATACCGTCACCATTCGCGTCAAGAACCGCCTGAACGAAACCACGTCAATCCATTGGCACGGCATCATCCTGCCGTTTCAGATGGACGGAGTGCCCGGAATTAGCTTTACGGGGATCCCGCCCGGCGAAACGTTCACGTATCGGTTCAAAGTGCAGCAAAGCGGCACGTATTGGTATCACTCGCACTCGGGCATGCAGGAGGCCACCGGGGTCTATGGGGCGATCATTATCGACCCGGCGCAAGCTGACCCCATACGGGCCGATCGCGAGTACGTCGTCCAACTCTCTGACTGGACCGACGAGGATCCGATGCGGGTCCTGGCCAAGCTCAAGATGCAGGGCGACTACTACAACTACAACCAGCCCACGGCCGTCGATTTCTTTCAGGATGCTTCCCAGATGGGCCTGAAAGCCGCTATCGACAAGCGCAAGATGTGGAACGAGATGCGCATGAGCCCCACGGATTTGGCCGATCTGTCCGCGAACGTGCTGACCTACCTGATGAATGGTACGACGCCAGCGGGCAACTGGACGGGGCTATTTCGACCTGGAGAGCGGGTGCGGCTGCGCTTTATCAACGGCGCGGCTAATACTTTCTACGATGTACGCATCCCGGGCCTTCAGTTGACCGTCGTTCAAGCCGACGGGGTCAATGTGGAGCCCGTTACGGTGGACGAGTTCCGATTCGGGCCCGGGGAAACCTACGATGTATTGGTACAACCGAAGGACGACGCTTACACCGTTTATGCGCAAGCAATGGACCGCACGGGATATGCGCGCGGTACGCTAGCCACGCATGCTGGTCTCGAAGCGCCAGTACCGGCGCTTGACCCCGTGGAATGGTTGACCATGGCGGACATGATGGGCGCTATGGGCGGGGGCATGGCAGGAATGAATCATGGCGCAGCCAGCCAATCGTCCGGTGGCATGAGCCATGGAGGCATGACCGGAATGGGCCACGGAAATATGGCTGGGATGAATCACGGCAGCATGCAAGGTATGAATCACGCAGGCATGTCAGGCATGGACCACGGCGCGATGTCTGCGGCCGGCGCCAGCCCTCAGGTGCGCCATGCCAGGACCGAGTATGGGCCCAGCATCGATATGCGGGTCGATATGCCGCGCACCAACCTGGACGATCCCGGCATTGGGCTGCGTAATAACGGCCGGCGCGTGCTAACGCTGTCCGATTTGCACACCGTGGGCGGGCCAATGGACCCGCGCGGCGCAGAGCGTGAAATCGAGCTCCATTTGACCGGCAATATGGAGCGCTATACCTGGTCGTTCGACGGCGTCGAGTTCGGAAAATCAACCCCGGTTCATTTCCGTTATGGCGAACGGGTCAGAGTCATCTTGCACAACGACACCATGATGACGCACCCCATGCATCTGCACGGGATGTGGAGTGAGCTGGAAACGCCAGACGGCCAATTTCAGGCGCGACGCCACACGATACCCGTGCAGCCTGCTCAGCGTATCAGCTTTCTTGTGACCGCCGATGCGCTCGGACGCTGGGCGTGGCATTGCCATCTGATGTTGCATATGGATGCAGGGATGTTTCGCGAAGTGGTGGTGGCATGAAGACAATGAACGACACGTTAGGCATCCTGGTCATGAACAATCAATTGAAGAAGAAGTTTCTTGCGGCGACCATCGCTACAGTGGGAGTGATGCCCGTGCTTGCCTATGCGCAGACGCATGCCGGCCATGCCGGTCATACTGCGGCGCTGCCCGCAACAAGCACGCCCGCGACGGCTTCGGGCATGGATCATGGCTCTATGAACATGTCCGATAAGGATCACGGTTCGATGGACATGCCCGGTATGGGTCATGGCGACATGAAAATGCCCATGAAGCAGCCTGACTCGATCAAAAACACTTCCGCCATGCCGGGAATGTCGCACGGTCAGTCCGGCTCCAATGCGCCAACCTCCGCACACGATATGGGTGCCATGGACCATAGCGGTGGCGAAATGGATCACGGCGATATGCAAATGCAAGGCGGATCGCCGCCGCCGGATGCCCGTGATCCGGACGCGTACTCCGATGGCTACGTCCGCAATGCCGGAAAATATGCGTTGCCGCCGTCAGATGCGCTAGTCATGTCCGACATGCACAACTTCGGCTCCGTCAATTTTGACCGGTTGGAATACGTCAGGGCGCGCGGCGAGGAATGGGTGGCCTATGAAGGCGAGGCCTGGTACGGCAGCACTTACAACCGCGCCGTGATCAAGGCCGAAGGCGAAGTGGCGGGCGGTAAGCTGCAAGAGTCTGAGACACAACTTCTGTGGCGCCATGCAGTTTCTACGTTTTGGGATACGGAACTGGGTTTTCGTTTCGATCATGGCCAAGGCGTGCCGAACCGGGAATGGTTGGCATTTGGCTTTAAAGGGTTAGCGCCTTACTGGTTTGAAGTCGATGCCACAGCCTATGTTGGCTCGAGCGGCCGCACCGCTTTGGAGCTGAAGGCCGAGTACGACATCCTGTTGACTCAGAAGCTATACCTCCAACCCAGCGTCGAAGTGAATTTCTATGGAAAGAACGATGAACGCTGGGGCATTGGTAGCGGCTTGACAGACGGCACGGCGGGCTTGCGCCTCAAGTACGAAGTCACGCGTCAGTTCGTTCCGTACGTGGGCGTCGAATGGTCCAGCAAGTTTGGAAAAACGGCGGATTACGCACGAGCAGCGGGCGACTCCAGGCAGGAAACCCGCTTTGTGGCCGGTCTGAGCTTTCGCTTCTGAAGTCGTCTTTCACCTTTCCACATGGGCGGCTTGAAAAGGCAACCTGTTAAAGCAAATCTCAAGAGAGCATTTATATGAAAAAGACACTGTCCATTCTGGCTTTGAGCGTACTTCCAAGCCTCGCATTGGCTGCCGGCAACCATGGCGGGGGGCATGGTGCACCGGCGCATGGCGTGCCCGGTCACGATATGTCTACCATGTCGAATGCACCTTCGCCAACTGGTCAGCCGGGCGATCCGGCTAAAGTTACGCGCACGATTGAACTGACGATGGACGACACCATGCGGTTTACGCCTGGTGACATCCAGGTCCGCGCTGGCGAGACAGTTCGTTTCTTTATCAAGAATACGGGGAAAATCCCTCATGAAATGGTGATCGGGTCCATTGCCGCTTTGAAGGCCCATGCGGCCGAGATGCAGAAGATGCCGGGGATGCAGCATTCGGAACCGAATATGATTACATTGGGCCCGGGTAAGATTGGCGGCTTGGTGTGGCAGTTCGACCAGGCGGGCACTGTCGATTTCGCTTGCTTGATTCCGGGTCACATGGAAGCTGGAATGGTTGGCAAGGTAAAAGTCAGCTGATCTAGCGCATTCAAATGACACGGAGAAAATTGGTCTTTGGAGTGGTTGGCGTCGTCATAATCGGTGCCGCCGCCGTCCTATACAGCACGATTCGGCCATCTGGCCCGGCATTCATCGACCCTGCGGACCAATCCCTTGTGATGCAGGGCAAGGCGATCTATGCGAACAACTGCGCAGCCTGCCATGGCGAGTCCCTGCAAGGCCAGCCGAACTGGCGTGAACGCATGTCCAATGGCAGGCTGCCTGCACCGCCGCATGACAAGAGCGGCCATACCTGGCACCATCCCGATGCGATGCTGGTCGATATGGTGAGAAACGGTCTGGTCCCTGGGAAGACAGCACCTCCAGGCTATGTGAGCGACATGCCCGCGTATCGCGACATCCTCAGCGACCAAGAGATCATTGCGGTACTGACTTATATCAAGAGCACTTGGCCCCCTAAAGTTCTAGAGGCACAGAAGGAAGTTACTTTGCAACAGCAGAACTAAGCTGCTTGGTTGTGGTCTTTATCTATACTATGAATCATTCAAGATCTACATTTTTGCTGGAGCAGGTTTCATGAAACTATGGCTAACAGCGGCTGCCTTATCTGTCGCGTCATCCTTTGCACAGGCTGCCGGCACGGCCATTACCGTATATCAGGACCCCAATTGCGGCTGCTGCACCGGATGGGTCGAGCATATGCGGGATGCTGGCTTTGACGTTACGACGATCAAGACAGCCGACATGGTTTCAGTCAAGCAAAAACTCGGTGTGCCACCAAAGCTTGGATCGTGCCATACAGGCGTGGTACACGCCACCGGCCAGATCATAGAAGGGCATGTGCCCGCCAATGCAGTCAACAAGTTGCTCGCTGACTCGTCGGTGAAGGGCGTGTCGGCGCCTGGCATGCCGTTGAATGCGCCGGGCATGGGGCAACTGGACGGCAATCTGGTTACGGTGGACTTTAACGGTAAACCATTTTCTAAGGACTAAAATCTACAGACGAGCAACGATATAGCCGGGTACGCCACGATTGGTACGCATTTGCTGCTCTGACGCTGGAAGACACTACACCTCCACACCTACATCTCTCTTGCGCCACAAGTTCAAGCCGGTTCGTGAAAAGTCAATTTTCTGAATTTAGGAGATCAAAATGAATATGAAAGCACTATTTATTGCGCCCGTTACGGCGCTCTTGTTGGGCGTAAGCGGTGCAGGAGCAGCAGCGACTCCCAGCGGCGATGGCACATCCACGGGCATGAAAGCTGAACCAGGCATGATGCATAATGATGACGCGACCCAGATGGGCCAGATGAAGCCAGGTAGGATGAAAGATCACGGCATGATGGGCGGCGGCATGATGGGGATGATGGGCAGTTGCCCTATGATGGGTGCCGCCAGCGGCGCCAATAGCAAAGTGATGATGCAGATGCATGGCGAGATGATGCGTGCCATGGGCGACATCATGATTAAGTATGCCGATAAACTTGAAGTGCCATCCTCGCCTCAATAACGAGATCTGAGTTCGAACCAAAGAGCTGTCAAGAAAGCTATTTCGATGGCTTTGGATGCGCTGCGAGCCGTTCATGGGGCGTCGGCTACCAAATGCCGGCGCTAACCGAAGACTGCCTCCCGCATCGTCCTTGGAAACGATGGAGCGATCGCTTGAGCAAGCCATTTACCTTCGGCACCCTGCGTACTTCGCTTTGCATTGATGAGCAGTGGGTGATCACAGTCGCCAATGCGTTTGCCAGAGCGCTTGAGGCCAGCACGACGCTGGAGACCTGGGTCAGCGCATCGTCGGCTGATGCAGAGTTTCCGGCATTCAATCCTGTGCAGTTACCCAGGCAGTCAATGAGTATTGTTGCTTAGAACCTTTCCTGTGACTTCGTTCAGGCTCACTTGCGGCTCAGATGCGGATTTATTTCTCGAGATCCTTGATAAGCGCTTTCATTTCTTCGATTTCCCTGCGCTGTGACTCGATGATTTGACCGGCCAGTTCACGAACGCGAGGATCAGAGAGGGTCGCCCGTTCGCTGGTCAAGATCGCGATGGAGTGATGCGGAATCATCGCCTTCATCCAGGAAACATCCTCAATGGTTGACTGACTTCGCACAAGCCAGAGAGCAAGCGCAAATACTATCGCGCTGGCGACAAAAATCGCACTGTTCACGCGACGACTTCGGTGCATATGGACCATGAAGGCCAGCATGATGATTGCCATCGCGGCGCCCATCATGAATGCCATATACACGCGGGTTTCACTGAAAAAGACGTCGGCCAGCTCATACGTATTTAGATACATAAGGCCGAACATCACGATCGTTGAAGTAGCGATCATGGCGGCAAACCGAAGGTATTGGCGCATGGCTGATCTCCTGTTTTACGTAAAGATTTGCTATTTCCCCAAACACGTCAGCTTTGGCTACTTGCTAAGTTCAAGTGCCACCGACTCACGCGACGCGTTGCACTTCAGGTAGACTTTCGAAGCCTAAGGGCATTGAAAACGACCGATGCTGAACTCAGACTCATCGCCAGTGCCGCGAACATGGGTGAAAGCAACAGCCCGACAAACGGGTACAAGACCCCAGCGGCCAAGGGCACCCCAAGAGCGTTGTAAACGAATGCGAAGCCCAGATTCTGCTTCATATTGGCGACTGTTTTGTCCGAGAGGTGGCGCGCAATCGAGATGCCGCGCAAGTCTCCCTTGACCAGCGTGACCTGCGCGCTGTTCATCGCCACGTCGGTTCCGGTACCCATCGCAATCCCGACATCCGCTTTGGCTAAGGCAGGTGCGTCATTAATGCCGTCGCCGGCCATCGCAACAACTCGGCCTTCTGCTTGAAGTTTGCTGACCAAATCCAGCTTGTCGGCCGGCTTCACTTCACCGTGAACCTCGTCAATTCCTAATTGCTGTGCCACAGCTTTAGCCGTCGAAATGCCGTCGCCTGTTGCCATGATGACGCGGATCCCAGCCGCCTTGAGACCCTTCACGGCTTCCGGTGTGCTTTTCTTGATTGGATCAGAGACGGCCAGCAAGCCTATTAATTGACCGTCTGTTGACAAATACATGACGCTTGCACCCTTGGTGCGCAACGATTCGGCGGTACTGGCCATGATCGTAACGTTAACGTTTTCTTGGTCCATGAGAGCGGTGTTGCCGAGGGCGAGGTGCTTACCGTCGACCTGGCCCCGCACCCCAATACCGCTACCCGATTCGAACTCGTTGACGGCACTGAGGCTTAAGCCTTGCTCACGCGCTGCGCTAACAATGGCGTCTGCTAGCGGATGTTCACTGCCCTGATCAAGGCTAGCCGCCAGACGCAGCACTTCGGCAGCCTCTGTGTCGCCTGCCGGAATGGCCTGCTCGAACGCAGGGCGGCCTTCCGTCAAGGTGCCGGTCTTATCGACGATAAGGACATCGACTTTACGTAGGTTCTCGATGGCTGCTGCATCGCGAAACAGCACGCCCTGGGTGGCGCCACGGCCGGTTGCCACCATAATGGACATGGGCGTGGCCAAGCCCAGGGCACATGGGCAGGCGATGATCAGTACAGCTACGGCGTTAATCAAGCCATATACCCAGCTCGGTTGCGGCCCAAAAGTACCCCAAACAAAAAACGTGATGATGGCGATGACGACGACTGCCATCACAAAATAACCAGCCACTTGATCTGCCATGCGTTGCATCGGTGCGCGGGAGCGCTGCGCTTG